>NZ_JASDDG010000019.1:82092-82862 GCF_030407495.1 Arthrobacter sp. APC 3897 | reverse complement strand
CCGTCAGCCGCAAACACATGCGCCCGGAGCACCTCCGGCATGACCCGGTCCCCCGGCTTGGGCGCCCAGCCGGTGACATGCGCCCGCAGCGTCTTGCCCTGCCAGTCCGCGGAGACATCAAACCCGTGCGGCCCGTAAAGCGCGGAGGTCACCACACCGGTCCATGCCCGGCCGGTGTCCCCGGAGGGGCTGGGGTGCGCGAGGTTTGACTGCACCGGATGCAGCACCAGGTCCAGCGGCGACACCGCGGCGGTCACCGCCAGGGCACTGTGCCCCAGTCCGCCCACGCCCAAGCACGGTCCGGCTTCGAGCCGTCCGCCGGGGATGCTGATGCCCTCCGCGATCTGAAGCCGTCCCTCCGCCCAGGTCCCGTCCAGCAGCACGGCATCGTTGACGAACGATGCCACAAACGCCGACACCGGCCTCCGCACCAGCTCCTCCGGGGTACCGATCTGCTCAATCCGCCCGGCCCGCAGCACCGTCACCCGGTCCGCCAGGGCCAGGGCCTCCGCCCGGTCGTGCGTGACGTGCACCGAGGTCAGTCCCTGCTCGCTGGTCAGCGCCTTCAAGTCCAGCCGGAGCCGGGCCCGCAGCGGTTCGTCCAGGGAAGACAATGCTTCGTCCAGGAGCAGGGCCTGCGGAGCGCCTACGATCGCCCGCGCCAGTGCCACGCGCTGGCGCTGTCCGCCGGAGAGCGCGGCCGGTGCCCGCTCCCCCAGCCCCTCCAACCCGACCAGCCCCAGCACGCTGCGCACCCGGGCCTCCGCATC
>NZ_JASDDG010000019.1:0-82064 GCF_030407495.1 Arthrobacter sp. APC 3897 | reverse complement strand
GCACGCGCGCCAGGCGCAGCGGATACCCCACATTCCTCGCCACCGACCAGTGCGGCCAGATCGCGTGATCCTGGAACGCCATCCCAAGGTTCCGCTTCTCCGGCGGAACCCAGGCGCCCGGGCCCGCCACCGGCGTGCCGCCGAGGCGTAGGGTGCCGCCCTCCGGCTGGACAAACCCGGCGATGCTGCGCAGCAGCGTGGTCTTGCCGGAACCCGACGGCCCAGCAAAGCCAGGAATTCACCGTCGTGCACCTCCAAGTCCACCTCCGCGAGGCCAACATGGCCGTTGGCGTAGACGTGACGCAGGTTTTGAAGGCTGATCGAAGACATTTACTTTCCCTTCCGGAAGCGGGTGCGCGCTGTGCGGCGGGCTCCCAGAGCGGCGGTCGCGGAGAGCCCCGCGACGCCGACGATCGTGACCAGCAGCGCCAGGGCGGAAGCCGAGTTATAGTCCCCGGCCTGCTGGAGGTTGAAGATGACCACGCCCAGCGTCTGGGAGCCGGGCGCCACCAGGAGGATGGAAATGGTCAGTTCGCGCACGGCGGTCAAGGCGACGACGACGGCGCCGCTCACCGCCGCGGGCACACTCAGCCGCAGCGCGACGTCGCCCAGTGCCCGCAGCGGACCCGCACCGGAGATCCGCGCGGCCTCGTCCAAGGACAACGGCACGGATTCCAGCGGTGCCCGCACGGATTGGACCACCAGGGCCAGGAACGCCATGACATACGCGCCGAGGATCACCCACGGCGTGTTGAAGATGCCCAGCGCCGGGGCAATCAGGAGCCAGGCGACGGCCAGGACGAGGCCCGGCAGTGCCTGCGGCAGCATGGCGGTGACGTCCAGCGCGGCGTTGGAACGATGCTTGGTGCGGGTCAGGAGCGCACCAACACCGAGTCCCAGCACGCCGCACGCCAGCGCGGCACCGAGCGCCAGCAGCACCGAGTTCGCGATGCCGGAGAGCGCTCCGCCGCTGGTGACGGCGCGGGCGATGTTCGCCAGTGTCAGGTTCTCCCAGGTCAACGGCACACCGGGCGCGGGCAGCAGCGCCTGCTCGGTCAGCGCCAGCAGCGGCAGGACGCAGACGACGGCGGCGGTGGACCACAGCAGCGCCGCCACCACCCAGCGGGCGGATCCCAGCTGCAGCGGCAATGCGGCTGCTCCGGAGCCGCCCAGTTCGCTGCCCCGGGGCAGCCGACGCTGCAGCAGCACGGCGGCCAGGCCCAGCACCAGAAGTACGACGCCGATTGCAGCCACGGCGGGCAGCGGATTGGTCACCGTGCCGGAGGCGAGGTAGCGGTACACCAGGGTGGTGAGCGTGGTGTACCGCTCGGGCAGGCCGATCAGCGCGGGAATGCCGAAGTCGGAGAGGTTAGCGACCAGGGTGAGCACAAACGCGGCCACCACGGCTGGGCGCACCAGCGGCAGGGTCACCTGGCAAAACGTGCGCAGCCCGCCGGCACCGCTGATCCGGGCGGCTTCCTCCAGGCTGCCCGGAACCCGGCGCAGCGCGGCACTGATCACCAGGTAGGCCAGCGGATACGAGTGCACAGCCAGCAGGAACACCACACCGCCGCCGCCGTAAATATCCAGCACCGGGTCCGCGGAACCGGTCAGTGCCATCAACGTCTTGTTCACGGTGCCGGTCGGCGCGAGCAGCGCCATCCAGGACATCGCCCCAATGAAGGGCGGGATCAGGAACGGCAACAGGAAAATCCAGCGCAGCACCGTCCGGCCCGGCAGATCCGTCCGGTCCAGCACGACGGCGAGCAGCGCACCGAATGCGGTGGCCAACGCGGCCGATCCGGTGGCGGAGGAAACGGAGTTCCACGCCGCCGCCAGCACGTCGGGGTCCGTGAGCACCTCGAAGTTGGCCGGCTGGGCCCCGCGGAACACAATGACGCCCAGCGGCAGAAGCACCAGCAACGCCAGCACCGCCCAGACCGCCAACCGGAGCCAGTGCAGTCCGTCGCCCCGCGGCCCGCCGCCGGTGGGGCTCAGTCCGGCGGGGCTCCGGCCGGCGGTCGTGATCTGCCCAGCCGGCATGGCCACCGAGTTACTTGAGGAGGTCATTGAACTTCGCGACGGCGCTTGCCTGCTTCTCGGCAATCACCGTGAGGTCCGGGTTCAGCAGCTCCACGTCGGCGAGGGCCGGCGCACCCTCGGGGACGCCGGCGTCGTCGCGCACCGGGAGGTAGGACTGCGCCACGGCCAGCTCCTGGCCTTCCTTCGATACGAGGAACTCCACGAACTGATTGGCGGCGTCCGGGTTCTTCGCATCGGTGAAGACGCCGGCCGGCTGGGAAACGTATGGCACGCCGTCGCTCGGGTAAGACAAGGCGATCGGTGAGCCCTTCGCTGCCAGTTCGCGGGCCACATAGTCCACCACAATCCCGATGCCCGAAGTGCCGGCGGCCACGGCCTGCCCCACCGGGCCGTTGCTTTCCAGCACTGTGGGTTCGTTCTTGACCAGGTCCTTCAACCAGTTCTCCCCCAGCGCCGGAGTCTCGAGCCAGACTGTGGTGTTGAAGGCAGCGGCACCGGAGACGTCTGGGTTCGGCATGGCGATGATGCCCTTGTATTCTTCGTCGGTCAGTTCGGCCCAAGACTCGGGGGCGTTGTCCACCAGGGTGGTGTTGTAGGCGATGACGGTGGGAATGATGCGGGTGCCTACGTAGTAGCCCTCGGCGTCGACAACATCCGGGTTCAGTTCTGCGGTGTTGTCGATGTCCAGGACCTGCAGGTCACCCTCGGCGGCGTACGCCTCGAACGTGGGGACGTCGGCGGCGAGGATCACGTCGGCCTGGATACCGCCGGTCTCCTTCTCGGTGGCGATCCGGGTCTTCAGCTCGCCGGTGCCGGCGCGGAAAACCTCAACGCTGACCTCCGGATTGACCTCGTTGTAGGCGGCAACCAGTTCATCGATCTTGGCCTGCGGCTCGGAGGTGTACACCGTGAGCGTTCCGGTGGCACCGGTAGCAGCGGCTGCCGGGGCGTTCTCGGCGCCGTCGGCGCTGCCGCCGCAGGCGGTCAGGAGCGCAAGCGAAGCAAGCGAGAGGACAGCGAGGGCGGGGTTCTTAGAGCTGCGCAGCAAGGGGTTCTCCTTGGAACACCGGCAGCAACGGCTGCTGCCGGGAAGGGTGGCCCGGTGCCCGTGCGGGCTCCGGGAGGGGATGGGTGGAACGGTTGGTGGCGGTGGTGGCCGCGGCTGGAATGGCTTTGAGGTGTGCGGTGGGCCTGCTGAACACCACGGCTTGGGCCCGCTGGAGCGGCACCGGCACGGCACTGAAACTGCCTTCGCCCAGCCTGATGACCGAGAGCCAGCTGCTGTCCAGGCCCTGGACGGTCTCCGGCGGAGCGAAAAGATCCTGGCCGTAGGACACCGCCGGGCCCGCCCATACCGGCACACCTCCAAGCCGGCCTGACAGCGCATGGTGGTAGTGCCCGCACAGGACAACACGGACGTCCGTGCCGGCAAGCACGCCGGCAAGCTCCGCCGGACGGGCCAGGCCGCGGCCGGCCAGCTGCGGCAGCAGCGAATCGACGGGAGGATGGTGCAGGGCAAGCACAGTGCCGTCGGGGGGCAGGATCGGCCAGGACAGTATCCAGCCAGTGCAGCTGTTCCCCGGTGAGCCGGCCAGCGGGCTGTCCGGGATCATCCGAATCCAGCGTGATAAGGCGCAGTCCGCCCACGAAATGCACGTCATCCCCAGGGCCCGGCCCCTGGGCTGTGCGCGAACCAGTGAACACTTCTCCCGTCCACGCCCGGGTGCCGGGAACGTCATGGTTACCGGGCAGCACGATCACCGGGCAGCCCAGCTCCCGCCCTGCCCGGGCGAACATGCCGGCGGCGTCGGCATAGATATCCCGGCCGCAATCCGCGACGTCGCCGGTAACGACGACGGCGTCGGGCCGGTAGCGGCCCGCAGTACGCAGCGCTTCGGCGGTGCGCTCCCACGTATCCAAGGCGCCGAACAGCAGCTCACCCGGATGTTTCAGATGAGTGTCGGTGAGGTGGATCAGGGTATATCCGAGCCCGGTCATGCCGTGGGGAGTCCGGTACCGTGCAGCAGGATGCGGGCGTGGTCCAGCAAATCCTGGCCCAGACCGTGCCGCAGCAGGTACGCGGCGGCACCCGTCTCGCCCTCGAAGGATTCTGCAGCCAAGTCCTGCAGCGCGCCGTTCATAACCTCGGGCGGGCTGGCCAGGTGCAGACGGACAGCGGTAGCCATTTCCGCAGGATCGCTGATCAGACCGCTGAGCCGGGTCAGCACAGCCTGCCGGAAGGAATCGGGAAGGGCCGATTCGGTGCAGGAGTAGTCCTCCACAATGTCGCTATCCGAGGCCCCCACGGCGTCAAGCACCAGCGCGATGACCAGCCCGGTGCGATCCTTCCCTGCAGCACAGTGCACCAGGACCCCGCCATTGAGGTTCCTGATCACCTCGCCGACGGCGCTGGTCATTGCCTGGGCGCAGTTCTGCAGCAAATGCCGGTAGACGGTTTCTATCGGTTCGGAGACGGGGATGCTTCCGCAGTAGAGCGGAACGTTCACCACCCGTATGCCGGCGGGAACAATGTCGGGAGCGGAGGCGACCTCCCCCGGCTCGCGCAGGTCCACAACCGTGGCGATCCGCACTGCGGCCAGCTCAGCGAGGTCTGCCGCGTTGGGGTCGTTCAGGGCTCCGGACCGGAAGAGAAGTCCCCGGCGCAGTCCCGGAGTGCCGGTTCCTGCTGCCGCGTCACGGAAATTGAACAGTCCGGCAGCTGAGGGTGGAAGGCCTGCAGACACCTGCGGACCGGGGTGCAGTTCAGTATTCATGGAACCTCTGGTTCGTGCTCGGTTGGGACTCTCCGAGTTCACCCAGCGGAGGTTAATCGATGGTGAACCCGGGGTAGCAGCAAGGCCAACCGTGTCCGAACACTCCCAATCCACCGGTTTCGTCCCTGCCCCTCTGCGACTGCCGAACACTGCTTTACCCTCGACAAGTCGGGCAGGCTGTGCTGCCACGCATCAGTACCGCCCCAATAATCAGAATCCGCCCAAGAAACAACACCACCTCCGCTTACCCGACCCAAATCCGCCCACAACGGTTGATCATTGCCAACCAGCCCCTTAGCGTCCCTCCTACACTCGCGCCGCCGCATCACCACTGGGTGCGGCACAGACACGGCTGATGGTGCCCGGTTCGACGACGGCCGGGCACCGTCAGCTGCAACACCGCATGTTTTCGATGCGCTGTATTCAAGCAGCACCCTGCCGTGGCCGGAACTGGCCGCGGCCCGTATGAGGGATTCCTCCATGCAGATAAGGCACAAATCAGCCACCGCCGTTATTGCCTCACTCGCCCTGCTGGGACTGGCCATCTCCCCGGCCGCCGGCTACCGCGGCGATGCACCGCCCGGCAGCAAACTCCCGGACCTTCCCGCCCCAGCCGAGTACTTCGGCTTCGAGATGGGCGACGAAGGCAGGCTCGCGTCCTTCGCGGACATCAGCGACTACTTCGAGACGATCGCCGCGCAGTCCCCGGAAGTTGACTACGAAGTGGTGGACCGCACCACCGACAACAACGAGTACCCGATCCTCCGGATGAGCAGCGAGGAGAACCTGAACCGGCTGGATGAAATCCTCGCCACCAACGAGCGGCTGGCCGATCCCGAGGCGATGGTTGCCGAGGCCGCCGCGGCCGGGATGGAGGAAGAGGACTACGCCCGCAAGGTCGCCGCCGGAACCGTCCCGGTCTACTACGTTGAGGCCTCCATCCACGCAACGGAAGTGGGAAACACGCAGGCGCTGGTCGACGTCGTCCACCGCCTCGCCACCGAAGACTCCGCCGCCATGAACAAGATCCTGGACAAGATGGTGGTGCTGATCGTTCCCTCCGCCAACCCGGACGGGCAGCAGATGGTGGTGGACTACTTCAACGACACCGCGGGCACGGAGTACAACCGCGTGTACCCGGATCTCTACCACTCCTACGTGGGGCACGATAACAACCGCGACTGGTTCATGTTCACGCAGAAGGAATCCCGGACCCGGGTGCAGCTGGAGCAGAAATACCGTCCGGTGGTTCAGCACTACATGCACCAGGCCGGAACCAACAGTCCCCGGATCTGGACCCCGCCGTATGACGAGCCCCTGTCCACGGCCGTGGATCCCATCGCCATCTCCTCCTCGAACGCGCTGGGCCAGTTCACCCAGCGTGACCTCGTGGCCGAAGGCCTGAAGGGCGTGAAGTCCGACGACGCGTACGGCATTCTCTGGAACGCCGACGTCGCCGGTTACGGCACCTTCCTGGGCACCTCCACCTTCCTGACCGAGATCGCTTCAGTCCGGGACCTGGCCTACCCCTTCACCGGAGACGGCGTGCTGGAACCGGTCGACAAAACAATGCGCTCTCCCCTGCCCTACGATTCCGACACCTGGACGCTGAAGCAGATTGTCCAGTACGCCACCTCGGCTGCCTTCTCCGGCATGAACACGGTGGCCTCGGATCCCCAGTCCTGGCTGCTGAACAACCTCTACCGGGTGAACATGAACAGTGTTAACTGGGACGGCGGCCCGTACGCCTATGTGGTGCCCAGCGGCCAGCGGGACCCCTACGCCGTGTATGACATGATGCGGATCTTCGACTTCGGCGAGGTGGAAATCGAGCAGGCCACGGCAGCCTTCACCGCGGAGGGCCGGGAGTTCGCCGCCGGCTCATACATCCTGCGCACCCAGCAGCCGCTGGGCCGCTGGGTGGATCAGCTGCTGCGCATCGACGAGTATCCGGACAGCGCCCGCAAGTGCGCCGACTGCCCGCTGATCATGCCGTACAGCGAAACCACCGACAACATTGCCCTGTTCATGGGCGTGGATGTTGCCGCGGTGCAGGAGCCGTTCGAGACTGCCACCCGGCAGGTGCGCGAAATCCGGCAGGATCGGGTTCAGATGCCCCGGCCGCCGGGAAGCAACGGCGCCTACATTCTCAGTGCCGAGTCCTACGGACTGGGGCGGATCATTGACGATCTGCAGGACGCCGGGGTGGATGCGTACCGTGCGGCCGGGCCCATCACCGTGAACGGGCAGGAGTTTGCTCCCGGTGCGCTGATGGTTCCCGCCGGCGAACGCGGTGCCCGCGGTGCGCTCACCCGGGCCATCCGCGACACCAGCCTGCCGGTCTACGCCACGGCGCAGATGCCGGAAACGGGGGCGATCAAACTCGCCGACAATACCCGGATCGGTCTGGTCCGCGGGGCCAACAACATGCCCGGCGGCTGGCTGATGTGGATGATGGACCAGTTCGGCACCAATTATGAAGTGGTGGAAGCTGAGGACTACGCGGATTTGGCCGGAAAGTTCGACTCCATTGTGCTGGCACCGGGCATCTCCACTGAACGGCTGACCACCGGGCTGGACACCACCAAATACCCGGAGGAGTTCGCCTGGGCGGCCGGTGTGCCGGATGCACCGCAGAAGCTCGCGGAGTTTGCCGAGCAGGGCGGCAGCATCCTTGCTCTTGGGTCCTCGTCCCTCACCGCTGCCGCTGCCATGAGCCTGCCGGTGGAGAACATTACCCCGGCGGACCGCGCCGCCTTCATGGTTCCCGGCGCCCTGCTGGCCCAGGACTACGACACCACCGCTCCCGCAGCCTGGGGCATGCCGGCGTCGTGGCCCACCTGGTTCAACAACGACTCCGCCTTCCGCCTGACCGGGGAGGGAACCTCGGTTTCGCAGTACCCCGCCGAAGGCAACCCGCTGGTCAGCGGATACGCTCTAGGTGCCGAAGCGCTCAACGGGGCAACCAACATTGCCTCCTTCAACGTCGGCGAGGGGGACGTGACCATCGCCGGCGGGCACATCACGTTCCGCACCTGGCCGCGCGCTTCCTGGACCGTGGTGACCAACGCCATCTACAACGGCGCGGGCACCGAACTGACGGCTGAGGAAATGGCCGGCCTGTTCACCAAGGCAGGCCGCTAGCAACCAAGGAATCCCGGGTCGGGGCATCCACCCTCGGCCCGGGAATTCCTGTCACCGGGAAAACCCACTTCAAACGGAGCTGTTGCTAGACCGCTTTGGTTACCTGAAAAGCTTTGGATACCTCGGTAAGCGTCAATTCATGACGAAGTTTGCAGGCACTGTTTTGATTAGCGAAAAGTCCTTTCCGCCAGAATGCTTCTGAAAGGTCAACGGTATTTTCCCATGTAACTGGCACGATGTACTCATTGGCATCTGAACCGTCTTCAGCCTGCACACTCTCATGCAGACCGTAATCGCCTTGCAACGGAAGCTGACGAAAAGGCTGCTCTACCCCCGACATGACGAGGAAAGATTCTGATGCGGGGAGTGCCGGACCCGTCACGATGCCAACTCCGACGTAGCCCTGGCCCGGAACGTGCACAAAAATTCGCGCACCCACTGGCAGTTTGCGCAGCGACCGAGAGTACCACTCGCCACCTCCGGCCGAGACAAATCCATATTCCCGAGCATCAACCCAACTTCGTCTGAGGTTCTCCCAACCGAAGGCTACGTACCAATCCGTTCCGTTCCAAACAGATTTCTTGGAACCGGGCTGGGTAGAACTGACTTGCCGCTGGTTGGAAATAAGCCATGTCCTGGCTAGATAATCATTCCCCTGATCGGAGAAATAGCGAAAAAGCATCACATTTATAGGGACGGAATGGGTTGAGCTCAAGTATTGAACTATTCGTTCCGTACTGTCATCCAGATCACTGGCAACCACAGTAATATAGTGGGCCTCATTCAGGTCATCCGGTGTCGGAGTACCCTCAAAACGGTCCGCAAAAGCAGTATCGAAATCGATGCCGGGGTGGTGCTTTGCAAAAATGTCCCGCAGCTCGTCATTTGAGAGACCCTGCACCCAAGAAGCGTAGTCGAGTGCCTGCGCCACGATGTCGCGAGGTGTACGGTCCCTTTTGAGCTCAACAATGTGAACTGCCCCATCAACATCGATTCCCAAGATGTCTATAAATTTTCCATGACTGGTGAGAACTTGATTGCCGATAAGCAACAAGTCAGTTTCCAGGATCGACGGGTCATCAAGAATCAGCTGCTCCAGGCGAGATTCTTTGGGCATCTTCGCGGGGGTAAGGTGAACAGCGCCGTCGGTAACGCGCCACAGACCAATTTCTAGGGGCAAGGATTTCCTTCCTACGGTGCGGCGCAGCAGTCTGATGCGACGACTTCGGCTTAAACCGGTCGACATAGTTGGGATGCATGCTAGCTGTTGGCTTCGACGTTTGCACAGGTGGAAAATTTCGCGTCTTCATGGCTTCGAAAGCGCAAAGCGTTTGCCAATCGAATCGAGCGCTCACATCTGGAGCTACTCCCTACCGCCGTCGTCGTCCCGAAACCCCGTGGACTCGCGACGGACAATCCGGAACCCCGCCTTCACCGTCCGCGGCGCCGCAGGCTCACCCTTCTCGCCGATCCGCTCCGCCAGCAGCTGCACCGCGGTTTCGGCAATCTCGTCCCGGCCGGGATCCACCGTAGTGAGCGAGGGCAGCGAAAAACGCCCCTCGTCAATGTTGTCGAAGCCGATCACTGCCACATCCCCGGGCACGCGCAGCCCCTCCACCGCCAGCTGACGCAGGGCCCCCAGGGCCAGGGAATCGTTCAGCGCAAAAACGGCATCGAAACGGACGCCCCTGCGGCACAGTCCGCGGATCGCCTCGGCGCCGGTGTCCCGGCCCCATCTGCCGCCGCGGGCCACCAAATCCGGATCAAAGGAAATGCCGGCCGCTGCCAGCGCTTCGCGGTAGCCGCGCTCGCGCAGGCTCGCCGAGCTGGCGGCATCCTCGGAAATCTCCGGCGCACCCACCAGGGCAATCCGGGTGCGGCCCAGGCCCAGCAGGTGCTCGATGGCGGCCCGCGCCGAGGACGTGTTGTGCATGGTGACGTGGTCCGTGGGTCCGCCGAAGATCCGCTCCCCCAGCAGCACCAGCGGCTCGTCCACCGCAAGGGCGCCGGCGTCGTCCTGCCCCAGCGCCGCAGGGCTGAACAGCATGCCGTCAACAAAGCGCAGCCGGCCGCCGGACAGTGCCGCCAGTTCCAGTTTCCGCTGGCCGTTGGTCTGCTCAATGAGCACCCGCAGCCCCCGCTTGGCGGCGGCACGAATCACCGAATCCGCCAGCTCGGCAAAATAGTTTTCCCGAATGGACGGAACGGCCAGTCCAATAACTCCCGTTTTGCCGGAGCGCAGTCCGCGGGCGGACAAATTGGGGCGGTATCCCAATTCTTCGATAATCCGGCTCACCCGGGAGCGGGTTTCCGGGCCGACCTTGGGATTGTCATTCAGGACATTGGAAACCGTCTTGATGGAAACGCCGGCGGCTCGGGCAACATCGTGAAGCGTTGGATTCATGGTTCGAAGGAGCCTTCCTGCCCTGCGGCCTCTCCGGCCAAAACGTCTTCAAATCCTAGCCGGATAAAAACAATGCCCCGAACCCTTGACGCCTCAACCGTGCGCGGTTTAGCGTTCCGGGTACAACGTTGTACCTACATCAAGCCTGCACCACCAGCACCTCAGAAAAAAGCCTTCCGCAGCGCCGGACGTACACCGGCCCTGGACCATTTAGACAACGGAGTCCCCATGCCCGATGCCCGCCTCACCCTTGACCCGCACTTCACCGTGGCGCCCGTCAGCCGACGGGTCTTCGGCTCCTTTGTGGAACACCTCGGCCGCGCCGTCTACAACGGCATTTACGAGCCCGGCCACCGCACCGCCAATGAAGACGGTTTCCGCCAAGATGTCATGGACCTGGTGCGCGAACTCGGAGTGACCACCGTCCGCTATCCGGGCGGCAACTTTGTCTCCGGCTACCGCTGGGAGGACGGCGTGGGCCCCCGCGAGCAGCGGCCCCGCCGGCTGGACCTGGCCTGGCACTCCACCGAAACCAACGAGGTGGGCCTGGATGAATTCGCCCGGTGGAGCAGGGAAACCGGCACCGAACTGATGTACGCCGTCAACCTCGGCACCCGCGGCGTGCAGGAGGCCCTGGACGTGCTCGAGTACGCGAACATCCCGGGCGGCACCACGCTCTCGGACCAGCGCATCAGCAACGGCAGCCCGCAGCCGCACGCCATCCGCCTCTGGTGCCTGGGCAATGAAATGGACGGCCCCTGGCAGCTCGGCCACGGCACCGCCGAAGAATACGCGCGGCTGGCCGGCAAAACCGCACGCGCCATGCGCCAGGTGGACCCCGCGCTGGAACTGGTGGTCTGCGGCAGCTCCGGCGCCAACATGCCCACGTTCGGGCACTGGGAGCGGACCGTCCTGGAAGAGACCTACGAGGACGTCGACTTCATTTCCTGCCACGCCTACTACGAGCCGAAGGACAATGACTTCGCCAGCTTCATGGCCTCCGCCGTGGACATGGACCGGTTCATCGACTCCGTGGTGGCGAGCGCGGACCATGTGAAGGCCGTCCGCCGCAGCGAGAAGACCATGTACCTTTCCTTCGACGAGTGGAATGTCTGGTACCTCTCGCATTACGACGACGTCGAAAAGGTCACCGATCCCGCCGACTGGCCGCAGGCCCCGCGCCTGCTGGAGAACGCCTACTCGGCGATGGACGCCGTCGTCGTCGGAAACCTGCTGATCAGCCTGCTCCGGCACGCGGACCGGGTGACCGCCGCGAGCCTGGCCCAGCTGGTGAACGTGATCGCCCCGATTACCACCGAACCGGAGGGACCGGCCTGGCGGCAAACCACCTTCTACCCCTTTGCCATCACCTCCCGGCTGGCTAGGGGCACCGTCCTGGATCCGAAAATCGAGTCCCCGCTGATGTCCACCGCCCTGTACGGCGACGTGCCCATGGTCGACGCCGTCGCCACCTCGGATGAGGCAGCCGGAACCGCTGCCGTGTTCCTGGTCAACCGCAGCCTCACGGAAACCGTCACCGTCAGCATCGACGCCGGCACCCTCGGCGTCGACACGCTCCGCAGCGCGGACACCCTGCACGACGACGATTTCTCCGCCACCAACACCCTCAACAACCAGGACCGGGTGGTCCCCGAACCCAACAAGAGCGCACGCATCGACAACGGAACGGTCACCGTGACCCTTCCCCCGGTCTCCTGGACCGCGCTGGACCTGCACTAAGCATTTGCCAACACCACCCATACAAAGGAGTAAGCGGTGCACAAGAAAACAACAAAGAACCTGCTCGCAGCAGGCATGACGGCGGTCCTCGCCTCAGGACTGGTCGCCTGTGGGAGTAACGACGACGGCGACGGCGGCGGGAGCAGCGGGGCCGGCGCGAGCAAAACAAACTGCGCCAACGACATCAAGGTGAACGACGTCCCGGTGGTCACCTACTGGGGCTGGTTCGAGGACACTGCCCAGACGGTCGACACGTTCAACGCAAGCCACGATGACGTGCAGATCTGCTGGACCAACGCCGGGCAGGGAGCCGATCAGTACACCAAGCTCTCCACCTCGCTGCAGTCGAAGTCCGGTGCCCCGGACATCGCCCAGATCGAGTACGACTGGCTGAACAGCTTCCTCATGCAGGGCGGGCTGGTGGACATGAGCGAACACGGCATTGACGAGTACAAGGACAGTTTCACCGCCGGTGCGTGGCGCGATGTTTCCAGCGGCGACAGCGTCTACGCGGTGCCGGTCGACCTCGGGCCCGTGGGGATGTGGTACCGGCAGGACATCTTCGACAAGCACGGGATTCCGGTTCCCACCACCTGGGACGAGTACGCCGCTGCGGCCAAGCAGCTCAGCGAGGCCACCGGCGGAAAGACCCTGATCGGCAACTTCGCGCCGAACGGCCAGGGCCAGCACTACGCCTTCCTGGACCAGGCGGATGCCGTGCCCTTCGAGTTCGACAACAGCAACCCCACCGAGATCAGCATCAACCACAATGACGAGGCCAGCAAAAAGGTCTTCAACTACTGGCTGGACCTGGTCGATCAGGACCTGATGGGCACCGACCAGGCATGGACCCCCGAATTCAGTACCGCTCTGGGCACCGGCAAGTACGCCACGGCCATCTACCCGTTCTGGTACAACGTCCACATCCCCGCACTGGAAGGTGCCGACGCGGAAGCGGTGTGGCGGGCGGCTCCGATCCCGCAGTGGGATGCCTCCACCCCCAAGCAGGTGAACTGGGGCGGCAGCACGCTGGCCGTGACGGTCCAGGCCGACGACGCCGCCCTCGCCACCAGGGTGGCCGCGGAACTCTACGAGTCAGAGGAAACCAAGGAACTCGGCGTCGAGGTGGGCGGACTCTTCCTGGCCTACCCCGAAATGATCGAATCCGACTACTTCCAAAACCGCCCCTACGAGTTCTTCGACGGGCAGCAGCTGAATAAGGAAATCTTCGGCACGGCAGCGCTTGAGTATGAGGGCGTGACATTCTCGCCCTTCTCGCAGTACTACTACGACGAGTCCCAGCGTCTGCTCTCGGAAGCGATCGAAGGCAACATCTCAGCTTCGGATGCTGCGGATCAGCTCCAGGAGTCACTGGAAACCTATGCCACCGAGCAGGGTTTCACCCTGAAATAAGTTACTCCGTGCGGGCGGGGCAGACCCCGCCCGCACGGAGGTCACCCCCCCCCCAATGCGTCCCAAGGAAGAGACACATGTCAGCCACCTCAGAGCTTGAAACGCCGGCCCGGCTCCCGGCCGCGCTGAAACGGGGAACCAGCCTGGAGCGCAAAACCGCGCGGTTCGGGTGGGTGTTCCTCGCCCCCTTCGCAATCGTTTTCCTGGTATTCCTTGTCCTGCCGCTGGGTTACGCGTTCTGGATGAGCCTGCACACCAACACTCTCGCCGGCGGCGAGAAGTTCGCCGGCCTGGCGAACTACGTCAAGGCCTTTACCGACCAGCGGTTCCTGTCCGGCATGACGCGGGTGGCGGGGTTCGCCGTCGTCTTTGTGCCGCTCCAGATTGGGCTGGCGCTCATCTTTGCGCTCCTTCTTGACGACGTCAGGACGCGGCTGTCCCGGTTCTCGCGGCTGCTCATCTTCGCGCCGTACGCCATTCCGGGTGTTATCGGTGCCCTGATGTGGGGATTCCTCTACAGCCCGTCCTTCGGGCCGCTGGTGAGCTTCTTCGATTTCCTGAATGTGCAGGCGCCGGACCTGCTGGGCCGGAACTCGATCTTTTGGTCGCTGACCAACATCGTGACGTGGCAGTGGACCGGCTATTACATGATCATCATCTATGCGTCGCTGCAGTCGATCGACCCGTCCATTTACGAAGCCGCACGGATTGACGGGGCAACAAAGCTGCAGACCGCCCTGCAGATCAAAATCCCGATTGTCACCTCGTCGCTGGTCCTGACCATGGTGTTCGCTCTTATCGGGACGCTGCAGTTCTTCACCGAACCGCAGGTGCTCGCTCCGCTCGCCGGCAACGCGATCGACGCCGCCTACACGCCAAATCTCTACGCCTACAACCTGGCGTTCTCTTATCAGCAGTTCAACTACGCCTCGGCCATCTCCTTTGCACTGGGACTCATGGTCTTCCTCGCCTCCATCATTTTCCTGATCGCCACCCGCAAGAAGAGCGGACTCAACTGATGACCACTACACCGGCACCCCTCCTCGACGACGCCGTCACCGCCTCGGGTCCGCGGCGCAAACGCGCCGCCGCCAAACCCCGGCGCGAGCGGTCCGTTGGCCTGCACATCCTCCTGGCCGTGGCGTCCCTGTACTTTCTGCTGCCGCTGTGGTGGCTCATTGTGGCCGGCACCAAGAGTACCCAGGGCCTGTTCACCGGCAGCGGCGGTCCGCTCTGGTTCGACTCGAACTTTGCCCTGTTCGACAACCTCCAGCAGCTGGCCACGTACAACAACGGCATCTACCTGCGCTGGCTGGGCAACTCCTTCCTGTATGCAACGGCCGGAGGGGTCGGTGCCACTGTCCTCGCCGTGCTGGCCGGCTACGCCTTTGCCAAATACCGGTTCCGGGGCCGGACCGTCAGCTTCATGGTGCTGCTGGCCTCGGTGATGGTGCCGGCGACGGCGCTCGTCATTCCCACCTACGTGCTCTTCAACAACCTTGGCCTGACCAACACCGTCTGGGCCGTGATCCTGCCGTCACTGCTCAGCCCCTTTGGCGTGTACCTGATGCGGGTCTACGTCCAGGACGCCATCCCGGACGAACTGCTCGATGCGGCGCGGGTGGACGGCTCCGGAGAGATCCGCACCTTCTTCACCATTGCCCTGCCGCTGATGCGGCCGGCCGTGGTCACCGTGCTGCTGCTGTCCGTGGTGGGTGGATGGAACAACTACTTCCTGCCGCTGGCCATGATCTCGGACCAGACGCTGCTGCCGGTCACGGTGGGACTGAACGCCTGGCAGGTCCAGTCAAACTCCGCCACCGCCAACAGCCTGGTCTGGAACCTGGTGACCAGCGGTTCCCTGGTGTCCGTCATCCCGCTCATCATCGCCTTCCTGATGCTGCAGAAATACTGGCAGGGCGGGTTGTCACTGGGAAGCCTGAAATAACAAGTAACCCTGCAAAACAAGGGCGACCGGGCCCCTTGAATCCCGTCATCCGTCATCCATCACCGCTAGGCTGGCCGTGACCGATTCGACCGCCCGGCTCGGGCGGCTCACCGCGATTGCCGTCACGGCACAGCATCTTCCAGGGGGAACAACTTATGAGCGAACCTAACCAACCCAACGATCAGTCCGGCAACAACCCCGGACCGTGGAATTCCGGCCAGCCGGGTCAGCCGGGACAGCAGCCGGCGCAGGGCGGACAGGCCTATCCGGGCGGCCCCGGCACGCCCGGCAACTACAACTATCCGGCTCCGGGCGGCTCCCCGGCACAGGGCGGCTACGCCTACCAGGGAAGTCCCTACGGCCAGATGACCCCGGCCGAAGAGCCGCCCCGGCCCAAGCAAATCGATCAGGCCTTCTGGCTCCTGATCGCCAGCGCTGTCCTGGGACTCATTGCACTGCCTTTCGGCCTGATCTACGTGAACTCCCCCGAATACCTCGAAACCCTCGAGGAGACGCTGCGGAACGCCGGACTGGACGTCGATTCCGACACGCTGTCCGCCGGCGTGGCGAGCGGTACCTTGTCGGCAGTGCTGTCCGGCGTTGTCGGGCTCGCAGTCCGGGTGACGCTCGCTTTCCTGGTGCGCGCGGGCTTTAACTGGGCGCGGATCGTCATCACCATTTTCGCCGTGTTCTCCCTCCTTGGGCTCATCGGCCTATTCGCCGCGGGGACTGTCTCCGGCATCCTGACGCTGCTGGCACTGCTGGCCACGTTCACCGCCGTCGTCCTGATGTTCATGAAGCCCTCCAGCGAGTACTTCACCCGCAGCAAGGCCTACCGGCAGGCCAAGAAGTTCGGCGGCTACCAGGCCTAACCGCCACCATATTTCCGCTGTTGGGGGTGCCGGCTGAATTCAGCCGGCACCCCCAACGAGTTTTAACGGGTCCGCTTAGGCAACAGCCCGCTTCGCGTTCTGTCCAAACGGGCCCTCGCCCGCAAAAGCGTACTTCGCAAACCGCTCCCCGATCAGCCGGTGCGTAGCAGAATCCGGGTGGAGCGCATCGGGCAGCGGATGGTCCTCAGCATCCTCGGCGCCATACAGGGCCGTCCCGTCCAGGTAATAGAGATTCGCGTCCTCGGACCGGCGTTCCACCAGGGACTGCAGCGCGTCGCGGATTACCCGCAGCGTCAGCTGGCCGGCAGCCACCCCCTCCGGCGAACCGGTGGCGATGAACTTCACCTGGTCAGTGCCGAAGGACGCCGGATCAAAGGCGCCGGGACCGGGGGTGTCCTCGTGGATGCCGCAGAAAATCGGCGAAATGAGCAGCAGCGGTGTTTCCGGATGGCCCTCCCGGATGGTGTCCAGGAAGCCGTGCACAGCGGGCACAAACGCGCGCAGCCGCATGGCGTCCATGTTCACCACGTTGATCCCCAGCTTCACGCTGATCAGGTCCGCCGCAGTGTCCCGCATGACCTGCGCGGTGAACGGATCCGCCAGGGCACTGCCGCCCAGCCCCAGGTTGCGCAGCTCCACACCGCCAATCCGCGCCGCCACAGCGGGCCAAATGCCCGACGGCGCGGCGGCGTTGGAGCCGTGGCTGACCGAGCTGCCGTGGTGCAGCCAGACCGGCCGGTCATAGCGGTGCGGTTCCAGCGGAGCGTCGCTGTGCAGCTCCACCAGCTCTACCGACTCGTTGTGCGGCAGCCAGATCTCCACCACTTTGGACCCGGCAGGCAGGCCGGTGAAGATACTGGTGTGCGAGGCTCCTTCGACCTGCCGGCTGGCGCCGGTGGACATGTTGACCTCGGTGTAGGAGCCCCCGCTGAGCGTGTCGCTGTGCATCAGCTCGCCGTCGACCAGCAGATCCACGTGTCCGCGGGGGCGGTCGGCGCCGAGATAGACCACGCGGGCGGGGTGCGTAACAATCTCCAGCCGTTCCGCCGTCGTCCACAGCACCAGCCGGACGCCGGAGGGCTGGGCCTCGGCCATGAGCAGCTGCGGATCCGGGAAACGCGAGCGCACCCCGGCGGGCAGGCGGTGCGGCCGCAGTCCCCGGGCAGTGGTTTCGAGTTCCGCGGCTCCGTGAACGAGATCGGGCGTGATGGCAGTGGTGATCATGGGGGGTCTTTCGTCGGTATCCAGGTGCCCAGCCACCTTAGTGCATGCGTCAGGTCCGGGCATTTCCGGCCGGAACCCGCTTGTTGGCTACGACCCGCCCGCGGACCGGCGGTAGCTGCTGGGGGTGAACCCGAGGACCTCGCGAAAGGCTGCCGCCAGGTGCGCGTGATCCGCGTAGCCCAGTTCCGCAGCGATGTCCGCAATAGGGGTTGAGGGCTGCAGCCGCACCCGTTCAACCGCTTCCTGCAACCGGTACCGGCGGATCATGGCCAACGGAGGCACTCCCACATGCCGCCGTGCCAGCCGCTGCACCGTCCGGACGGAGACGCCAAGCTGTTCGGCGGCCTGCTCCACCCGTACCAGTGCCGGATCCGCAGCGATCAGGTCTTCCAGCCGGTTGGCCAGCACAGCGTCAGCGCCGGGGGCAGGGACCTGTGCTTCCAACCAGCCGGACGCCGCAGCCGCCGCGGCACTGCGGCGGGAGGCGCCGTCGTCCTCCGCCATGGCAGCCGAAACCTGCGCCAGCAAATCCGGCGCAGGAAAGGGAATCTCGACGCCGCGCAGACTGCCCGGGTCCTGCGCGAACACCGGCACCGCCGCCGGACGCAGCAGCATTCCCACGGCCCAGCCCCGTCCGGACAGGTCCCTGAAGGAACGCCGGGTCGCCGGACCGGACAGCGTGACGCCGCCCGGCTGGACCACCAGGTTCAATGCCGGAAAGGGCAGCAATTCCTGCCGCGACACCCGGCCGGGGGCCAGGTTCCATTCCGGAATCCAGAACCAGCGCACCCGGTCTGCGAGCGCTGCCGGTGCCGGGATCCGATGGAAGGTGGGCAGCCGCGCGGGATACAGCGCCCCTCGCCATTGCTCCTCGCCCATGTCCGTCCCTGCCGTGTCCGGCCGATGCCTCTCCCGTGTCCGCGTCTGCCAAGCTGTCGCGAATCTTCAAGCCTGAGCCCTGTCCGCACTCCTACTGTCAAGACATGACTACTACACCCAACTCCCCTTCCTCTGCCGCAGCGCCGGGTACGTCAGGTGTCACCGGCCGGCACACAACAGGCGGCGTCCCGCACGGAGTCACCACGCTGACCCCGTTCCTCGCCGTTCCGAATGCCCGCGAAGCCATCAACTTCTATCGTGATGTCTTTGGCGCCCGGCTGATCGATGCCACCGAGATGGGCGGCATTGTGGTTCACGCCGATCTGGACTTCGGCAGCGGTCGGCTGCAGCTGGGCGAACCCAACCCCGACTACGGGCTGGTCCCTGCCCCGGAAGGTGACGCCGACTGCTATTCGATGGGCCTGTACTGCGAAAACGCGGATGAGACCGTGGCCCGGGCAGAAACAGCCGGGGCCACCGTCCGCGAACCGCTGACCACTTTCGTCTCCGGGGACCGGTTCGCCAGTATCCGTGACCCGTTTGGGGTCCGCTGGTCCGTGATGTCCCGGGTGGAGGACCTGTCCGAGGAGGAAAGTGCCGCCCGGGTTGCCGAGTGGGCGGCCGGGCAGGGCATGTCGGCCGGCTCCGGAGAGGACGTCCAGGCGGACTCCGGAAAGAACTCCTAGGAGTCCTCCGTCTCGATGCTGAACATCCAGCTGGTGCCGAACTTGTCATCCAGCATCCCGAACACGTCGCCCCAGGGTGCCTTTTCCAGCGGCATCGTCATTTGGCCGCCGTCGAGCAGCTTGTCCCAGTAGCCGCGCAGGCGCTCGCCGTCGTCGCCGCTCAGGGAGATGGAGTAGCTGCTGCCCTCGTCCAGGTTCATCCCGGCCGGGGTGTCCGAGGCCATCAGGACAAGCCCGTCGTCCGTCTTCAGGGACGAATGCATGATCTTGTCCGCCTCGCCCGGGTCATTGGCCATGTTCATTTCCCCGAACGTGCTGCTTTCCAGGGATCCGCCGAACACGCTCTGATAAAAAGCCATGGCCTCGCGGGCGTTGTCCCGGAAGCTGAGGTAGGGATTCATGAGGACGGACATGGTGATCTCCTTCAAAACTCCGTGTGAAACGGTGTGGATGGATGTCCAGCCAGAGTAGGCGCGGACAGCATCCGGGAGGAAGGGGTTCCGGATCGCGAATGCGTCAGCTTCCCAGTTTCCGCCCCAGCTGAGCCGTAATCCGCACCAGGGCAGCGCCATGTGCCGCGACGTCATAGGAATGCGCCGCGCCGGAAAGGCTGATCGCGCCGACAGCCCTGCCATCACAGAGAATGGGCGCCGCGACGCACATCTGGCCGAGCGTGGCCTCCTCCCGGTCATAGGCCAGCCGTGTGGTCCTTGTCTGGGCAAGTTCCTGCAGCAGGGCAGCCGGACTGGTGAGGGTGTGCCTGGTGCGGCGCGGCATTCCCGCGGCGATTGCGGCGCGGATCTGTGCCTCGGGCTCGAAGGCCAGCATGGCCTTCCCCAAGGACGTGCAGAACGCCGGGTACCGTCCGCCGATGTCGGTCCGCGACGGATAGGTGCTCAGGCCCACCACTTTGTCCACAATCAGCACCTGCGGTCCGTCAAGCACCGCCAGGTGGGTGGTCAGACGCGTGGCGCCGAACAATTCACCCAGAAAAGGTGCCGCCGTGCACCTCAGCCCCTTGGGCCGGCTGTGCCCCACCTTGTTTCCCAACTCAAAGAGCCGGTCGGAGAGCCGGTAGCTCGATCCTTCCTTGGCAACAAAGTCACCCTTGACCAGGTGCGACAGCAATCGGTGCACGGTGGAGGTGGGGATCCCGGCGCGGCGGCCGATATCGCTGACGCCGAGTGTTGGCTGGTCGCCCGTGAAGACGTCCAGCAGTTGCAGCGCACGAAGTACGGACGCCCTTCCCTCCGTGGGGTCCGTATCATGGCTGCCCTTTTTGGTTTTTCTGTCTTCAATGGCGATCGACATACCGGCTCCCTCAGATCAGCGCACAGCATCCTTGCTTCTGCACTGTACGTTCTATGGCCTACATCACTTCTGGAGTGCTTAGTACAGAGATTGTAGTGAATGGTCCACGCGTGGTCAATCCCCCGGCGCGCCGCCGCAAGCGCATTCCCATCCACCGGGATAGGCAATATGCTCGGTGGCTGGTGCGGATAGGATTTAGGGCAGAATAGGCGCACTGCCCGTTTCGAAAGCTAGGGGAAGGCGGCGATGAACACCAGTCGCAGAAACGCGCGCGGCGAGGTGTCATTGCAGACCATCCTGGCGAAAACCGTGAGCCTCGTCAGCCGGTATGGATATGACGGCACCACCATTGCGCGCATCACACGAGTCACCGGCAGGCCTGCCAGCTCCATCTACTGGTACTTCGATACCAAGGACGGCCTGATTGCCGCGGCGCTGGAAAGCACATACCGGCGGCGGGCGGACGAAGCACCGGGCTGGCCCGACTTTGATCCGGAGACTCCCCTGGCGGAGCAACTGTTCCGAGTGCTCGGAGCGGACTTCACCCCGGCGCCGACAGAAGCTCCCGTTCGGTTGGGCATCATGATCGCCCTGGAAGGCAACGCCGCCGGGTCCCCCGCCCAGGAGCCCTTCCGCGGACGCCGCCAGCGGGTACGCCGGCAACTTGCCGCCTGGTGGAAGGCTGCAGCTGAAGCGCGCTTCGGGTCTCCCCGGGAAGACATTGCCGAGTGGATGACCATGCTGACCATCGCTTTCCTGGACGGCCACTATATTTCCGATGTGCCGCCCGTCCACCGGGGTGGCACCCTCGTAGCGGCGGCGCTCTCTGCAGCCTTCGAGGAACTGCTGTCCCGGGAACACCTGCTTCCCCCGGCCATCGCGGGCGCCCCGGATTTCGCGGGAAAAGACACGGCCCACCCGGAGCCGGGCTCGCCGGAGTTCCTGCTTTCCGCCACGCGTTCCCTTGTGGCCGAAAGCGGATACGAAGGAGCAACCCTGGCCCGGATCTGCGAGCGTTCGCAGATGCAGCGCAGTTCCATCTACTGGCGCTACCAAAACAAGGAGACGCTGATCCGCGAGGCTGTCTCCGAACCCTTCCTCAGCCTCATGAACGCACCGCACACCGACCCCCGGTCCGGGACCGGCTGGTCCGCTGCCCTGGCCGGGTCACTGGTAGGCAGCGTAGAGGGTGCCATGAGGTGTCCGGATACGGTCAAGGCAGGACTGCTCCTGAAACTCCAGCGCAGGGACCCGCCGTCCTTGGGCGGAGAGGCCATCCAGCTGGGTATGGCGCGTGAGTTTGCCGCCCTGGACACGTGGATTGCCGCGGCCGCTGGGTCCGCCGGGACAACAGCCGATCCTGCCGGCATCGGCTGGGCCGCCAATGTCCTTCGGGAAGGGCTGATGCTCGGCGTCGCTTTCGGCCAGACCTATGACACGGCTCTGCTCTCCGCACTTGTTGGCGCCATGATCGAAGGCACGGCGGGCGGAACGGACGGGCAGTTAGGCTGACGCGGTCCTGAAGATCTCCACCGGACCCGTTTCCAGTTCCACCTCGAAGGTATTCATGACGCGGCCCACCATCATGTAGAAGCCGATCATGAGCACCAGCTCCACCACTTCGGAGTGGTTGTAGACAGCAGTGATCCGGGCAAACAGATCATCCGGGGCTGTGGTGGTCTCCACCACTGAATCCGTGAACCTGATCAGGTCCTGCTCAAAGTCCGTCAGGTGCTCCGCGCTTCCTGCGGCAGGATACTGGGCCACCGCGGCGATCTTCTCTTCCGTGAACCCGTGCCGCAGCGCCACTGCATGGTGCTCGTGCGCCTGATAGCTTGCCTGCGAGAGCCGGGCCACCCGGAGAATGACCACCTCGCGTTCAACCGGCGGCAGTGAACTTCCCCGGCTCAGCCGGTGCCCGAGCGCCAGGACTTCGGGTGCCGCGTTTTCCGCCTGTGCAATGAGCCGGAAAATGTTGATGCCTCGTTTGCCGTCCAGCGCCTGCCGCGTCCGTGCGGGCGCGGCAGCAGGATCGAGGTAGGGGATGCGTGCCACGGGGGCTCCTTCTGTCGGAGTAAGTGCAGCGGGCCTTGCCACCCGGGAAGTCTATGGCTGATCCGGAGCTGCCGGCACGCCGTCTTCCGCTGTGCGGAATGCCGGGCACGGCCGACGGGGAACTATCCCGGCATCCGGAACACCTGCTCCCGGCGCGTCCCGCCACGGACCATACTTTGGGCGAGGAGACATGGGCCGTGACGGTCATGCCGCACCAACAAGGAGACCAGGAAATGAGCATCACCTATTCGCCGCAGCCAACCGCTGCCGGCATCATTGAGCGGGGAGATCCCGCGGAGGACCCCCGCGCCTTCCGGCGGGCCCTTGGACAGTTTGCAACCGGAGTCACCGTCATCACGACGTCGGACGGAACCAGCCACGTGGGCATGGCGGTCAATTCCTTTGCCGCCGTATCACTGGATCCCCCGCTTATTTCATGGTCCATCCGCAACGAATCCCGGAACCGCGACACCTTTACCCGCAACGGGCACTTCAGCGTCAGCGTATTGGCAGAGGACCAGGTGGCTGTCTCCGGCCTCTTCGCACGTCCGCAGGACGATCAGTTTGACCAGGTTTCCTGGACTGCCGGCATGCACGGCGACCCGGTCCTGAACCAGGCCATTGCGCACTTCGAATGCACCCTGGAGGCAACGCACGACGGCGGCGATCACCAGATCATCATTGGCCGGGTCAATCGCTGCACCCGGCTGGACGGTGCACCGCTGCTCTTCTCGCAGGGACAGTACGGCATAGCCGAGGCACATCCGCAGGTGGAGCTGACCTCAGCAGCGCCCTCCGTCAAGCCTGCCGGCGCCGAAGGGGATCAGCCCCTGTTCATGTCATTGCTCAAGGCCACGGAACAGCACATGTCCAGCCTCTTTGATGAGTACCGGAGCCGCCTGGACATCAATGTGGTGGGAAGCCGGGTCATCAACCTGCTCGATGCTGCCCCGGCAACAGCCGCCGAGATCTCCGAGCGGGCGCTGCTGGGCGAAGCCACGGTGGAGGACACGCTGAACGATTTCCGTGCGAGGGGGTGGGTTGCCGTTTCCGCAGGCAACGTGTTTGAACTGACTGACGCCGGCAGGGCCGTGCGCCGTGATCTCCTGAGCAGCGCGCAGGAATTCACCGCCGCACAGCTGAACGGCATAGACCCCGCTGACCTGGAAGCTGCCCGCCGGGTCCTGCTCCGCCTTCTGGCACCGTAACCACTTCCTGATAACCGCAGGGAACCGGTTAGCCGCGTTCCCTGAAGCCCGCTGAATGACCTGCGTCAGCCCGCCCAAAATACGGCGACGCGCACCGACCAAAGAAACAAGAGGAGGGAACATGTCGACCTTGTCCGACTCCCTGAACCCAGCCACCATCACTGATTCCAACCCCCGCACCCTTGACTGGTCCGCTTACCGGGAACGCGCACTGTCCGCCGGCCAGGATTACCTCGCAGCCGTTGACGAAATCCTTGAGGGCGTCCGGTCCCGCCGGGAACAGTCCGAAGCCGAGGGGCGGGTCCCCGACGCCACGGTTGAGGACATGATCGGGACCGGACTGTTCCGGGCCTTCACTCCCCTGCGTTACGGCGGACTTGAGATGGACCCGGCGTCCTTCTTCGAAGGCATCATGAAAATCGCCGAGGCCGATGCCTCCGCCGCCTGGATTGCCGGCCAGCTCAACGTGCACTCTTTCGAGATCGCGCTCATGTCCGAGCGGATGCAGGATGAATTCTGGGCCACCGGCCCGGACACCCGCGCCTCCAGCTCCTACGCTCCCATCGGCAAGGTAACGGAAGCCGGTGACGGCTACGTCCTGAACGGCACGTGGACGTTCTCCAGCGGTGTTGACCATGCCCAGTGGGTGATCCTGGGCGGCGGCGACAAGGCCTTTGTTGTGCCGATCAGCGATGTAACGGTGGACCATGACAGCTGGGATGTCCAGGGACTCAAGGGCACCGGAAGCAAGTCAGTCTCGCTCACCGATGTCTTTGTGCCGGACTACCGGGTGCACAAATTCGTCGACACCTACAATGACGAGAACCCGGGATGGGCAGTCAACAACGTTCCCCTCTACTGGATGTCCTTCTCGGCCGTCTTTAACGCCACACCCACCAACACCGTCCTGGGCGCAGGACTCGGGGGCATCAACACGTTCATTGAGCAGTCCCGCCTGCGGCTCACCCGTCAGGGCACCGGTTCTCCCATCGCCCAGAACCCTTTCCTGCACCTGAAGGTAGCCGAGGCGCTGACCAAGATCGGTACGGCACGGGAGCGCCACCTGCAGAACTGGCGGATGCTATTTGACATTGCCTGCCGGGGAGAGGAAGCCACTCCGCTGGAGCGCATGCGGATCCGTTACGAGTCAGCGCAGGCCAATGCCACGTGCTTCGAGTCCTTTGCCGACATTTGGCCCATTGCCGGCGCTGCAGCTTCCGCTTCCAGCAACCCGCTGCAGCAGACCTTCCGGGATCTGATGGCTGCCCGGAACCACGGTTCGGCAGGCCGTGAACTGGCGGCGGGACAGTACATCAAGACTCTGTTCGGGCTGCCGCCTGCACCGTTCACTGACTTCGGCACCCTGGCCTATTACAAGTAGGCCGAACACGGGAAGGGGCGGGATGAAGACATCCCGCCCCTTTTTGGTGCACCCTCTCGGCCGGTGTATGAAAACCCAAAGGGCCGGCCGGACGGTGAAGCGTCCGGCCGGCCTTTCGTATCATCAGCGCGCGCTGGTCAGTTCACGGCCCTTCACATGTTTGCCCAGGAACCGGAGCACCACTTCGTGGAAAACTTCCGGCTGTTCAAACTGGGGCCAGTGGTCACACCCGTGCATTTCGCAGAGTTCGGCGCCCGGCACCAGACGCGTGATCTCATACGCGTTGTCCAGGAACATATTCGGCGCATCAACCGACGCCACCACCAGCATGGGCTGGCGGATCTCGGACCACTCCTCGCGGGTCAGTTTGTTGTTCCCGCGGGTGAAGGCCAGGAGATGGCCCATGGCGGCCTTCATGGAATCCTGCCGGTAAATCCCCAGCCGCACGGCCACGAGGTCATCAATAAGATCCTCGCGGTTCAGCATGAGGCGTCCCATGGCCGCGCTCACCGTCTCCCAGGTCGGGTCCGCTGCCGCGGCTCCGCGGCGCCGCCTGACGTCAGCTGCAAAACTCTCCTCGGCAGCGGCGTCGACGACGATTCCGGCCGGTGCCAGCGCAACCAGGGACACAATCCGCTCCGGCAGATCCCTGGCCAGCCGGGCGGCCACCCATGATCCCAGGGACACGCCAATCAGCGAGGCTTCCCTGATGCCCAGGGCGTCCATGAAATCGCGCACATGCGCTGCATAATCGGAAATCTGATAATCGAAGTCCGGTTTATCCGTGTACCCGCAGCCCAGCAGGTCCAGCCCCAGGACGTGGTAATCCCGGGACAGCGCCTCATAATTGGCGCAGAAGTTCTCCAGGCTGCCGGCAGTGCCGTGCAGCAGGATGAGGACGGGGTTGGAGGGATCGCCCGCTTCCAGGTACCTGGTGCGCACCCCGCGCGCCTCCACCGTGCGGAGGGCGTGCGGAGTGCGGTTCAGGTAAGTCCAGACGCTGCGGAATTCCCCGACGGCGGCGGTCACGAGGCGAGAGCGACTCGGGCAGCCTTGAGTTTTGCTGCCTGCTCTGCCATCCACTCGGTACGGGGCCGGGCCTTCGGGTCCTGGCTGACCAGTGCCTCGGTCTGCCGCAGGATCTCTTCTTCGCTGTCCTCCAGGTTCAGCGGCTCCCCCAGGGGCTGCTGCGTGTACCAGTCAGAGTGGGTGTAGACCTCGATCATGTTGCCGTCCGGATCATCGATGTAGATGCTCCAGGCGTTGCCGTGGTTCTTGACCACCTGAACCGGAATGCCGGTGGTGACGACGTGGCGCCAGAAGGCCCGCAGCTCACTGAGGTTGGGCACGAGGAAGGAGATCTGCGCCGTGGTGGGCGGGGTTTCCGGGGCGCGGCCTTCGATGAGTGCCAGCTGGTGGTGCTCGCTCGGGTCACCGGTGAGGAAGGCGCCGCGTCGCTTGGTGGCTGCTTTGCCGGATTTGCCGAGCCCGGAGTCACTGATAATCATGCCGAATTCACGGCAGTAGAACTCAACCATCGCGTCGAGGTCCTTGCAGAAGATACCGAGGTGGGCCAGGCGGGGGTTGAACTCTGTCTTGACCTGCGCTTCGGTGCCGGTGGTCAGTGTCATGTCGATTCCATCCTTTGGTTGTGCGGAAATGGTGCGGTGCAGCCCCTGCAAGGCGGGGGTGCGGTGGTGCATTACAGCGACAGCTGCTTTGCAAGTTCTGCGACGTCCGGGACGTCTTCGAGTTTGTGGATCAGTTCCAGGGCACTTTCGGCCTGTTCCTGCGGAAGCGCGCCGTTAAACCGGACGTTGCGCCAATACTTGGCGACGACGTCGTCGTATCCCACCGGGTCATCGAGCCAGCCAACCGGATTCTCGCGGAAGAACTCCAGTTCGCGGCCGTCCTTGAGGATGATGGTGAGCCGGATGGCATGCGTCTTGCCGCTGGGCAGATTGGGCCGAAGCACCACCCGGGACGCCAGGTCCAGGATCCGCGGATCACGGATGGCAGGTTCGCTGTAATGTTCCAGTTCCGGCCGCCCCCGGTACAGCGCATTGGCCACACCGTAGGGAATGCTGAACAGAAACTTCGGCTGCAGGTCATCCGGGCCGGGAACCTGATTGAGGAAATGGTCAATGCGCTGGGGCAGGACGTCCAGGTACACCTGCGCTACGTCGTCGCCGGCAAACCCGTGTTCCGCCCTGACTTCCAGGGCACAGTCGATGGGGTTGTGGTTTCCGTAGCAGGACGGGTGCATTTTGTGCTGTCCCCGGACGTAGAAAATATCGCCCAGGTCAGCGGTCATGGCGTCGGGGTGCGGATCATCCGTGTACAGGCTGAAGTATCCCAGCCGGCTTTCCAGGGCGTCGCGGACGCCGTCAAAGCCCGCCACCGAAAGCTGGCAGCTGAGAATGCCGTTGAACGCCGCCATGGCACCGGGGAGTTTGAAGGAGGGAACACCGTCCCAAATCCCCTGATAGGAGCCCGCCATCAGGTTGAGCAGGATGCCAAAAGCGTTGCGCAGCTGGTCGCTGGTCAGGCCCATGAGCCGGCCCGCCACCGCGGCGGCGCCAAAAGCGTTCGATGTTCCGCAGACTTCAAAGTCGGCGTCGAAATTGAAAGTGTTCGCGACCGAAACGCGGGCCGCCACGTCGCCGCCGAGGATGACCGCCGCGAGCAGCTCCCTTCCGCTGGAGTGCATGAACTCCCCCACGTTCAAGGCCGTGGGCTCAGTGGTGCTGGCTACGTGTCCCACCATCTTGCCGGCATTCACCCCCTCCGGTTCCGGCCCGCACACCTCGAAGTCAAAGCTCCTGCTTTGCAGCGAGTTGATCATGGCGGCGTAAGGAAGAGCCAGCTTCTCACCGCTGGCCACCAGGGACGCCTGGGGTGCCCCGCCCAGGGCGCGGACCACCTGAAGCACCGCATCGTTGCCGGCTCCTCCCGCACCCGAAACGGTGCAGCCCAGGGCGTCAATCAGCCGCATTTTCGCTGCCTCGATCACGTCTTCGGTGAATGCTTCGTAGGGGGTGTCCAGTATGTGCTCGACCAGCCGGTCGATGATGCGCGGAGCCATGCTGTTCCCGCCTTTCAGTGAGGATCTTGGTTCAGGTGCGAGGTTATTCTTCGGCAGGTGCACGGGTAAGCCTGCATTCCGGTATCTGGAAACGCCGTCTGGGCCGTCCGGAGGAGCTGCCCGTACGGGCTCCGTGCACCGGGCGGGCTAATAGCTCTCCGGCGCCGTGTAGACGCCGCCGGCGGACAGGTCCGCAAACTCGGCAGCCAGTGCCTCGGTTCCGCGGGCCAGGACGGAGACATCAGCGCCAACATTCACGAAGTCGGCACCGGCATCGATATACATCCGTGCCTGGGCGGGGACAAATGCGTTGACGCCTGCGATCTTGCCGGCGCTCTTCACCGCCCTGATGGTGTCCACCACGGCCGCCGTCACGTCCGGGTGCTGCTGCCGGCCAAGCAGTCCCATGGTCGCAGCGAGGTCCGAAGGGCCAATGAAGACGCCGTCGATGCCGTCCACGCGGGCGATCTCGCCGGCGTTGGCCACGGCTTCCGAGGATTCGATCTGCACCAGCACGGTAATCAGTTCATCAGCGCGCTGCAGGTAATCCGGTATCCGGTTCCAGCGGGCGGACCGGGCAAGTGCAGCGCCGACTCCCCGGTGGCCCAGCGGTGCGTAGCGGACGGAGCGGACCGCGTCGGCCGCCTGCTCCGCGGTGTTGACCATGGGCACAATCAGTGACTGGGCGCCCAGGTCAAGGACCTGCTTGATGATGACCGGGTCATTGACCGGAACCCGGACCACTGACACTGCGGGAGAGCCTGCGATGGCGCGGAGCTGGGCCAGAATGGACTCGAGCCCCATCGGACCGTGTTCGGCGTCGATGAGGAGGTAGTCCAGCCCGGATCCGGCACAGATTTCCGCCGCTGTGGCATCGCCGCTGCACAGGAACATGCCGGTGACGGTGCGGTCCGTTTCCTCAATGAGTGTCTTAAAGGAGGGATCGGGAGTTACTCGAAGCGGCATGTGACGGTTCCCAGCGTTCCGTAGTCGGCAAAGACGGTGTCGCCCCGGTGCACCGGCATGGGCCGGGTAAAAGAACCGGCCAGGATAATGTCGCCGGCCTTGAGCAGGTCGCCGTGAGGGGCGATTTTGTTGGCAAGCCAGTACACGCCGGCTGCGGGGTGGCCCAGGACGCCGGCCGCGACACCGGTTTCCTCAATGCTCTGGTTCCGGTGGAGGATGGCTGAAACCCAGCGCAGGTCCATGTCCCGGGGACGGACGGGGTTGCCGCCCAGGACCATGGCTCCCATGGCCGCGTTGTCGGCAATGGTGTCCACGATGGTTCTCCCCTCCATCTCGATCCGGGAATCCAGGATTTCCAGCGCCGGCACCACATACTCGGTGGCGTCCAGGACGTCGAAAATGGTGGCGCCGGGGCCGGCCAGGTCCCGGTTGAGGACGAAGGCCAGCTCCACCTCAACCCGGGGAAAGCTGTACTGGTCCCACCGGACGGTGCAGCCGTTTTCCAGGATCATGTCGCTGAAGATGATGCCGTAATCCGGTTCGGTAATTCCGGTGGCCAGCTGCATGGCGCGGGAGGTGAGGCCGATCTTCCGGCCCGCCAGCTTGCGCCCGGCGTCCTGGCTCCGCTGCTTCCACAGATTCTGGACCCGGTAGGAATCCTCCACAGTCATGTCCGGATACCGTGCCGTCAGGCGGGGCACCGGGATCCGGGTCCTGCCCGCTTCGACCAGCTCGTCGGCAATGCCGATGATGGTTTGCTCATCAAGCCGGGCGTTCCCCTGTCCCGCTTCCGGGCCCTGTACGGTCTGGACGCTCATGCCTGTCCCGGAGCCGGCTGGGTCCGGATTTCCTGGTAGACCTTGGCACGCAGCTCCGCAAACTGTGCGGTGGACTTGGTGCTGATTTGGTCCCGGTCATCGCCAAGGTGGGTTTCAATCAGGTCAACAACCTCGGTGGGCTTTCCGCCCAGGACCAGGACGCGGTCTGACAGGTACACCGCCTCATCAATGTCGTGGGTGACAAGCACAATGGTGATGCCCAGATGCTGCTTGAGCCTCAGGGTCAGGTCTTCCAGGTCTGAGCGCGTCTGTGCGTCCACTGAGGCAAAGGGTTCATCCATCAGGACGATTTCCGGCTCGAAGGCAAGTGCCCGGGCAATGGCCACACGCTGCTGCATGCCGCCGGAGAGCTGCCAGGGGTACTTGTCCAGGTGCCCGGCCAGGCCCACTTCCTCCAGCGCCGCCGTCGCCTTCTTCTTGATGTCTGCCTTGGGCATCTTGGTGGAACGCAGCGGCAGGGAAACGTTGTCCAGGACGGACAGCCAGGGCATCAGCGACCGCGAGTAGTCCTGGAAGACAATGGCCATTTCGGCGGGCGGCTCGTTCACTTCAACGCCGCGGAGGGATACGGATCCTGAGGACGGCGGAATCAGCCCGGACAGGCACTGCAGCAGGGTTGTCTTTCCCGCCCCGGAGGGCCCCACGATGCACAGGAATTCTCCGGTGCGAACGTCCACGCTGATGTCACCGAGAACCTGGTGGGCGCCGTAGCTTTTACCGAGGCTGCGGACGGAAAGCAGCGTTTCGCCCGCGGTGCGGGGCTCCGGGAATTTTCGGGTGGCGGTTGGCTGGTTCATAGTCTTTTCCTAAGCGTTCTTGATGTGGTGCCAGCGGAGGATGCGGTTCTCGGCCAGTCGGAAGGCAAAGTTCAGGAGGTACCCGAGCAGGCCCAGCATGATGATGCCTGTCCACATGCTCAGGAGGTCGAAGTTCCGCTGGGCGTTGAGGACGAAGTAGCCAACGCCCCCGGGCGATCCAATCATTTCGGTCACAACCATGACGACGGCGGCGATGGCCAGCGACAATCGTCCCCCGGCAAAGATCTGCGGGGCGGCGTTGGGAATGTAGATGAAGCGGATACGCTGCAGCAGCGTCAGCCGGTAGCTTTTGGCCACCTGCAGCAGAACGGGTTCCACCGAGCGCACACCGTCAATCGTGTTCAGGAGGATGGGCCAGGTGCAGGCCAGGGCAATCATGAAAAGTTTCATTTCCTGGCCCACGCCCAGGAAGAGGGTGGCGATGGGCAGCAGGGCAACCCCGGGGGTTGACCGCAGCAGTTCCAGGAGGGGGCGGAGTGCCTCTTCCGTGCGCCGCAGCAGTCCCAGCAGAACGCCGCCGCCCACGCCCACAACCACGGCCAGCAGGAATCCCAGCAGAATCCGCTGCAGGCTCGGGAGGAGATCGCTGACAATCCCGTCGAAGAACCAGATGTGGACGAACTGCTCCATGATCTTGGACAGCGGAGGGAAGTAGAAGGAGGTGCTCCCGGCGGACAGGACCAGCCACAGGGTAATGAGCACGATCGGGAGCCAGAGTTCCCAGGCAATTTTTTTCAGGGTGTTCATCAGGCGCGCTCCCCCCGGATGATCGGATGCCACCACAGCAGGCGGCGTTGGACGAAGATGATCAGCATGTTGACGCCCAGGCCGATGATTCCGGCGGTGAGAGCGTAGGCGATGACCTCGGGGCGCTGGAACGCCTGCTCGGAGATCGAGAGTTGCTTGCCAAGACCCGCCGCACCGCCGATGTACTCGGCGCTGACGGTCATCAGCAGGGCAATGGTGGCAGCCAGCCGCATACCGGTGGTGACCAGCAGGGTGACACTGGGCGCCCACAGGAAACGGATGCGGTCGCGGCGGGACACCCGGAAGACTTTGGTGACCCATTTCAGGACCGGTTCCACCTGCTTGACCGCATACATGGACTGAATCATGAGCGGCCACACGGCTGAGAGGACAATCAGAGTAACCTCCATCCGGATGCTGGGGCCAAAGAGCAGCAGCACCAGCGGAAGCAGCGCAATGGTGGGGATGGTCCGAAAGAAATCGATTACCCACCGGGTGCTCCGGGTGGCATTGAGGGAGATGCCGATCAGGAGTCCCAGCGGGATGCCGATGACGGTGCAGATGGCCAGGCCGAGCGCCCATACTTTGAGGGTAGTCAGCACGGCGGTCCAGTAGGCGCCGGTTCCCCACAGTCCGGCCAGGGCGGAGGCGACCTGGAGCGGACCCGGCAGGCTGCCGTCCGAGGTTACGGCCGCCAGCTGCCAGACCAGAAGAACAGCCAGGACCGCCGTCACCTGCCACCGGACGGTGCGGAGCCGGGCATGAGTCCCTCCGGGCCGGCCCGGCGCGGGGCGCGAACTGATGCGCCGCGATTTTGCGCCGGTACCGGAGTAGGAGGCCGGCGTCTGCGGGGGCGCAGCGCTGGGTGAGGTACTCAGCGTCACTGGACGTCCGCCAGGAGGGTGGCCGGATCCGGAACCTCACCGAGGATTCCGTACTTCACTGCGGTCTCGGCCACCGAGCCGAGCTGCTCCGGATCAATGGCACTGGTTCCGTAGTCCAGGATGAAGGCCTGGGAAAGCTGTTCGGTCTTGTAGCCCAGCTGTTCCACGGCAATCTTCTTGCCCAGTTCCTTGTCCTTATTGACTTCGTCCTGGCCGGCGTACACCGCGGAGACAAACTTCTTCAGGGTCTCGGGATTCTGCGCGATGAATTCCGTGGTGGCGATGTACACCGAGCTCGGCTCGCCCTTGCCGCCGGGAATGTCCGTGCTGTGGATGAGCCGCGCCTTCCCCTCAGCCACCGTCGCCGATGCCAGGGGCTCCGACGCGGTGGTTGCGTCCACGTCTCCCTTGAGCAGCAGGTCAACGGCCTGCGGGCCCGGGATTTCAATAAACTTCACCTGTGAGGAATCGCCGCCGGCCTCATCGACCACCACCTGGATATTCATCCAGATCTGGTTGTTGATGGCCGGTACTCCCACGTTCCTTCCGGTCAGGTCAGCAGCCGTCTTGATGTCACTGTCCGGGGTGACCAGCACGCTGCCGGTGGACGGATCGCCGTCGGCTCCGTCAGTGGACTGGACACCGGCTGCGGCAAGAATCTTGATCGGAATTCCCTTTTCAATGGCCTGCATTGCGGTTGTGGTGTCAACCTGGGCAATCTGCAGATCGCCGCTGAGCAGCTGGGGCACGGCGTCATTGCCGGATTTGATGCCCGTGGCTGACACCGTCAGTCCGGCATCTTCGAACTTGCCGCCGGAAATGGCGTTGCGGACACCCACCCCGGCCAGGCTGGTGGTGCTGCCAACAGTCAATGATTCAACCTGGGCGGAGTCAGAGGCCGCTGATTCGGTGCAGGCGCTGACGGAAAGAGTCAGCGCAACAGCGGCTACGACGGCGTAACCGCGCTGGCGCCGGCGCGTGGAAAGAGCTCGCATGTGATGTACCAATCTTCCTTCGAAGGTGATGGGCCGTGGGGGACCTACGGTCAATCCCAGCTCCGAACGACGTCGAAACAGGGTGTTTCTGTAGTGCTTGGTTCAGAAACTGTAATCAGCATCACACCCCGAAGCAACGCAGCATTCCGGATAGTGAAAAACGGCGTCAAAAACGCCGGATCGGCGCGACATATTCGGGGCCGGACCTCACTCCAACTCCTGCGGAGCGGCCCCGGCGGCAAAACGGCGGCCGCCTCCCGAAGGAGACGGCCGCCGTCGTCGTTCTGGAACTGCGGAACCTAGCGCGCACCCTTCCGCCGGCTGAACCCAAACGCCACCGCGAGGAGCAGCACCAGGCCCTTGATCACCTGCTGCCAGGCGGCGTCCACGGACAGGATGGACAGGCCCTGGTTCAGCACGCCCATCACCAGGCCGCCGATCACCGCGCCAATGACAGTCCCCACGCCGCCCTGCACCGACGCACCGCCAATGAACACGGCGGCAATCGCGTCCAGCTCATAGCCGCCGCCGGCCGAGGCCACCGCTCCCCCGGCGCGCGCCGTGCTGACCACGCCGGCCAGCCCGGCCAGGAAGCCCATGTTCACGAAAATGAAGAAGTTCACCCACTGCGTCTTCACGCCGGACATCATGGCCGCATTCAGGTTCCCGCCCATGGCGTAAATGTGCCGGCCAAACACGGTGCGGGTCAGCAGGAAGGAGTACGCCAGCACCAGCACGGCCAGGATGACCAGGATGATGGGAGTCCCCCGGTTGTAGGCCAGCAGGTAGCACAGGTACATGATGGCCACCACGGCCACGGCAATCTTGAACCAGAAGGACAGGGCCTGCTCGCGCGGCAGTCCCAGCCGCTGCAGGTCCGCGCGGCTCTTCAGCTGCTGCACAATCACGGCCACCGACGCAACGGCGCCGATCCCCAGGGTGATCAGGTCCGGTGTTCCGGTGGAGGGCAGCGTGCCGGAGCCGATCGCCACATAGGGCCGGGGCAGGCCGCTGACGGTGCCGCCGGAGAGCAGCACCAGGGCCAGGCCGCGGAAGATCAGCATGCCGGCCAGCGTGACAATGAACGCCGGTATGCCCACAAACGCCACCCAGAATCCCTGCCACGCACCAATCAGGGCGCCGACGGCGAGGGCCAGGACAACGGCTCCCCACCACGGCAGACCCCAGTTGTTCATGGACAGCGCCGCAACACCGCCCACCACGGCCACCACGGATCCCACGGAGAGATCAATGTGCCCGGCAATGATGACCATGACCATGCCGATGGCCAGGATCAGCACGTAGGCGTTCTGCTGGATGAGGTTGGAGACGTTGCCCGGATAGAGCAGCCGCCCCTCGGTGAGGATCTGGAACAGCACAATGATGACGACGAGCGCGGCAAGGATGCCGTATTGCCGCAGGTCAACGCGCATCCGCCGTTTCGAGCTCTTGGGGTTCGGCGGGAGCGGTGCCTTCGCCTGTTCTGGAGTAGTGGTGGTCACGGGGCTTGTGCTCCTTGGTTCCGGGCGGCGGTCATGTGGCGCATCAGTTCTTCCTGCGTTGCCTCGGCGCGGGGCACCTCGGCCGTGAGCCGGCCTTCGGCGATCGTATAGATGCGGTCGGCGAGCCCGATCAGCTCCGGCAGTTCACTGGAAATGACGATGACGGCTTTGCCCTGTGCCGCCATCTCGTTGATGATTCCGTAGATTTCAAACTTGGCGCCGACGTCAATCCCGCGCGTCGGCTCGTCGAGGATCAGCACGTCCGGACCGGAATAGATCCATTTGCTGAGCACAACTTTCTGCTGGTTGCCGCCGGACAGGTTCCCCACCAGGGAGGACACGTTGGGGGTCTTGATGTTCATCCGCTGGCGGTAATCATCGGCCACCCCGTACTCGCGGTTGCGGTCGATGATCCCCAGCTTGGCCAGTTTGCGCAGCGCTGCGGCGGAGACGTTGACGGTGACGCTGCCGATGAGGTTCAGCCCGTACCGTTTGCGGTCCTCGCTGACGTACGCCAGGCCGTTGCGGATGGCTTCGCCCACCGTGCGCGTGTGTATTTCGGTTCCGTCCTTATATACGCGTCCGGAAATTCCGGACCCCCAGGAGCGGCCGAAGATACTCATCGCCAGTTCGGTGCGGCCGGCGCCCATCAGCCCGGCAAAGCCCACAATTTCTCCGGCGTGGACATTGAAGGAGGCTGATTCGACGACGACGCGCTCCGTGTCCACGGGGTGGTGCACCGTCCAGTCCTCGACCCGGAATTTCTCCGCGCCGATGTCCGGCTCGCGTTCCGGAAACTGGCTGTCCAGCGGCCGGCCCACCATGGCCCGGATGATGCGGGTTTCAATGTCGTCGGTGTCCTCGACCGGGAAGGTTTCGATGGTCTGCCCGTCGCGGATGACCGTAACAATGTCCGCAATGGCCCGGATCTCGTTGAGCTTGTGGGAAATGATGATCGAGGTGATGCCCTGTTCTCGGAGCTGGTTGATCAGCCCCAGCAGGTGCGCGGAGTCGCCGTCGTTCAGCGCCGCCGTCGGCTCATCCAGGATCAGGATTTTCACTTCCTTGGACAGCGCCTTGGCGATTTCCACCAGCTGCTGCTTGCCCACGCCGAGCTCGAGGATTTTGGTGGCCGGGCTTTCATCCAGCCCCACGCGCTCCAGCAGGGCTGCGGCCTGCAGGTTGGTTTGGTTCCAGTCGATCACGCCGCCGCGGGACACTTCGTTGCCCAGGAAGATGTTTTCCGCGATGGACAGGAACGGGCTGAGCGCCAGCTCCTGGTGGATGATCACAATCCCGTCCCGCTCGCTGTCATTGATCGTGGAATAGGACACCGCCGAGCCTTCCAGCGTGATGCTGCCCTCGAAACTGCCGTGCGGATACACGCCGCTGAGCACCTTCATGAGGGTGGACTTGCCGGCGCCGTTTTCGCCGCAGATGGCGTGCACTCCGCCGCGTTCAATGTCCACGGAAACGCCGTCGAGCGCCTTGATGCCGTTGAACTCCTTCACAATGCCGTCCATGGAGAGGATGACGTCATTCATGCCGTTCTCGTTTCGGTGCCGAATTGGAGACCCGGGAAGCGGGACGCGGACCGGCCGCGCCCCGCTTCCGGTCAATGAACGGGGCTGGTTAGAGCCCAACCTCATCCGCAGAGACAAAACCGGAGTCCACCAGCGTGCCCTGCACGTCATCCTTGACCACTACCTGCGGCTCCAGAATGTAGGTGGGGACCACCTTCACCTCGTTGTCGTAGGTCTCGGTGTCATTCACTTCCGGATCTTCCCCGGCCACCAGCGAGGCGATCATGGTGTCCACCTGGGCACCCAGTTCACGGGTGTCCTTCCACACGGTCATGGCCTGCTGGTCGTTGAGCAGCGCCTTGATGTTGGCGGCGTCGGCGTCCTGCCCGGTGATCAGCGGCCAGTCGGTGCCGGGCGTGTAGCCGGCGGCCAGGAGGGAGGATTCGATGCCCAGCGCCAGGCTGTCATTGGGCGAGAGCACGACGTCGACCTGGTCACCGCCGGTGTAGAAGGACTGCAGGCGGTTGTCCATCTCCGACTGGGCATCCGCTGACTTCCAGCCCAGGATGCCGATGGAGGTCCAGGCGTCATTGTCCGCCGGCGACTTGCCCGAGGGCACCACCAGCTGGCCGCTTTCCACATAGGGCAGCAGCACGTCCCAGGCGCCGGAGAAGAAGAAGGAGGCGTTATTGTCATCCGGGCTGCCGGCGAAGGGCTCCAGGTTGTACGGGCCCTCACCGTTGGCCAGGCCCAGTTCCTCCTCGATGAACTCGCCCTGCAGCTGGCCCACCTGGTAGTTGTCGAAGGTGGCGTAGTAGTCCACCGCGTCGGTGCCGTTGATCAGCCGGTCATAGGCAATAACGGTGACGTCCTGGTCCTTGGCGCTTTCCAGGGTCGGGCCGAGGGTCTTGCCGTCGATGGCCGCCACCACGAGGATCTTGGCGCCGCCGGCCACCTGGTTCTGGATCTGGCTGATCTGCTGATCGGTCTTGTCTTCCGCGTACTGCAGGTCAACGGTGCAGCCCCGGGCTTCAAGTTTTTCCTCCAGCCCCTCGCCGTCGTTGATCCAGCGTTCCAGGCTGCGCGTGGGCATGGAGATCCCCACGTTGCATTCGGCGGCGTCGCCGTCCTCCGAGGCATTGTTGGACCCGGCCGGGGCGCAGGCGGACATGCCGGCAGCAAGTCCGAGGGCCAGACACAGGGTCGAAAGATGCTTGATTCGAGTCATTGTTGAGCCTTTGAAAAAGGATCCGGCCCCGCGGGGTTGGCCTGGCGCCGCGGGAAACGGCGGGAGACCCCGCTCATGCACCGCAGGTCCGGATCGGACGGATACAACGCTGTAGCGCCCCGTGACGAGCAACCGTCACCTATTTGCGGGCTGAGCCAACAATTCCACTCCGACCGCATCTGGACAAGAGATTTTGGAATGTTTATGCGAACGCAACATCGCTCCTGCCGCGATGGGAGTAGCGGCGGCCCGCCGGTCCGTCGGCGGGCATCGAGACCCCGTGCGGCATCGGCTTTTTGGCGGTTGCTCCCTGCGGATCTGTGCCCACTCTTTACTGGGTCCTGCAGCGGTGCGAAGACTGGGCACGGGCAACGACGCCAACCGGGAGCACCCCGGAGCCACCAAAGGAGCAATCATGGTTACTCAGAACCAAGGCAGCACAGCACTCATCACCGGAGCCGGCAGGGGAATCGGCCGGGCTATTGCAGAGCGCTTGGCCGACGACGGTTTCAATATCATCGTGGCGGATGTCCCCGATGCCAAAGACAATGTCGATAGCGTCGTCGCCGCGGTCCAGGAGCGGGGCAGGGAAGCCGTGGGCGTATTCGGCGACGTTTCAAACCCCGATGACGTGGCCCGTTTCGTGGCCGAAGGCACCACGGCTCTTGGCGACCTGCATGTGTTCGTCGCCAACGCGGGGATTGCCCAGGTTGATCCCATTCTTGATGTTGAGCCCGCCGCGTTGGACCGCATGCTCGACGTCAATATCAAGGGCGTCTACTACTGCTACCAGGCAGCAGCCCGGCAGTTCATCGCCCAGAAAAGCAGCGGCAAGATTATCGGAGCAGCATCGATAGTTGCCTATCGGCCCTTTCCCCTCCTTGCCTCCTACTCAGCGACGAAGTGGGCAGTCAGAGGGCTAACCCAAGCTGCTGCCATGGAATTCGCGAAGCATAAGATCACCGTCAATGCCTACGCTCCCGGTGTGGTGGGCACGGCTATGTGGGACCTCATTGACGAGCGCCTCACCACCATTGAAGGCACTCCCCGCGGCAGCGCTCTTGAGCGCCAGGTGGACGGCATCCTTGCGGGGCGGGTCTCCGTCCCGGAGGACGTCGCCAAATTGGTGTCGTTCCTGTCCGGTCCTGATTCTGATCACATGACCGGACAGACCGTACTGATCGACGGCGGAATCAACTTCGCTTAGCCGGCATCAGCAAGGCGGGTTCCGGGGAAGTGCGCTGCAGGCATGCTTCCCCGAAACCCGGTGAACAGTGTCCCGGTGAGTCTTTACTGCTGGGGCGTCGGCTGCCCGCGCACCGCGGACCATGCCTCGCTCACGGAGGCATCCGCCAGCGGCTGCCATCCGTTGTCCTCCATCAGGGAGACCACGGTGTCACGGTTGAGGTCACGCTCCTCGTTCACCGCTGCGGCCGAGGGGTAGCAGACCCACAGCACGCCGCCGGATTCCACGGCAGCCGCGGCACCGGACAGCTCATGGGCCAGATCTGCTGCTGAGCCTGCAAACAGCACGACGACGTTGGCCGGGTTCCGCGAGCCGGATTCGGCCAGGTACGCCTGGGCAGGCAGGAACGGCGCTACCTCCGGACGGTCTGCTGCACCATAGACCGTGACCCGGTCCTCCGTGGAAATCCCGAAGATGCGGGCAGCAGTTGAATCGGATGACATGTGGTGGAGCTCCATTCCAGGGGTGAGACTGTGCGGTTACCTGCGGTCCGGCGAGCAGGCAGGCCGGACGAACTTCCATTCTTTCAGGTCGCCGGCCCGAAAAGCCGAAGCGGACCGTATGGACGAAAAGCGACTGTGCTCGCGCTGTCGTCGGATTCAGCCCGCCAGCGGCGAAAGCACTTCCACCCGGTTGTTGAACGGATCCCGGCAGTGGAACCGTTCGTAGCCCTCAAAGGTGTGCCGCTCTTCCCACGACACTTCAAACCCCGCCGATTCAATCGCGGCACCGAGGACTTCGAGCTCCTCGGGTGAAGCCAGAACCAGTGCCGGGTGAGCTTTCTTGGCGGGAACAAACGGCGTATCGACGCCCAGATGGATTTCGGCAACCACGGCCTCGCCGTCGAAGGCGCGGAACCAGCACCCGCCGCGTCCGGCCAGGGACGGAGGCTTGGGCACCTCGGTCATACCGAGCGCGTCTCCGTAGAAGCTGCGCGCCTGATCTTCCCCGCCTTGGGGTATCGAGACCTGTACATGGTGTAGCCGCATTCTGCCCCCCCGGGTGTTGTGTTGTACGCCGTCGCGCCGGAAGTGGCCGCCGGACAAGGTCATCATTGCATGCCGGGGACACCGTGGGTGCGGCGGCAAACAGTGCGGCGGCAAACAGTTCAGCCGAGCTCGAGTCCGTGCTCGGCAAGGGCCCGCTCAATAATGTCCAGGGCTTTGGGCCCCAGTCCGTGCAGAGCTGCAAGCTCCCTGCGTGGAACTCCAGACAGACTCCGGAGCGATGAGTACCCCGCAGCGTCCAGCGCCCGGGCTGCAGGGGCTCCAACCTTGGGAAGGGCATTTAGCGGTGTTGTCATCATCGGTCCGATCTGCCGGCGGGACGAACAGACGACACGTTAGGATCCGGCGCAGGCCCGGTCAACCAAAAACGGTCCGTGGCTGCTTATCCCCCCGTATGCGGATGACCAGGCGAAAACGGACCGGGAGATCCCGGTGTTCGTCCTGGAGCGGATGGATTAGTCAGCCCATCCCCACCCCTTCCCCTGCGACCAGTGCCGGGGCGCGGCGGGCGTAGCCGGTGGCCTGTTCAAAGGCCCGTGCCACCTGGAGCAGCTGGAAATCCTGCCCGTGGTTCATTACCATCTGCAGGCCCACCGGCAATCCCTCAGCGCTGAAGCCGGCCGGCATGGACAGCGCCGGCAGCCCCGTGGCTGAGATGACACAGGCCGAGCGCATCCAGTCCAGGTACGTGGGCAGCGCCTGGCCGTTGATGGTCTCCGGGTAACGCTGACGCGCGTCAAAGGGCAGTACCTGGGCGGCCGGTGCCAGCAGCACGTCGTAGCCGCCGAAGAATTCGTGGACCTTCAATGCCAGCCGCGTACGCGCTGCTGCGGTGGCGGCGATGTCCTGTCCGGTCAATTGCTGTCCCTGTTCCACATTCCACCGGATTTCCGGCTTGATGGATTCAGGGTGATCCCGGACCAGGTCCCCGAGGGTTTGGACAAACTCCAGGGCGCGGACGTTGCGGAACACCAGGTCTGCATCCTGCAGGTCAGGGGTGGCCTGTTCCACTCTGGCTCCGAGCTCTTCAAACACTCCGAGCTGGGCTTCCAGCACCCGCAGCACTTCCTTCTCCACCGGGATCCCCAGGCCAAAGTCCGGGGTCCAGCCGATCCGCATCCCGGTCAGGTCACGCTCCAGCGGCTGCGCGAAGGTTTCCGGCGAGAGGGAGGGCAGCACAGCCGGTCCCGGGCCCGGCCCGGCGACCGCGGTGAGCATCAGGGCAATGTCGGCAACGTCGCGGGCCATCGGGCCGCTTCGGGCCAGCCAGCTCCACAGATCGCGGCTGGGCCAGGTGGGCACCACGCCGGCCGTGGGCCGGAACCCCACCACATTGCAGAACGACGCCGGGATCCGCAGGGATCCGCCCATGTCGCTGCCGTCGCTGATCGCCTGGATGCGCGCACCCAGGGCAGCGGCCGCCCCGCCGCTGCTGCCCCCGGCGCTGAGGTCCGGCGCGTACGGGTTGGTGGTGGTGCCGAAGACCTCGTTGAAGGTGTGTGAACCGGCGGCGAACTCGGGCACGTTGGACTTGCCCGTGGTCACTGCGCCGGCGGCCTTCAGCCGGGCGATGATGAGGTCATCGGCGTCGGGCACAGAATCCCGGAACAGGACGGACCCCTGGGTGGTCCGCATTCCCCGTGTGTTGTGGGTGTCCTTGTGGGTCATGGGCAGCCCGTGCAGCGGCGGCAGAGAATCCCCCGCCGCGGCTGCGGTGCGCTGGTCGGCGGCCGTGGCCAGCGCATGGGCGCCCTCCGGGTCCAGCGTCACCACCGCATTAATCTGCGGGTTCACCGCCGAAATCTGCTCCAGCTGCGCGTCCAGGGCCTCGCGGGCGGAGAGCTGTTTGGCCCTGATGGCCCCGGTGAGCTCCACCGCGGACATGGCCTGAATGGCCTCGGCGGACGGTGTCAGCCCCATGTTCAGGCCCGTCCTTCCACTCCGAGGCGCGTGCCGATGGCGGCGAGCGCGGCGGCCAGCCCGGTGCCGAGCGTCGGTTCCAGCTCGGGAGCGAACTCCGGCGAGTGGTTTCCGGCCACCTGATCACCGGCGTCGATCCTGGCGGCGCTGGTGGAACCGAACATCCAATACACGGAGGGGACGCCAATGGCGTCTGCCAGCAGACCGAAGTCTTCGCTGCCCATCACCGGCGGAACCACACTGACGTTCTCCTCCCCCAGCGCTCCCCGGAGCCGGGCCAGCACTTCCGCAGTGGCATCGGGATCGTTGTAGCAGCGCGGAAAGCTGGAAATCTCCTCAATCACGGGATCCGGAGCGTTGGAGGCCGCGGCTTCGGCGGCGATAATCCGCTTCAGGGCGCCCAGTACCTGCTCGCGGATGGCAGGTTCGAAGGTCCGGACATTGACGGTGAATTCGGCGCTGCCGGGGATGATGTTCTCCTTCAGCCCGCCGTGGAAGGTGCCGATGGTGATCACGGCGGAGTCCCGCGCCGGGACTTCCCGCGAAAGAATGGTCTGGATCCGGACAATCATGTGCGCACCCAGCACAATCGGATCAATCGATTTCTCCGGCTGCGACCCGTGCGCCTGCTTGCCGATGACGGTGATCTTCCAGGAGTCCGCCATGGCCATGGCAGTGCCGCTGCTGATTTCCAGCCCTCCGGCCACGCCGGGCCAGACATGCTGCCCGTAAATCACCTCGGGCTTCGGAGCCTTGTCCCACAGCCCGTCCGCCACCATGGCCTGTGCTCCCGCGGCGGTCTCCTCGCCGGGCTGGAAGATGAACACCACGGTTCCGCTCCAGGTATCGGTGCCGCGGGCCAGCAGTTCGGCGCTGGCCAGAGCCACTGACATGTGGGTGTCATGGCCGCAGCCGTGCATCACCGGCACCGCGGTGCCGTCCTCCAGCGTGCCGGTGGCGGTGCTGGCGTATTCCAGACCGGTGTTCTCCGCTATCGGCAGCCCGTCGGTGTCCGCACGGAACCCCACCACCGGTCCGTCCCCGTTGCGCAGGACGCCGACGACGCCGGTGCCTCCGCAGGTGAAAGCCTCAAGCCCCAGCTCCTGCAGCCGCTGCAGCAGGAACGCCGCCGTCCCGGATTCCTGCATGGACAGTTCCGGATTGGCGTGCAGGTAGCGGTACGTTTCGTGCATCTTCTGCCGGTCCGCAGCGGTATAGCCGAAGGCGGTGAGAATGGCCGGTGCTGCGGTTTCGGTGTTGGTGCTCATGGATAAACCTTTCAGTTGCGGGCGCGGCCCGGTGGAGTGGGGAGGCCGGCGGGCAGCGGTGCCCGCCGGCGTCAATCTGCTTGAGCCGGACTAGTTGACCAGCTCGGCCTTGCCGGCGGCGGCGTTGCGGTCCCGGACAAACCAGGCCAGCACCGCGGTAACCACCACGCTGATGCCGGTGGCCAGCTTGGCCAGGGCCGGAACAAGCGGAACCAGGACAAAGATGACAAGGAGCGCCACGCCCACGGCAACGATGGTGATGCGGGGCTGCTTGGCGGAGAACACCAGCTGCACGATCACGGCGCCGATGATGGCCGGGAAGATGTAGATGCGGGTAACTTCCATGACTTCCAGCGGAACCAGGCTCAGCAGCCATGTGCCCAGCAAACCGACAAAGATCAGCATCGACATCACGTGCACCATGGCGGCGCCGCAGATGGCCATGATGGCGGAGAAGTCGGCCTTTTTTGTACCGGACTTCGCACCGATGGTGGCCTGGGCAACCATCGCGGCGGGCAGCAGCTTGTTGGCCAGGTTTCCGATCATGAAGGCCTGGTACATGGCTGCCGGTCCCAGCACCGGGTAGTAGGTAATGGGTTCAACGAACCAGAGCACAAAGAACGAGGCGCCCACGGCGAGGGCCGCGGTGAGCACCATGGTGCCCGTGACCCCAAGGTCGGCGAAGAAAACCAGGTAGGCGGGGCCGGCCAGTGAGAGCAGCAGTGCTGCGGTCATGGTCAGCTGGCCCCACCGGGAGGTGGTGCGGTCGAATTCGGCGAGCGCGGAGGCCTGGGCGCCCGTGGCGGTGGTGGACATAAGCCGTTCTCCTTCGAAAGTGGGGGTAGTTAGGCGCCGGCGGTGTGGGCGAGGTAGGCGATGACCAGGCCCAGCACAATGGAGATGCCAAGTCCCCACTCACGCAGCCAGGGCGCCTGCAGCCGCTTGGCCAGGAACAGGCACATGGCCATTACGGCGGCGGACGCAGCGACGGTCAGCACATGCACGCCGCTCTTGGGCAGCTCGGCCACGCCAAGGCTGGCGAAGGCGCCCAGCAGCGCGGCAGTGGGGATGATCGCCATCAGGGCCGGGTTTACCTTGCGCAGCTTGGTGTCGCCGCGGCGAAGCAGCGGGGTGAAGATCAGGCAGCAGACCATCCACATGGCTCCGGACAGGCTCATGGCGGTGAATGCCACGGCGTATACGGTCTGGGTGTAGTCCGCCCCGCCCAGTTCCGCGCCCATCGTGCCGGCGGCAATGGAGGCCGACGCCGTCTCGGTTGCCGCGGAGCCCACCAGCCCGATCCGGGTGAGGACGGCGGGGGTGCCGAACAGGGACAGCAGGGCGATGCTCACCAGCACCACGGCCAGCGACGGGCCGACTGCGGCCACCGCTCCGGCACGGAAGGAGGCACGCAGTTCGGCCTGGGAAATGTCCGCGGCGGGGCCGGCCTTGGCGGCGGCCTTCATGTAGATCAGGCTCTGGATGATGACGACGGCAAACACCGCCAGCGCGAACACCCAGAGAATGGGGGTATTCGCCACCTGGATGATGTTGGTGGAACTGCCGTCACGGGGAAGGAGAGGGCTCATAAGGTACTCCTTGGAGTTGTGTGGGGAGTGGTGGAGAACTTGTGCTGGTCCAGCCGGACCAGGGTGTCCGCGAGGACCCGCACGCCGGTGGCTATGTGGTCAGTGGCAGTGAATTCCTCCGGGCAGTGGCTCTTGCCGTTGGCTGAAGGAATGAAGATCATGCCCATGGGCGCCAGTGCGGCCATGTGAACGGCGTCATGGGTGGCGCCGCTGGGAATGGGCATCCAGTCAATGCCGGCAGCCGAGGCGGCGTCGCCGGCAAGGTCCTGCACGCTGTCCGAGGCGCGGACCACGGTGTTGTCCGTGGACCAGCTCAGGTCCGCTTCGACGTCGTACTCCGCCGCGCGGGCCGCGATTTCAGCGGCCAGCCGGCTGCGGGTGCCGGAGAGCCAGGACTCGTCCACGCTGCGCACTTCCCCGTGCAGGCGGACCAGGGACGGCACCACATTGGGCGAACGGGAGGCGTTTTCCAGCCGGGTCACGGTGGCAACGCCGTGCTCCGGGGCACCGCAGCCCTCCGACCGGATGGCCAGCACTGCTTCCGCGGCAGCCACCATGGCGTCCCGGCGGTCGTCCATGGGACGGGTTCCCGCATGGTCCGGCGTGCCGGTGAAGCTGGCCACCAGGCGTTCGATCCCGGTGATGGCGGTGACGATGCCGACGGGCAGGCCGCGTGCTTCCAGGGTGGGTCCCTGCTCGACGTGCAGCTCCAGGTAGGCATGCGGACGCCGTTTGCCCGTCCAGCCTGCAAAGGACAGCAGCGCGGACGGGTCCACCCCGAAGTCCGCATAGGCTGCAGCCAGGGTTTTCCCCGAATAGTCGGTCCGGGCCAGGTCCGCGGCGGTCAGTTCTCCGGCCAGGGCGCGGCTGCCCAGGCAGCTGAGGCCGAAGGCATTGGACTCTTCACCGAGGAAGTCCACCACCAGCAGGTCCCGTTCCAGGACGGTGCCGGATTCGCGCAGCAGCCGCACGGCTTCGAGGGCGCCCAGGACACCGACAACGCCGTCGAACCGTCCGCCGCCGTCCACCGTGTCCGTGTGTGATCCCGTTACCAGTGCCGGGGCGGCCGGGTTCCGTCCCGCGAGCCTGCCCACAAGATTGCCCGCCGCGTCACGATGGACCTCCAGGCCCGCGGCACCCATCTGCGCCTGGACCCATCGGCGTGAGTCGAGGTAGGACTCGCTGAAGACTTCACGGGTCCAGCCCTGGCGTCCCGGGGTGTGGAACTCGGACAGCCCGGCAATGGCGGCATTGAGACTGCCGGTGATTTCCCCGGCGTCGGACAACGACACAGACAAAGGCTTACCTCCCGAAATGCAATCGTTTGCACAACACTTTGTGCAGAAGGCCCGGTGCCGGGGAGAGTCGGACCACTTCCCCGGGCGGGCTTGGGCACCACACTCACACAGCGGCGGGAAGGGCGTCTATAGCCAGCGGATTAATTCCAAATTATTTCTTCCGCAACAAAGCCGGACGTAAATTGTTTAATTCGATTGTGTAAACCGCCCCGGCACGGGCAGCGTCATGGCTTACACTTGCACCTCCGGCGCCGCCGGTGCGTCATGGGTTTTCCCGATCGGAGGGGGCACGAGCCATCAGCGATACCAGCCCCCGCCAGCTCCGTCCCGCAACTCTTGAGGACGTTGCCCGGCTGGCCGGCGTCCATGCCTCCACGGCTTCGCGGTCTCTGGCGGAACGTCCGGTGCGCATCAGTTCGGCCACCGTGGCCCGGGTGCGGGAAGCCGCCCGCACCTTGGACTACCAGCGGGACAGCGCTGCGGCAGCCCTGCGCACAGGCAGCTCCCGGCTGATAGGAGTGCTGGTGCACCGGCTGACGGATCTGGCGCTGTCCACTATGTACGCGGGAGTGGACCTGGCAGCGGCCGCAGCCGGCTACAGCGCGGTGGTGGCCAACGGGCTGGATGATCCGGTAGTCCGCCGCGGGCGTCTGGATGCCCTGCTGGCCCGGCGCATTGACGGCGTGATCCTGGCTGATGCGCGGCTCGATGACACCCTTGCCGAACGTTTACAGGAACTGGGCGTCCCCTATGTCCTGGCCATGCGCACTCTGCCCCGCCATATCAGCGTCAGCACCGATGATCTGGAAGGCGGCCGGCTGGCCGCCCGGCACCTGCTGGAACTTGGCCACCGCCGCGTAGCCGTGGCGGCCGGTGATCCGCTGGCCAGTACGGGACGGGACCGCACCGCCGGGTTCAGGGAGGTCTTTGCCGACGCAGGCCTGCCGGTTGCAGAAGACCAGGTGGCAGCCACCGGGTTTGGAGTGGCTGCCGGGCATCAGGCCGGGGATCTGCTCTGCCGGTCCGGTCCGGCGCCGTCGGCGGTGTTCGCAGTGGATGACCTTACGGCGGTCGGAGTCCTCGGCGCGCTGCGTGACGCCGGCCGGACGGTGGGATCCGACGTCGCCCTGGTGGGCTACAACGACGTCGAACTGGCCGCCGATCTGCCGGTGCCGCTGACCTCGGTGCGCTCCGACCGGGAGCAGATGGGCCGGCTGGCGCTGGAAGTACTGCTGGACCGGATCGCCGGGCGGGACGTGGCTTCAGTCCTGCTGCCTCCGGTGCTGGTGCCGCGGGCGTCAACGCTCGGCGTCGAACCCGGCGGTCCCGATGGATCCGTGAGAAGGGACCGCTAGCCCTCCTGTCCCGCAACTGCCGGACTGCGGCGCTCTCACCGCTTCGGCTGCCTTTTCCGCAAAGAAGACGACGACGCAGCCTGCCTGGGCTGCGCCGTCGTGGTGCCTCTGCGTCGTTGCGATTAGAGGGAAAAGGCCGGTACTAGTTCCCGGACCGCTTTACATACTGGCCGCGGGGCTCGCCCACCATGGCGCCGTCGCCGAACACCTTGCTGCCGCGCAGATAGGTATCCGTCACGGCCGCAGTGAGCTCGAAGCCCTCAAACGGGGTGTAATCCTGGGTGGACATGGAGTCCTCGGCACGGACCGTGTACTGCACGCCGTCGTCCACCAGGCAGAAGTCTGCGTCGAAGCCCACCGCCAGGTCGCCCTTGTCTGGCATGCCGTAGCGCTCAGCCGGGTTCTTGGAGACCAGCTCCGCGATCCGGTTGTAGGACAGCCCGCGCTTGCGGCCCTCGGAGATCATGCCCGGCAGCAGGTATTCCGCGCCGCCGAAACCGGACTTGGCCAGGAACACGTCATCCCGCGGGTCTCCGAACTTGGTCTCGTCCTTGCAGCAGGCATGGTCAGAGGTGACCCAGGAAAAGTCTCCGGCCAGCAGGTGTTCCCAGAGCGCTTCGACGTCTTCCGGGGAGCGCAGCGGCGGGTTGACCTTGCCGCCCATGTTGGCGGTGTTGTAGTCCGCCAACAGGTGGCCCACGGTGACCTCACGGCGGAAATTGATGTGCGGGAAGGTCTCCTGCATCATCATGGCCGCTTCGATGGCCTTCCGGGAGGACAGGTGCAGCAGGTTGATGTTCGGCAGCTCGGTCTCGTACGCCAGGTAGGAAGCGATGGTGATGGCCAGCCCCTCCGAGTGCGGCGGCCGGGACGCGCTGTAGGCTTCAAGCCCCTTCAGCTCGCCTGCATCCTCCACCAGCTTGGTGTAGGCGCGCATGATCTCCGCGGTCTCGCAGTGCAGGGACAGGGAAATCTGGTCCGCAATGTCCGCATACTTCGGATCCCGGCGGGCCTTTTCGATGGCACGCATGACAAATTCGAAGTGCGCGTAGTCGTAGGAGTCCTCCGGCGGAATCATCAGGAACTTGCCCTGGTCGCTGGACTTGCCGTGCAGGCCGTGGATTCCGTAGAACATGAAGATCTTGAAGGACGGCACGCCCATGTCCAGCAGGTCCGGGATTTCCTCGATGTGTTCCTTGAGGATGGGTGCCACATGGAAGCCGTAGTCGATGTAGGCCCGGCCGTCCGCGGCCTCCAGGATTTCCGGGAAGATCTCCTTGTAGGGGCCGGACTTGTTCAGGTAGTAGGCGCCGGTGCGGATGTAGGTGATGCCGCTGGTGACGCCGCCCTGCGCGCTGGCGCGGCTTTCGGACTCGGTGTCCTCGCCCAGCTCGTTGTAGATGCCCCAGTGCTGGTGGACGTCCACCACGCCCGGGAACAGGTGCTTCCCGCCGCCGTCCACCACTTCGGCGGCGGTGGCGGGATCAATGTTGGCCTCGATGGCGGCGAACTTGCCGTCCTTGATGGCAAGGTCGAGGGCTTCGGCGCGGTTGCCGCCGGGACGGACAACCTGGACGTTCTTTACCAGCAGGTCATAGTTGCTCATTTGTTTCCTCTTTCTACATTGGGGAGGTTTGTGGGGGTGCCGGGCACCGGGGTGTCGGCTGTGGAAAGGTCCTTGAACAGGACGGAGAGGTCGGTGCAGTCCTGCAGCGTCCGGCAGGTTTCGCGCAGATGGTCGCGGGCGCCCGGGTCCAGGGTGCGGCGGGCGTTGTCCTCGAATTTGCGGCCCAGATCCTCAAAGCCCAGCGGACGCTGCGGCCCGCCGCGGGTGGTGAGGACCTTCTCGGTGACGGTGCGGCCGTCGGTGAGCCGGGCGGTCAGCACGGCCGGGAACTGCATCGGGAAAATCGCGGTGCATTCGTCGTCGGGCACCACATCCACGCGGGCCATGATGGCCCGGCGGACGGGGTCCTTGGCGAGCTCGTCCGTGTAGTCGTCCAGGCCCACTTCCAGGCCGCCGCCGCCCAGCAGCCCGGCGGCCACCGCGTACGGTCCGGAGAACTGGGCCATGTAGCCCGTTTCCGGCTGCTGCTTGACTGCCAGCGGTTCGCCGATGGTGCGCAGGTTCGGTGCCGGCACGCCGAGGGTGAAGGATTCGACGTCGTCGGGCCCGATGCCGGCGCGGCGCAGCGCGGCCGCGGCGTCCACCGCGGCGTGGGTGAAGTGGTTGGCCGGATAGGGCTTGAAGAAGATGTCCGGCACCTGCCACCGCTCCCCCAGCCCGTCGGTGATGGCGTCCGGACTGTACTTGCCCTGCAGCCACGCCTGGAAGAAGCCAAACCTGCCCTCCAGCACGGTGGGCGGGCCGGTGAGCCCGTAGCGGACCAGTTCCACCGCGCTGACGGCGGCGTGCGCGGCCCAGCCGCAGTGGATGCGCTTGACCGTGCCGCCGGTGCGGTTGGATTCGATGATTCCCGAGGCCATGGATGCGGTGACGCCCAGCGCATCGGTGACCAGCTGACCGTCGCCGAGCAGTGCGGCTACCCCGGCTGCGGCGCCCATGGCCCCGCAGATGGAGGTGGCGTGCTGGCCGTGCTCAAAGAAGGTGGAGTTCTTCGCCTCCACGTCATAGCCGGCCATGCCCAGCCGGACGCAGATTTCCAGTCCGACGGCGATGGCGCGGATGGTCGCCCGTCCGTCCTTTCCGGCGGCCTCCGCAGCGGCAAGGACTGCCGGGATCACGCTGGCACTGGGGTGCAGCACGGAGGGCAGATGCGTGTCGTCATAGTCCAGCGAGTGGGCCAGGACGCCGTTGACAAACGCGGCCTGGCTGGCCGGCAGCCGGTCAGCGATCCCCACTGCGGAGGCCGACGGCGTGCCGCCCTGGTCTGCGGCCCAGCGGCGGGCGGCCCGGCTGGTGTCCAGTGGGGCTGCGGCGGCGGCGATGCCCAGGATGTCCAGCACCCGGGCCTTGACGCTCTGAATCACCTCGTCGGGCAGGTCCTCGTAGCGGGTTCCCGCGGCGAAGTCGCCAAGTTGCTGTGCCAGGGTCCGTTCCCCGGCGTCGACGGCGCTCATGCGCTCACCAGCGCCAGCGGGCGGACGGGGGATCCGGTGGCGCCGAAGATGTTCAGCGGCACCAGGACAAACGTGAATTCGTAGATCCGCCGCTGGGCCAGTTCCTCCAGGTCCAGGGCTTCGATGATGTAGATGCCGTTTTCCACCAGGAACACCCGGTGCGCCGGCAGGGACGCGTGGCCGCCGCCGGGGGCCAGGCATTCAAAGGCGATGCTGTCCGCACCGGCGGCATGGATGCCCTGCGCGGCGAGCCATTCGGCGCCGTCCTCGCTGATGCCGGGCACTCCGGAGTCCTTGCCCACGTAGGCGGTGCCTTCGGCGAACCTTCGCCCCCAGCCGGAGCGGATCAGCACCACGTCTCCTTCGCGCAGGTCCACCTGCTGGGCGGCCAGGCAGCCCTGCAGGTCTGCCACGGTGATTTCATAGCCGCCCTCCAGCACGTCGACGCCGAGGTGCCCGGCGGCGTCCAGGAGGATGCCGCGGCGGACCATGGGCTCGATCGTGTGCACCCCGTGCTCCACGTATTTGCCGCCCAGGCAGGACTGGCCTGCGTCCGCCCCGCCGAACAGCTTGCCGTCCTGGCTGACGTGCGCGAGCGCATCGATGTGGGTGCCCACGTGGGTGCCGGTGGTGATCATGTCATTCGCGGCGCTGCCGCCGTCGGCGCGGACCATGTCCCCGTGCCGGCGCGGCAGGGTGTGCCAGAACTGCGGATGGTTGGGTGATTGCGGCATGCCGACGCTCAGTTGCCGGCCAAGATCCACGAAGGTGATGCCGTTGGTGACTGCTTCCAGCAGTGCATCGCTCATTTGATGACGTCGCTTTCCCTGAGACTGGAGACCTGTGTGTCCGAGTAACCGATTTCGTGCAGTATGTCCGCGGTGTCCGCGCCGAGGCTGCGCCCGGTGAACCGGATCTGCCCCGGGCTTTTGCTGAGCCGGAACATCACGTTGTGCTGCAGCAACGGGCCGAGTTCCGGGTCTTCCACTTCAAGCAGCATCTGGGTTTCACGGATGTGCGGGTCCTCCACCACATCGCGGGCGTCATAGACGGCGGCGACGGCAGCGCCTGCCGCTGAGAAAGCCGCCAGCACATCTTCCCGGCTTCGGTCCGCGATCCAGCTTCCGACGTACGTGTCCAGCTCCTCCACGTGCTCCACCCGGGTGTTCCCGGCAGTAAACCACGGCTCGGCAATCACTTCCGGATGCCCCACCAGTTCCATCACGCGCTCGGCAATGCGCTGCGCGCTGGTGGAAACGGCCACCCACTTTCCGTCCTTGGTCAGGTAGGTGTTGCGCGGAGCGTTGTTGGTGGAGCGGTTGCCGTGGCGCTGTCCCACCTCGCCCAGCTGCTGGTAGACGGTGGGGCTGGGTCCCACCGCGGTCATGATGGGTTCCAGGATGCTCATGTCCACCGTTTGCCCCTCGCCGGTCTGGTCCCGGTGGCGCAGGGCCATCAGGACAGCGGAGGAGGCCGCGATGCCGCAGATGCTGTCTGCCAGTCCAAAAGCCGGAAGGGTGGGCGGGCCGTCTGCCGGCCCGGTGAGATGGGCGAACCCGCTCATGGCCTCGGCCAGCGTGCCGAAACCAGGCCGGTCCTTATACGGGCCGGTCTGGCCGAAACCGGTCAGGCGCACCAGGACCAGTCCGGGGTTCAGCTCCGCCAGCACTTCCGGGCCCAGTCCCCAGCGCTCCAGGGTGCCCGGACGGAAGTTCTCCACCACAACGTCGGCCGTCGCAGCCAAACGCCGAAAGACCTCGGCACCGTCCGGTGTGCTCAGGCTCAGACCGAGGGTGCGCTTGTTGCGGGAAATCTCCTTCCACCAGAGGGAAACCCCGTCTTTGCTCTCTCCATGTCCGCGCATGCTGTCACCCATTCGCGGGTGCTCAATCTTGATGACTTCAGCACCGAAGTCACCAAGCATCTGGCAGCAGAGCGGACCGGCAAGAATGGTGGACGCGTCCAGGACCCGCAGGCCCTGCAGCGGACCGGTGCCTGTGCCTGATTGCTCAGGGGATACAACTTGCTCGCTCACGTTGTCTTGTTCCGTTCTCATGGTTGGTTCAAATCTGGGGGGGGTTGCCGCCCGTGGGACGGATGTCAGGGACCCTGCGGGTCCGGACCGTTGGCGGCTGCATCTTCGGCTGCCAGCAATGCCAGTCCCAGGGCCGGCAGCAAACCGTTGCCGGCCAGATAGCCGCCCGCCCCGTGCCCGGAGATACCGTTGGCTGCACCGCCCGAGGCGTAGAGCCCGCCGATGGCGGTGCCGTCGGCTTTCAGTACCCGGGCGTTGCCGTCCACCCGGAGCCCGCCCTGGGTATGGAAGAGGGCGGGAACCACTGAGATGGCACCGATTCTTCCGGCCAGGGGCTCCTCCCAATGGGTCCGGCCGTAGCTGTCCACAGCCTCTCCGGCTGCGATCCGCTGTGTCTGGTCCAGGGTTTGCCGCAGTCCCGCAGCGCTGATCCCGGTGGCGGCGGCCATTTCGGCGACATCATCGGCCCACTTCAGGGCGCCTGATTCAACGGTCGCTTGGAAGTCCGAGAAGCTTTCGCAGGCCTCGAAGATCCGTTGGTCGAGCACTATCCAGGCCTGCCCGTTGGCGTGCTTCAGGGATTCCAGGGCGTACTCGGAATATCCCATGGTCTCGTCGCCAAAACGCTGGCCTTCCGCATTCACCAGGAATCCCCCGTGCATCACGGTGGCCCAGCCGGCCAGCGTTGCCGACGCCGCTGCGAGCGCTGCATGGCCCTGATAAGCATCCAAATAGGCCGTATCGGCGCCAAGCCCGGTGCCGATGCGCAGTGCGTCTCCGCGGGATTCTTCGCTCCCGTAGTACTGGGCGCCGGCAATTTCGGGAAGGTACTTGCGGACCAGTTCGGTGTTATTGCCGAATCCGTTGGTCGCCAGCAGGACGGCTCTGGTGGGGATTTCCTCGTCCCCGTCCGGGGTCTGAACGACGACGCCGGTGACCGCTCCAGTCTCGGTGGTCACATCCATCAGCCGCGCGGGACTGTACAGGTCAATCAGGGGTTCAGCAGCAACACGTTCCCAGATGCCGTCCAGCAGTGCGGTGCCGATTCGGCCCGGAACGGTATGGCAGCGGTGGTTGCTGTGTCCGGGATAGGAGAAATCCGTCACCAGGCTCAGGGGCAGCTTGAGGTCATCCGCCATCCATTCCACCAGCCGGGCGCTGACCTTGGCCAGCGCTGCGGCGAGCACGGGATCCGCGGTTCCCTTGGTCTTTGCCATGATGTCCGCGACAAAAGCCTCCGGCGAGTCCCGGACCCCGGCCTCCGCCTGCCAGCGGGAGCCGGCTCCGGGGATCATGGCAGTGGACATGGCGGTGTTGTTTCCGCGGCGGAAATGTTCATTGGGTTCAACCACCAGGACGGACAGTCCCAGCTGGGCGGCGCGCAGGGCAGCGATCAGCCCTCCGCCCGCGCCGGCAACCACCAGATCGGGTCCGGCGAAATCGTCTTCGCTCATTGGGCTTCTCCTTCCGGGGAGGTCATCGGGGGCATCAAGGTGTTGAGGAGGCCTGCTGCATCGGCTGTGGCCGGCAGGCCGCGGACTGCCTCATCCAGCCGGCTGGCTGGGCCGGCGCCGATCAGGGCGGCCAGTTTGGTGCCGAGGCCGGCGCGGTCCAGCGGGAAATGATCGACGTCGCCGCGCGGGTTGGGCGACTCGGCGGCGGTAACGGTGCCGTCGGTGAACCGGATCTCCAGCCGGGTGCGCCGCTGGTCCGGCAGCACCCGGTCATACGCCGGATCGGCTGTGACGCTGACCTTGGCGGCCAGCTGCTGCGCGGCGTCGAACCCCGGAGCCTCCGGGGCCATGCTGGCCGGAGAGATTTCCCCGGCCAGCAGCGCGTTGGCCACTACAAATGGAAAGTCGAACATGGCCGCGAGCCGGTTCCGGGGCCCGCCGTTGCCGGCGCCCGGGAACAGCGGTGCGGCCAGGGAATGGGTGTGCACCCGTACTTCGGTGACCCGGTCCGGTTCGAAGGGCTCCGGCCTCAGTTCCAGGGCAAGGTCCACGGCTCCGTGCGTGTAGGAGCAGGAGGAGTGCAGCTTCGCGTAGCCCTGCGGAAGCAGCCAGTCCCGGCCGAGTCCTTCCACCAGCCGCTCCGGGTCCAGGGTGCCTGCCAGCGTACCCAGGCTCATGGCTGCTGCACCGTCATTGCCTGTCAGTCCGGACGCGGCCAGCCGAGCGGCGTTCAGTCCGGCCAAGTTGGCGCCGGCGGCCCAGAGGTTGCGGGTGTACTGACCGCCCAGCACCATGTCCCAGGCTGCTACCTGCACCAGCCCGGCGGCGGCGTCGATGGCGGCCGCGATCTGATCCGCCGGCAGCCGGCGGATCAGGGCAGCTGCGCAGGCAGCACCGCTGGCACCCCAGTGTCCGTGGGTGTGCCAGCCCGGGTTACGGGTCAGGGCTCGGCCAAATCTGGCAGCCACTTCATAGCCTGCGGCCACGGCGGTGAGGAATTCCTTGCCGGACACCGGCCGGGATTCTCCCTGGACGGCGGCCATCGCGGCGAAGACTACGTGCACGGCGGGGTGGCCCTGGGCGTGTTTGTTGCCCTCATCCAGTTCCAGCTGGCAGGCGGCCACGGCGTTCAGGAACGCAGCGGTCTCGGGTGTGGAGTTGATTCCGCTGCCCAGCACGGGACAGTCCCCGGGTGCGGCCTGCCAGGCGGTGCACAGCGCCTGCTGTTCCCGTGTGACGCCACCGGCCGCCGTGACGCCCCACAGATCCGTGAGCATGAGGGCCAGGCGTTCACGGACCGGTTCGGGCAGCCCCGCGTAGTCCAGATCCGCGGCGAAACGGGCCAGCTCGTCCACGGCTGAGCCGACGGCAGCGGCAGTTCCGGACAGTTCCGGGCGGGCAGCCAGGCTCATGCCGGAACCTTCCCGAGGTCGGTGAGCAGGCCCGCCAGCTGCAGGGCCAGGGCAGCGGGATCCACCAGTACCGGGCCGCCGGGGCTCCGGCCGGTCAGGTTCACGGCGGAGCAGGCGTTCAGGACATAGTCGGCAGAGAGCCCGGTCAGGGCGGAATCCACGGCCTTGTTCCAGCCGGAATCGTCGGCAATATCCGCCAGCGTCAGGCCCAGCACGGACACGGGTTCGTGCAGGCCCAGCCCGTAGGAGGCCACCTTGCGGTCGAGTTCGCGGGCAATGGCCTCGTTGCGGGCCACCGCGCCGAAGGTGGCGCCGGCGCCGTCCAGGAATCCGGCACCCAGCCGGGTCAGGCCCAGCATCGGGCGGCTCTGCTCGCGGGCGCCCGGACCAACGCCGGGGTCCAGCACGCAGTCGGGCAGGAAGGCATCCACGCCGTCGGGGTCCGCCATAGCGAACCATTCGGTGACGGCCGCCTCGGAGGCGGCGACGTCGTCGTCGGTCTCCAGGGCCCTCGGCACGGAGGAGCCGGTGCCCAGGTTGTGCAGGGTGACGGTGAGGCCGGCGGGAGCCAGCCGGGTGTAGCGCTCCTGCCGGCGCTTCAGTTCGTCCTCGGGAACAGCGATGGGGGTCACTGCAAGGATCTGCATGGTGTTCCTTTCAAATTGCCGGGCATGCGCGGGGCATGGGGCCCGGTTACATGCCCAGGTAGGCCTTGCGCACCTCGGCGCTGTCGGCGAGTTCGGTGCCGGTGCCCTCCAGCACAATGGCGCCGCTTTCCATCACGTAGGCGCGGTCCGAGATGGCCAGGGCCTGGGAGGCGTTCTGTTCCACGATCAGTACCGTGACGCCGGTGTCCCGGATCCGGGTGATGGCTTCGAGCACCTGGGCCACCAGGTTGGGGGCCAGGCCGATGGAGGGCTCATCCAGGGTCAGGCACGCCGGCCGGGCCATCAGCGCCCGGCCGATGGCCAGCATCTGCTGCTGCCCGCCGGACATGGTGTCTGCCCGCTGTGCGCGGCGTTCCTTGAGGATGGGGAACAGGTCAAAGACCTGTTCCAGGGAGGAGGCGATGGTGTTCCTGGGCTGGGTATAGGCCCCCATGGTCAGGTTTTCGAGCACCTGCAGGTTCCCGAACAGGGCACGGTCCTGGGACACATGGACCAGTCCGGAGCGCACCAGCTTGTCCGGGCGGGTGTTGTGCACGGGTTCGCCCTTGAAGCTGATGCTGCCCTTGGAGGTGGAGATCAGCCCGGCCACGGCGCGCAGCGTGGTGGTTTTCCCGGCGCCGTTGGCGCCGATGATGGAGACAATTTCGCCTTCCTGCACCCCCAGCGTCAGCTCGTGCAGGATTTCCAGCCGCCGGTAGCCGGCGGAAACGGCGTCCAGTTCCAGGATCATGAGTAGTCCTCTCCGAGGTAGGCGTCGATCACCTGTTGGTTGGCGATGACCTCTTCGGGCAGGCCCAGGGCGAGCTCCCTGCCCTCGTGCATCACCAGGAGCCGTTCGGACAGCGCCATGACGGCAGCCATGATGTGTTCGACGAACATCACGGTGACCCCTTCGGCGTGGATGCTGCGCAGCAGGTCGATGATCGGCGCGCGTTCGGTGGGCACCAGGCCGGCCAGCACCTCGTCCAGCAGGATCATGCGCGGTTCCAGGGCCAGCGCCCGTGCCAGTTCCAGGCGTTTCAGGCCGGCAGTGGGCAGGGTGCCGGACATGGCGTACATGTAGGAATCCAGCCCCACCCGTTCCACCACCGCGGCAGCATGTTCGCGTGCCTTGTGCGGGGAACGGTATTTGTTGTGCGAGGCGATGGTGACGTTTTCCAGCACGGTCATGCTTTCGAACGGGCGCATCAGCTGGAAGGTCCGGACCAAGCCCTGCGCGGCGGTTTTATCCGCGGACCAGCCGGTGATGTCCACGCCGTCGAACATCATCTGTCCGGAGGACGGGGCAAGCTGGCCGGCGAGGACGGAGAACAGGGTGGTTTTCCCGGCGCCGTTGGGGCCGATAATCCCGAAGAACTCGTGTTCGGGGATCTCCAGCGTGGTCTCCCCCAGTGCTTTGAGGCCGCCGAAGGATTTTGAGACGCCGTCCAGGGTCAGCAGGCTCATTTGCGCATCCTTTCTCGGATGGTTCCGTAGATGCCCTTGGGCAGGAAGATGACAATGACAATCAGCAGGGCCGCGTAGACGGCAACGTCCAGGCCGCTGGTGCCCTGCAGGAATTCCAGGAACTCCGGCGGGTTGCGCAGCAGGTGGGCGATGAGTTCGGAGAGAGGTCCGACGACGGCGGCACCGATCAGCGGGCCCCAGATGGTTCCGATGCCGCCGATCACCGCGGGGATGATGGCGTCGGTGGAGACGTGGATGCCGAAGGCCTGCTCCGGCCCCACAAAGAGGTAGTACTGGCTGTAGTAGGCGCCGGCCACGGCGGTGATCGCGCAGCTCATGGCTACCGTGATCAGCCGGTATTTCATGACCTTGATGCCCAGCGATTCGGCGGCCGTTGCGTCGTCACGGATGGCCTGGGCAAACTGTCCGGCCCGGGAGTGGGCAAAGTAGATGGTCACGGCCATGGCCAGGCCCAGGATCACCAGCGGAATCCAGAAGTAAAACTTGGAGTCCTGGTCAAACTGCAGCATCGCCCAGGATTCCTCCGGCAGCAGCGGAACGTTGATGCCGTCCGTTTTGTTCAGGAAGCCCAGGTTCTGGCTGAGCAGGTAGAACATCTGCGCGAAGGCAAAGGTGGCCAGGGCAAAGTAGGAGCCGGCCAGTTTATAGCGCAGGCAGAAGTAGGCGATGGTGAGCCCGACGCCGGCGGCGAGGACGGCGCCGATGATCATGGACAGCCAGGGCGAGACCCCGAAGGCGGTGAGCAGGTAGGCATCCGTGTAGGCACCGACACCGAAGAAGACGGCGTGGCCGAAGCTGAACATGCCGCCGAAGCCGCTCATCAGGTTCCAGCCCACGGCCATAATGGCGAAGATCAGGGTCCGCACCGCCACCGGCTGGGCGGAATCCGGCAGGATGTAGGGCACAAAGAACAGCGCCGCAATAACTATCAGCAGGAAGGTGTACTGGCGTTTGGCTCCGTTGGCCGGGCGCAGTTTGGGTGCCTGCGGGGCGGCTGGGGCGTCGGTGGCCGTCATTGTTTTGCTCCGAACAGTCCCTGGGGACGCAGAAAGAGAATAAGGACGAAGATCCCGAAGACCAGGATCAGGGAGCCGCTGCCGGGCAGGTACAGGGACCCGACGGTCTGCAGCACGCCGATGAACAGGCCGCCCACCAGGGCGCCCGGGATGCTGCCCAGTCCGCCGAGGACCACAATCACGAAGGCCAGCGTGGTGAACTGCTCACCGGCCGTGGGCACCAGTGTGGTGAACGGGGTGATCAGGCCGCCGGCCACGGCCACCGAGGCGGCGCCGAGGCCGAAGGTCATGGCATAAACGCGGCGGACGTTCACGCCCACCAGTGAGGCGCCGGTGCCGTTGGCGGCCACCGCGCGGATGGCCAGGCCCATGGAGGTTTTGCGCAGTACCAGGGTCAGGGCCGCCGCGACCAGCACTGCACCGCCGAAGGCAATGATCCGCTGGGTGTCCGCCAGCGCACCGAGGATCTCGATGCTGCCGCTGACCGGGGCGTCCACGCTCTTGGGCCGGCCGCCGAAGATCATCAGCAGCACGTTCACAATCAGCAGGGACAGGCCCAGGGTGACCAGCAGCGGCCGGTCATGGCTGGCGTCCTCGGTGAGCCGGTTCAGCAGCATGGACTGCACCAGCCAGCCGAAGCCGAACAGCAGCGGAATAGTCAGCACCACCGCCACATACAGGTTCAGCCCCAGACTGCTCTGCAGCACGTAGACCAGGTACATGGACAGGGTCAGCATGGCGCCCTGGGCGAAGTTGACGATGCCCAGGACACCGAAGATCAGGGTTAGGCCCAGTGAGACCAGGGCGTACACCCCGCCCAGCAGCAGCCCGGAGACCAGGTACTGGGTGATCAGCGCCGGCTCCCGGTCCCCCAGCAGGTACACCAGGGCCAGTCCGACGACGGCGATGCCGCCGATGATCAGGGTGATCCGGGTGCCGCCGGCGGTCAGCGGATTGCGTTTGTCGGCGGCCGGAGCCGCCGGAGCTTCTGTAATAGCCATGAATTCCCTGCTTTTAGTTACCGGAGCCGGCCGGGAAGACCAGCTCCGCGGTGGCGAACTGCTGCGGGAAGACCTGCTCCACCTTGCCGTCCAGGACCTGCATCACAATGACGGTGGCGTTCTCGTTCTGCCCGTCCTCGCCGAATTGGATGGGGCCGTCGAAGGCCAGCAGCGGGTCCTCGAGGCTGAGCCCGGCGATCGCATCCCGCAGCTCCTCCGGATCATCGGAACCGCTCTCCTCCAGGCCCTCGGCAATGACTTCCACCGCCTGGTAGGAGAGCATGGACGCCGTCTCCATGGGCTTGCCGTACTTCTCTTCGAAGCGCGCGCGAATGTCGGCGGCACGGTCGCTGGTGGCGCTGTAGTGGTAGTTGGCGCTGAGCACTTCGGTGCCGGCGTCGCCCGCCGCGGCCGGGAAGGAGGTGTCATCAAAGGCTCCGCTGGCAATGCCGAAGACGGCCTTGGTGTCATTGGCCATGGAGCCCACCGCCTTGGCCACCAGCAGGTTGTCCGGATAGTAGCCGGTGACGGCGATGATGTCCGGATTGCCGGCAAGGGCCTCGCTGACCTGGGTGGTGGCGTCGGAGAAGTTGCTGCCGGAGTAGGTGATTTCCTTGGTGATGGTGATGCCCTGCTTCTCCGCTTCCTCCTTGAACGCAGCGAAGACGGAGTCGCCAAAGGCGCCTTCAATGTGGATGTAGGCCGCCGAATCGATGGGCTCGCCGGTCTCCTCCCCCATGGCCACCAGCGCCTGTGCGCCGGCCTGGCCCATGCTGCTGGCATCGGGCTGGATGCGGAAGGTGTTTTTGTAGCCCTGCTCCAGGATCTTGTCATCCACGGCCACGTCAATGACGAAGGGGACCTTGGAACGCTCCGCCACGGAGGCCACGTTCTGCGTCACGTCCGACTGGTAGGTGCCCACCAGGGCGACGGCGCCGCCGCTGATCAGCCGCTGTGCTTCGCTTTGGCCCACCTGTGCCTCGCCCTGGCTGTCGCCGTCCAGCAGTTCCAGCTGTGCGCCGCCGAGGGATTCGATGCCGCCGGCGGCGTTGATGTCCTCCACAGCCATCTTGGCGCCGTCGTTCATCAGCCCGCCCACACCGGCAAGGCTTCCGCTGAGCGGGTGGACGGAGCCGATGGTCACTGTTTCCACGGAGTCTGAGCCGGATTCAGCGGAATCGGAGGAGCAGGCGGAGAGCCCAACGAGGCTGGCAGCCAGCACCGCTGCGGATAGGGCTTTTCTTTTCATGATGGTATTTCCCTTCATATGCCTGAGGCCGGTCCGCTGAGCGGAACAACAGAAGTTCCTAATGTTCCGTTCAGCGGACTGCCGGTGGGGGAGCAGCAAGGCTTTCGACCATTGTGCACGAGTGTGACCTGGATTACTAGCCGTTAATCCAGAGTTTACGTGCCGGAATCATTCCGCTGAACGGAACGCTAGGATAGAGTTACGTTCCGGAAAGGACTCACCATGGCGCCAACAACAGATCTTCAACCCACTGCCGGGGGAACCGAGGCAGCAGACCGGGTGGCGGACGTCCTGCTGCTGTTCAGCCGGGCTGACGGCGCGCTGGGGGTTTCCGAAATTGCCCGCACCCTGAACCTGAGCAAGGCAGTAGTGCACCGGATCCTGCAGTCCCTGGGCTCACGCGGACTGCTCTCCACCGTGGATGCCTCCGGCAGCTACGTGCTGGGACCGTCGGCCATCGGCATGGGCAACAAGGCCTGGGGCCAGCTCGACTTCCGCAGCATTGCCGCCCCGGTCCTGCGCCAGCTGCGCGACGACACCCGGGAAACCACCACCCTCTCGGTGCTGATGAATCATTCCCGGCTCTATGTGGACCAGTTCGAAAGTCCGCAGGAAATCAAGATGGTGGTGGACATCGGGGCCCGGCATCCGCTGCACTCCGGCGCATCCAGCCGGGCCATGATCGCCTTCCTGCCCGAGTCCTATGTGGAGGAGGCCGTCTCCGCGCTGCGGCAGTCCAAACCGGACTTCAACGAGGCGGAGTACCGGCGGCTGCTGGAAACGGTTCGCCGCGACGGCTACGCAACGTCCTATAACGAACGCAACATCGGAGCGGCATCCATTGCGGCACCGTTCTTCGACAAGACCGGCAATGTCCTGGGCGCCATCAGCTCCTGCGGGCCCATTTTCCGTTTTACGTCCGCAGATACCGCCGGGCATGCCGCCAAAGTAACCGCAGCCGCACGCGAAATATCCGATTTGCTCGCCCGATAGGAGCCACAATGCACCGCAGCCTTTCAGTTCTCCCTCGGTCGTTCCTCTACGTTCCGGGGAATAAGCCCGAGCTATTCCCCAAGGCTGCCGCAGGTCCAGCGGACGCCGTCATCCTGGATTTGGAAGACGCCGTTCCGCTGCACCGCAAAGTGGAGGCCAGGGAAGCCGTGCGGACCTGGCTGACGGAACCTGACGGGGCACCAGAGGGCTCCGGCACGGTGCGGCAGCAGCAGTGGGTCCGGGTCACGGCGGACGACTTTGCCGCCGACCTGCTCAGTATTGCGTCACCCGCACTGGACGGGATCTTCTTGGCAAAATGCAGTGCAGATTCCCTGCAGGCAGCTGCCGCCATGCTGGCCGAACTCGAAGCCGAAGGCCGTCTAGCGCCGGGGACAGGTCTCATCGGATTGATTGAGGATGCCGCGGCGCTGACGGATTTGGATTCCCTGACTCGCTGCCAGCGCCTCGTCACTCTCGGGGTAGGGGAAGTGGACCTGATGGCGGATTTGCGGATGACCCGGTGTGATTCGACGGAACCAGCACTGGATTCCCTCCGCACCCGCATCGTTGTTGCCTGTGCTGCCGCCGGTCTCAGCGCCCCCGTGGCCCCCACATCCACCGACATCAGGGATCTGGTCACCTTCGAGACCACCGGGCGGAAGATGCATGATTTGGGATTCCGTTCCCGCACGGCCGTGCATCCGTCGCAGGTGCAGGTGATCCACCGTGTTTTCACACCAGCACCTGATGCGGTTGCCGCGGCGCGCGAAGTTCTGGCGGGTTTTGACACCGGCGACGACGGCGTAACCGTGGATGGCAGCGGCCGCATGGTTGACGCCGCCGTGGTCCGCTCGGCGAGGGAGCTGGTCACCCGCGCGGCGGCGTTTTGATTCCACGGTTGCCCGCGGCACTTCAACCAGCGGGATCAGTACCGCAGCGCAACATGACTTTAGATTGTTGAACAATTGAACGTGATCGCGCACACTGTAGGGACACCAACTCCCAGCAGAAGCACGGAGGCCAGCATGCCGGTCATTGATCTGAACAGCGACGTCGGAGAGTCCTTCGGCAACTGGACGATGGGCGACGACGCCGCCATCTTCGAGTCCGTTTCCAGCGCGAACGTGGCCTGCGGCTTCCACGCCGGAGACCCCTCCACCATCGCGCAGACCTGCCGCGACGCCGTTGCCGCCGGCGTGACCATCGGAGCGCACGTGGCCTACCGGGATCTGGCCGGATTCGGCCGCCGGTTCCTGGACTGCTCCTACACCGAACTGTTCGACGACGTCCTCTACCAGCTCGGCGCCCTGCAGGCCATGGCCCGGGCGGCCGGCGCAGAGATCAAATACGTGAAGCCGCACGGCGCGCTCTACAACACGATCGTCCACCACGAGGTCCATGCCTCCGCCGTCATCGACGCCGTCCGCACCTTCGACAAGGACCTCCCCGTATTGCTGCTGCCCGGCGCCGTAGCTCTGGACAAAGCCTCCGACGCCGGACTGCGCGGCGTTGCCGAAGCCTTCGCCGACCGCAATTACAACCCGGACGGAACCCTGGTGTCGCGCCGTGAGAGCAATGCCGTCATCCACGACACGGACCGGGTTGCCGCCAATATGGTCCGCCTCGCCACCGAAGGAACCATCACCGCGGTGGACGGCACGGACATCCCGATGAACGCGGACTCCATCTGCGTCCACGGCGACACTCCCGGCGCCGTCGCAATGGCGAAGGCGGTCCGGACCGCCCTGGAAAACGCCGGCGTCACCATCCAGAGCTTCGTATGACGTCCTCGCCGGTCATCGGCATTCGGCCGGCGGGCACCCGTTCCCTGCTCGTCGAACTGGGCTCGCTCGCCGATGTCACCGCTCTCCACGCGCAGCTCAAGGCCCATCCGCTGCCCGGGCAGGCAGATGTCCTCGCGGCAGCAACCACCGTGCTGGTCCGGTTCGCCGGACGACGTGAAACCATAGCTGCCGCGGCCCGCATCCAGTCGCTGGATCTCGCCCACGCCGAAACTCCGGAAGCCCGCACGGTCAGCATTGACACGGTGTACGACGGCGCCGACCTCGCCGAGGTGGCCCGGCTCACCGGGCTCTCCGAAGAGGCAGTGGTCAAGGCCCATACCGGCAGTCCCTGGCTCGGAGGCTTCGGCGGCTTCGCCCCCGGCTTCACCTATCTCACCGGCGGCGATCCGGTCCTGAACGTGCCCAGGCGCAACAGCCCGCGCACCGCGGTTCCTGCCGGCTCGGTGGCACTGGCCGGCGAGTACTCCGCCGTCTATCCGCGCGAATCTCCCGGCGGCTGGCAGCTGATCGGCCGCACCAACGCCCCCATGTGGGACCTCAACCGCAACGATCCCGCTCTCATCCGTCCCGGCGACAAGGTCATCTTCCACGCCGTCCGCGAACTGATCACGACGACGGCGCCCGCTGCGACGCCCAATACGTCCGGCAATGACAGCACGGAGGGCCGCGGCGGCTCCGCCCTGGAAGTCCGCTCCCCCGGCCTGCAATCCCTGATCCAGGATTTGGGCCGCCCCGGCTATGCGGACCTCGGCGTTTCAGCTGCCGGAGCCGCCGACGTCCGGTCCGCCCGGCAGGCCAACCGGCTGGTCGGCAACCCGGCCGAAGCCGCCGTGATCGAGAACCTCTTCGGCGGCCTCGAACTCACCGCCAACGGCGACGCAGTCCTGGCTCTGGCCGGCGCCGGAATTCCCGCCGCCGTTGTCTCCCCGAACGGAGACCGGGACCGCCCCGCTCCCCTGAACGCTCCCTTCGCCCTGCTCGACGGCGAAACCCTGACCCTCGGCAGCGCGTTCCGGGGAATCCGCTCCTACCTGGCGGTCCGCGGCGGCATCGCGGTGGAACCCGTCCTGGGCAGCCGCAGCACCGATTCCATGAGCGGCATCGGCCCGGCCCCGCTGACCGCCGGCGTCCGCCTCCCGGTGGCCGCAGTTCCTGCAGCCTCCTCTGATGTCCCCGTGGGGGTTGTCCCCGTGGGTGCACCGGAACCCTCGTCCCTGCCGGACGGCACCGGCCCCGGCCTGCTCGGCAGCGGCAACGCCCCCGCCGAGCTGCGCATCATCGCCGGCCCCCGTCAGGACTGGTTCGGCGCCGACGCCGCCGCTGCCCTGACAGCCCGCACCTGGTACACCACCAACGAGTCCAACCGGATCGGCGTGCGGCTCGCAACCGACCCCGACGACGCCGAAGCTCACCCCCTCCATCGGACCCGGGACGGCGAACTGCCCAGCGAAGGCGTGGTGGCCGGCTCGCTGCAGGTTCCGCCGTCGGGCCTGCCCGTACTGTTCCTCGCCGACCATCCGGTGACCGGCGGCTATCCGGTGATTGCCGCCGTCGTACCCCAGGACATCCCCGTTGCTGCGCAGCTGCCGCCGGGGCACCCCGTCCGCTTTGTATTCGTGAACCCCGATACCCTGGCCCCGCTCTCCCCCGACGCGGCAGCCGCACTGTTTCCGGAAGGAACCCCATGAAGAAGGTCCTGATCGCCAACCGCGGCGAAATAGCCGTGCGGGTGGCCCGTGCCTGCGCCGACGCCGGAATCGGTTCCGTGGCCGTGTACTCGGACCCCGACGCCGATGCCCTCCACGTGCGGATCGCCGACGAAGCCTTTCCCCTGCACGGTTCAGCCTCCGCGGACACCTACCTGAACATCCCGAAGCTGATCGGGGCGGCACAGCTTGCCGGGGCCGACGCCGTCCACCCCGGCTACGGTTTCCTGTCCGAGAACGCGGACTTTGCACAGGCAGTGCTCGACGCCGGACTCACCTGGATCGGTCCGTCACCGCAGGCCATCCGCGACCTGGGCAACAAGGTCACCGCCCGCGAGATCGCCGTCCGCGCCGGAGCACCGCTGGTGCCGGGTACCGATGGACCTGCCGAAAGCGCTGAACAGGTCCGCGCCTTCGCCCAAGAGCACGGCCTGCCGGTGGCAATCAAGGCGGCCTTCGGCGGCGGCGGACGCGGCATGAAGATCGCCCGGAAGCTCGAAGACGTGGAGGACGCCTTTGAGTCGGCGGTCCGGGAGGCCGTGTCCGCGTTTGGCCGCGGTGAATGCTTCGCCGAACGCTTCCTGGATAAGCCCCGGCATGTGGAGGCGCAGGTGCTGGCCGATACGCACGGCAACGTCGTCGTCGTCGGCACCCGCGACTGCTCGCTGCAGCGCCGGAACCAGAAGCTGGTGGAGGAAGCGCCCGCTCCGTTCCTGACCAAGGAGCAGCGCGCCGCCATCCATGCCTCGGCCAAAGCAGTCTGCCGGGAGGCCGGGTATACCGGCGCCGGGACCGTGGAGTATCTGGTCTCCCCCGACGGCCTGATCAGCTTCCTGGAGGTGAACACCCGCCTGCAGGTGGAGCATCCGGTCACCGAGGAAACCACCGGCGTGGACCTGGTCCGGGAGCAGTTCCGCATCGCCGACGGGCTGCCGCTGTCCCTCACCGAGGATCCGGTGCCGCACGGGCATGCCTTCGAGTTCCGGCTCAACGCCGAGGATCCCGCGCGCGGTTTCCTGCCCGGCCCGGGCCCGGTGGAGTCCTTTGAACCCCCCACCGGCCCAGGCATCCGGATGGATTCGGGCGTCCGGTCCGGCTCCGTGGTCCCGGCAGAATATGACTCCCTGATGGCCAAGCTGATTGTCTGGGGCGAGGACCGGGCGCAGGCGCTGCGCCGCGCGAAGGCAGCACTGGATGAACTGGTCATCCGCGGGCTGCCCACGGTGGTTCCGTTCCACCGCGCCGTGGTCCGCTCCGAGGCGTTCACCCGCGAGGATCAGCTGGGCGTTTACACCACGTGGATCGAGTCCGAATTCGCCGAGCCGCTGGCGGCCTCCCCCGAAATCGCCGCCTCGCTGCCCGGTGCCGAACGCGAAACCATCACCATCGACGTCGACGGCCGTGCCGTGGCGCTCGGAGTGCCGGCGGCGCTGCTGAATGCGCTGCGTTCCGGCGGCGGCGCCGGTGAAGGTGCGGGTCCCGCGGCAGCGGCCGACGACGGCGGGTTCCTGGCCTCGCCAATGGCCGGCAACCTGGTCAAATGGCTGGCCGACGACGGCGCCCAGCTGACCGAGGGCGACCCCGTGGCCGTGCTGGAGGCGATGAAAATGGAGACCACCGTCCTTGCCGACCGTGCCGGCTCCTTCACCCGTGCCGATCTGGAGACCGGGTCCCCGGTGGCACGCGGGGACTCTCTGGGCCGAATCGGCTCCTAAATCGTCCGGAGTACCGGCCGCCCCCCCCTCCGGCCGGTGCTCCGGATCTCTCGTCCTGCACCATCTGCGACTGCCCGCCCGCTAGATTAGGGAGATGCTTGTGAATCTGGGGGACATCACCACCGATCGCTCCGGCCATGCCAACACCACGGCATGGGTGGCCGATGTGCTGCGCAGCCGCATCGCCGCCGGCGAACTGCCGCCGGGCACCAAGCTGTCGGAACAGCAGCTCGCCGACTCCATGCAGGTCTCCCGGAATACCCTGCGCGAAGCCTTCACCATGCTCAGCATCGAATCCGTGGTGACGCGCTACCCCAACCGCGGAGTGTTTGTCGCCTCCCCCGACGCCGATGCGGTGCGCGAAATCTACAGCGTCCGGCGGATGCTGGAACCGGCCGCCGTCCAGTGGGGGCCGAAGCTGGACCTGCCCCGGATGGATGCGGTCATTGCAGATGCCCGGGCGGCCAGATCCCGGGGAATTGTGGCGCAAATGGCGGCGGCCAATCAGGACTTCCATCAGAGTCTGGTGGCCATGTCCGGCAGTGTGCAGCTGCAGCAGATGATGGGCCGTGTGCTCGCAGAGATGCGCCTGGTGTTTCATTCGATGCGCAGCGAACCTGATTTCCACAGCCGCTATGTTGAGGAAAACGCGTCACTGGTCGTGCTGCTGCGTGCCGGCCGCCGGGCGGAAGCCGCCGATGCGCTTCGCGGCTATCTCGACGCCGCCGAGGCCGAACTGCTGGGACATCTGGCTCCTTAGCCGGCCCCGGCCTGCGGCCTATTGATTCTCGCCGGGCCCGCTCACACCAGGTACGAACTGTCCCGCGCATCCGTGATCAGCATGTGCCCGGGGGCGTGTCCAATCGCCAGTGACGGTTTCGACTCCATCACGGCGGCCTGCGGAGTCACCCCGCACGCCCAGAACACCGGAACGTACCCTTCCTGGATCTCCACCGGATCACCGAAGTCCGGCCGGCCCAGGTTGGTGATGCCCAGTTCCTCCGGGTTTCCCACATGGACCGGAGCCCCGTGAACCGCAGGATAGCGGGAGGTGATCCGGACGGCGTCGGACACCTGGGCGGCCGGAATGGGACGCATCGACACCACCAGGGGGCCGCTGATGCTTCCCGCCGGCCGGCACCAGATCGAGGTGCGGTACATGGGCACGTTGGTGCCCTGGTCAATGTGCGCAACGCGGATGCCGCCCTCCTGCAGAGCAGCCTCAAAGGTGAAGCTGCAGCCCACAATGAAGGTCACCAGGTCATCGCGCCAGTAGCCGGAAATGTCCGTTGGCTCAGCCACTTTCTCACCGTCCACGTACACCGTGTACTGCGGCAGGTCCGTCCGGATGTCGCCGTCGGCCAGCAGCGGTCCGGAGGTTTCACCGGCGTCGAGCACGCCCAGGATCGGGCAGGATTTGGGGTTCCGATGCGCGAAAAGGAGGAAATCGAAGGCCTGGGATTTGGGCACAATGATCAGGTTGGCCTGCGCATAGCCGGCACACCAGCCCGCCGTGGGGGTAACCAGCCCGCTGCGGAAAAGGGTGCGCGCCTCGGCCGCAGTCAGCGCGGCTGTGGATACGGTATCAGCGAGCAGATGCCGGAATTCGAAATCGGCGTTCATGGAGGGTCCTTTCGACGGTGCCGGTGCTACTGCCACAGCGCGGCGAGACCGGACAGGGAATTCCAGCCCAGGAACAGGGTGAGCAGCCAGGCCAGCACTCCGATGCCCAGAAGCCACTTCGGGTACTCATACCCCTGCAGCAGGTCCCTGCGGCGCCACGCGGCATAGAGCAGGATGCCGAAACCGAGCGGCAGGATCAGGCCGTTGAACGCTCCGGCGAACACCAGCAGCGTTTGCGGTGCCTGGCCTGCCAGCAGGTAGACGGCCAGGCAGAAGAGAATAAATGCCACGGTGATCAGACTGCGGGTGCGGTCCTTTGTGGCCGGCGTGGTGACGAAGGAGACCGAGGTGTACGCGGCGCCGATGACGGATGTCAGGGCCGCGGCCCAGAAGACGATGCCGAACATGCGCAGGCCAATTTCACCGGCTGCTGCCAGGAAGGCATCGGCGGCCAAGTTGCTGCCCGTCAGCGCGACGCCGCTGGACACTACGCCCAGGATGGCCAGGAACAACAGCACGCGCATGATGCCCGTGACAATGATGCCCAGCAGCGAAACCCGAGTGATTTCCTTGACGTGACCGGTGCCTGTGGTGCCGGAGTCCAGCAGGCGGTGCGCACCGGCATAGGTGATGTACCCGCCCACGGTCCCGCCGATCAGGGTGGTGATGGTCAGGAAATTCACCTCGGCAGGAAGCACCGTGTTCTTGAGGGCTTCACCCACGGGAGGGGCGGCCACAATGGCCACATAGAGCATCAGCAGGATCATGACGGCGCCCAGCATCACCACAATCCGGTCAAGTGCCAGTCCGGCCCGTTTGGACAGGAACACCAGGACGGCGACGACGGCGGAGACGGCACCGCCGATTTTGGGATCCAGCCCGAACATGGCGTTCATGCCCAGACCCGTGCCGGCAATGTTTCCGATGTTGAAGACCAGGCCGCCGATGAACACCAGCGCGGCGAGCAGCCAGCCGGCTCCCGGCAGGACCTTGTTGCCCAGCACCTGGGCGCGCAGGCCGGAGACGCCGATGATCCGCCAGACGTTCAACTGGACGGCAATGTCCACGAGGATGGACACCAAAATGGCGAAGGCAAAGGCGGCGCCGAGCTGGACGGTGAAGACGGTTGTCTGGGTGATGAACCCGGGCCCGATGGCGCTGGTGGCCATGAGGAACATGGCGCCGAGCAGCGCCGTCCGCTTGGCATTGGGTTTGAGCTTTGCCTTGCGGGGAGGAGTCTCGTTCGGGGCCGCTGTATCCATGCTGTTCCAATCGCCGGAGGATGTGGCCGCTGCCACATGACTTTCAGCAGTCTATGGGTTGTTGAACAATCTTGTGGAAATTGTGTTGCCCCGTCCGGCGATTTTTACCTGCTGCGCCGGCTACTGGTCCCCGCCAGCCGCGGCGTTCCGGCCGTAGACCGGGTCGGCAAAACCGCCCGCCGGCCCCGGCACCGCAAACCTGCGTTTCGGAACCGCTGCGTGCGAGCGCACCGCTCCCACCGCACGTCCCATCACAGTCCGGACGGCAGGCCCGTGGCCGGGCAGCAGCAGCGAGGCCTCCAGTTTTCCCAGCTGTCCCAGCGAGCGGCGGGCACGGGCCTCATCCGATTGGAACATCGGATCAAGCATCTGCGGCCCGCGGATCCTGCTGATCGCGTGCCCGGTCACCAGAGCGTCGCCGGTCACCGCCGCGCGGGCCTCCGGCAGGAAGAAGGCGGTGTGGCCGGGGGTGTGGCCGGGCGTGGGAACGGCCACGGGAGATCCCGGCAGTCCGGCGAGCTCGTCGTCGCCGGCCCATGCCGCGGCGGACAGGACCGCCACCCGGGAGGCACCGCCGGAAGCCAGGACGTGCAAGGCCCAATGCAGCACCGAAGGCTGCCAGGCCCTGCTCATGATGGTCATGACTGAGACCTGGTCCCGGTCCTGCCCCACTAGGTACGGAAGCTCGGGCGCACTGCACAGCACGGGGGTGCCGTACGCTGCGGCGAAGTGGCCGGCGGTCCCCGCGTGGTCGATATGCGCGTGCGTGATGAGGACGGCGGAGGCGTCAGCAGGATGCAGGCCGGCGTCCGAAAGCGAGGCCAGCACCAGCGGCAGGTCCCCGGGGTAGCCGCCGTCGATCAGGGTGAAGGAGGCGCCGCGCCGCAGAATGACCCAGTTTGACGCCGGCCCCTCAACAAAGAAGACGTCGGGGGCCGGCTCGCTCAGTGAGTATCCCTGGTGTTTGTGTCCACCGCGCATGCCGGTACCTCCTGTATAGAGGTATAGCCCGGCTTCCGGCGGGCTGCAACAGCTTGGCTGCGCTAGTCGGCCGAGGATTCGTAGAAGTCCCAGGCGGTGATCATCTCGGGCACTGCCAGCGTGTGCCCGTCGCGCGGGGTGATCGACTCCAGCGAGCTGAGCTTGGTTCCGGGCCGCCCGCGGTGTGCCAGAATCATCGAGCCCAGCATGAACATGTCGGCAACGGGAGCGTAAACCGCCACGCCCTGAACCACGAACGGGCCGCCCAGGGCATCGAATACTGCGGTCACCACATCACCGTGCCGGACGCTGCCCAGCAGCAGGCCGGTGGACTCTTCCAGGGAAAGGCCTGCGGTGAGGACGGCGACAAAGGCGGCGTCCTCGTCCTGCAGAACTGCCAAGGAATGAATGTCCCGCTCGGGCTTGCCGTTGTTTTCGATGCTGCGGTGGCCCAGCATCCGAACACCGAGGACCGGGGATTTGAAGGCGGTGCCGGAGACCCGGAACACTCCGTAGTGCTCGCTCTTGAAGGTGGCAGCGGCGAGCTCCGCCGGACCCATCCGGGCCAGCACGGCAGCCATCCCCTTGACGTCGCGGCGCTTGGGCAGCTGCGGCGGGGCGTCGGCCAGGGACAGCGGTTCATAGGCGGAGGGCAGCAGGGCCGCAGCTGCGGCAGCCTCCGCCGCAGCCGCCGGATCAGCATCCAGCAGCTCCCACAACGCCGCTTCGCTGATGATCTCCAGCGCCTGGCCTTTGGCGCGCAGGTCCTGGGCCTTTTGAACGGAGCGGCTGACAACGGCGCCGGGCCGCAGCATTTCTGCGTCCCAGTCCCCGGCCACCAGCAGTGTGGTGGTGCGCGTGGGGGCGTGGTTGTTCAGCGCCCCGCCGTGTTCCAGGACCAGCTGCTGCAGGACGGAGCGTTCCACGGAGAAGTCGCCGGTGAAGGAAACCATGTGACCGTTCATCTTGTCGGAGCGCGCTGTCACCGGTTCCGCGAGGCTCAGGGCGGTGCGCGGCGCGAACCGCTGAGCCCGCGCAGCCGCGGGAGCTGCGGGAGCTGCGGCACCTGCCCATGATGCAGCGGCTGAAGCACCGCCGGATCCCGCGGGCTTCCGGGACCCGCACAGCGCCAGCACCGCGTCGATGTCCGCCAGGTTCTCCCTGTCCGCGAGGGCAATGGTGATGTTGGCGCAGGCCTCGGCGTCGGCCAGCCCGTCATGGTGCTGGAAAGCTCCAAAGCCCAGCGCTGCGTGGACGGTGGGCAGTTTGTGGTTCTCCAGCGGCAGCAGGCTCTGCGCCAGTTTCACCGAGCAGCCGGAGCGGTACGGTGCCGGTGCGATTCCGGCTGCCTCGCTGGTTTTACGGAAAACGTCAAGGTCAAAGGCTGCGTTGTGGGCGATCACTGCGTCGTCGGCGATGAAGGCAGCAATCTCGGAATGGACCTGGGCCCAGGTGGGTGCGTTGAACACCATGGCTTCGGTGATGCCGTGAACATCAATGTTGCGCTGCTGGAATCCGCCGCCGTCGGCGGGCCGAAGGAGCCACTGTCCCCGCTCCACGATCTGTCCGCTGCGAACCTTGACCATGCCCAGGGCACAGGCCGAGGCCCGCGATCCGTTGGCTGTTTCAAAGTCGATCGCGGTGAAGTTCAATGTCATGTTGTGTGCAAGTCCTTGGGCTTTCCGGCCGAACTCAGCCGGGGGTCGAAACCGCGGGCGGCGGCCCTCTACCTTACCCTCCGGGGAATGCAGAAGCGTCCGGATCGGTTGTGCCGGCATGACCACAACCGCTCCGGATCCGTCCGGCCAGGCCACCCCCGTCCGCCAGCTGCGCCTCGTGATCGCCGCCGAGGACTATGCGGCCGCCCTCGCCTTTTACCGTGACACCCTCGGCCTGCCGCAGCAGGAGGCCTACTCGGGCGGTGACGGTGCCGAGGTCACCATCCTCGACGCCGGCCGGGCCACCCTGGAGATCGCCAACGCTGCCCAGGTCCGCATGATTGACCGGGTGGAGGCCAACGGCAAGCCGAGCCTGAAACTTCGGGTGGCCTTCGAAGTCGACGACGCGCGGACCGCCACCGCGGCGGCCGTCGACGGCGGGGCGCAGCTGGTGGCCGAGCCCCGCGAAACGCCGTGGCGGTCGCTGAACTCCCGGCTCAACGCACCCGGGGGTCTTCAGCTGACCCTGTTCGAGGAGCTGGACTAGGTATCGAGGCACTGGAACAGGTTCCGGGCTGGACCGGGGATCCGGTGGCGCCCGAGGAGCAGCCGGTTGCGTAAGGTGGACAAGTGACAGCTTCCCCCGCACCCGCCGTGACAGCAGGCGCCGGCCGCTTCGCCCCCAGCCCCACCGGTGATCTCCACGTCGGCAACCTCCGCACCGCCGTCCTGGCCTGGCTGTTTGCCCGCTCCTCCGGGCGCGGGTTCCTGCTGCGGGTGGAAGACCTTGACCCCGAGCGTTCGCGGACGGAGGCCGGGCAGCTGCGGGACCTCGCCGCCGTCGGCCTCTCCTGGGACGACGTTCCCGTGCGGCAGTCCGAACGCACCGGGCTCTATCTGGCCGCCATCGACGAACTGGCCGGCGCCGGCAAGGTTTATGAGTGCTTCTGCACCCGCAGTGAAATTGCCGACGCACCGCGGGCTCCGCACGCACCGCCCGGCGCCTACCCCGGAACCTGCCGGGATCTCACGGATTCGGAACGGGAGCGGCGGCGCCGGGACCGTCCCGCCGCTCTCCGGCTGCGCGCCGATGCGGAGCAGTACACGGTGCACGATCTGCTGCACGGCGAATTTACCGGGCCGGTGGATGACATGGTGCTGCTGCGCAATGACGGTGTGCCGCCCTACAACCTCGCGGTGGTCATCGACGACGCCGCACAGGGCATTGACCAGGTGGTCCGCGGCGGTGATCTGCTCACCTCCGCACCCCGGCAGGCCTACCTCGCCTCGCTGCTGAACCTGCCCGAGGTGGAGTACGCGCATGTCCCGCTGGTGCTCAACGGTGCGGGCCGGCGGCTGGCGAAGCGCGACGGCGCCATCACCCTGACAGCGCTGGCCGGCACCGGCATGGGTTCGGATGACGTGCGGAACATGATTCTGGGCTCGCTTAACCTGCCGCCGGGCACACTGGAGGACGCAGTGGAGGCATTCTCTCCGGCCCGGCTGCCGCGCGGACCGTGGGTCTTCGACTCGCCGGGCCCAGCGCTGTCCGGCTCCTAGACCCTGCCGAGATGAATGCCCAGTGCCAGGATGAAGGCTGCAAGTCCGATGACCGCCACGACGGCAGCGTCCCGCCGGTGATGCAGCCACAGCCAGGAGGGCCGGCGGGTGAAGAAGGCATACAGGCCGGTCAGCAGCAGGATCAGCCCGGCCATACCCACATAGCCCGGAAGCCCGGAGGCCACCCCCTGCGCGATCACCAGCAGCAGCATGATCAGCCCGAAGACAAAACTGCCCCAATGGAAAGCGGGCTCGCCGCGGGGACGGGAACGTGAAACCGAACTAGTCATGCTTTATTGTCCGGCGGTGCCCTGTGCCTGTGAATACCGGCGGGGGCGGGCAGTCCCCGCCGGGGAAAAGTCTCCGACAAAAGATGCAAAACCCGTTGACCGTGCCACCGCACGGGCGTAGCTTCGTAATCAACCAACAGGTTGAACAACCAGCACCTTGATTACCGGCGGGAAACCGCCCGGATCACCCTGACAGAAGCTGGCCAAAGCCATGGACGCATCAGGTGACGAGGCAGAACTGGACCGGGCCTTCCTGGCCCTGGCAGATCCGGCCCGCCGCCGCATCATCGCCCGGTTGTCCCGGGGTCCGGCCACGGTCAACGAACTTGCGGAACCCTTCGAGATCTCCAAGCAGGCAATCTCGAAGCACATTCAGGTCCTCGAGCAGGCACAGCTCGTCACGCGCAGCCGCGACGCCCAGCGCCGTCCCGTCCACCTGAACCCCGCACGGCTGGAGGCGCTCACCGCCTGGATCGGCCAGTACCGGCTGATCCGCGAGGAGCAGTTCCGCAGCCTTGACGCCGTGCTCCACGCACAGGCCGCAGCGACAGGCGGCCCGCAGGCAAAGGAACCATCATGACCAACGCACTGCAGCTTTCCGTTCCGGACGGAGTTCCGTTCATTGATTTCACCCGCGAGGTGGACTACCCCGTGGAACAGGTCTTCAGGGTCTACGCCGAACCGGAGCTGGTGGCCCAGTGGCTCGGTCCGCGCGGCATGAAGATGGAGATCAACCACTACGACTTCCGGACCGGCGGCTCCTACAGCTACATCCACACCGGGCCGGAGGGGATCCCCTATGAATTCCGGGGCATCTTCCACACCGTGCGGGAGAACGAATCCGCCATCCAAACCTTCGAGTTCTCCGGATATCCGGATGTCACCAGCCTGGAATTCATGACCCTTGAACCGCTCGACGGCGGCCGCACCCGGATCAGCGCCCATGCCGTCTACCCCTCCATGGAGGCGCGGGACGGCATGGCTGCTTCCGGTATGGAATCCGGAGTGGCCGAGGGCTTCGACCGGATGGAGGAACTGCTTGCCCAGCTCCAGCCGGAAGCGCTGCAGGGACGGAGTGCGTGATGAGCAACCCCCTGAATCTCAGTGCTCCGACGGGTGAGCCGCACATGGATTACTCCCGGGAATTCGATTACCCGGTCCGTGACGTGTTCCGCGCCCACACGGACCCGGAGCTGTTCGCCCGGTGGATCGGACCGCAGGACCTGGCCACCCGGATTGATGTCTTCGAAGCGCGCACCGGCGGCGCCTACCGGTTTGTGCAGTGCCGGGGCGAGGATGAATACGCTTTCCGGGGTGTCTTCCATACCCTGCGGCAGGACGATTTTGTGCTGCAGACCTTCGAATTCGAAGCTGATCCGAACGTGGTGACACTGGAGTACAGCACCTTCACGGACTTGCCCGGCGGCAGGAGCCGGCTCTCCGGCCGTTCCCTGTACCCCTCGGTGCAGGCCCGCGACACGTTCCTGTCCAACGGCATGGAAGAGGGAATGTCCTCCGGTTATGACCAGCTGGATGACCTGCTCGCGTCCCTGCCCGCCGACACGCCGGAAGGCAGGGAGTAACCGTGGACTGGACCCTCGAAGTGGTGCAGGTTCCGGTTACCGATCTGGACCGGGCCATTGCCTTCTACCGCGACCAGATGGGTTTCATCCTGGACCACCGCACCACCGCCGGCGACATGGATTTTGCCCAGCTGACGCCGCCGGGTTCGGGATGCTCCATAGTGATCGGCAATCCGTCCCGGCAGCGGATGGAGCCCGGGTCCCTGCACGGACTGCAGCTGGTGGTCTCGGATGCCCGGGCGGCCCGGCGGGAGCTGGTGGAGCGCGGCGTGGACGCCGGCGAGGTCACCGTCATTGACCCGCGCGACGGCGGGACCCTGTTCGGATTCTCGGACCCGGACGGTAATTCCTGGACCGTCCAGGAACTGACGGTCCGGGCCGAGCATCCGCTGATACCTCGCGCCGGCTGATACCGCCCTGGAATCTCAGGCGCCGATCACAAACGTGAGCGCGGCCCAGATCGAGACCGCGGCAACGGTCGTCCAGAGGATGATGGCTGCTGCCTGCCAAAGCAGCACCCAGCCCCGCGGAGTTCCGGCGGCAACCAGCATCGCGGAGGTGAACTGGGTCGGGACCGCCAACGGGCCCAGAAGACTGGCCCCCGGAACCCCAAACCGCACCAGCCAGCGCTTAAACCGCTGCCGGCCCTTTGACTCAGGCGCCGCAGGGACGGCGTTGAGTGTCGCCACCGTCCCTCCCCCGGCGGCACCTGCTGCGGCGGCGTGCACGGCCCTTCGGTCAACTACGGCATGCCGCGCCCGGGAACCGAGCAAGACGACGACAAGGACGCTCAGGAAATTGCCGGCAGCCGCTGCCGCTGCGGCAAGGATCAGAGGGACTCCTCCGACGACGCCGATGATTGCTCCGCCCTCCCCCTCAATGAACGGGATGGCACCGGCCAAGGCCACAACCAACGGCTGCAGAGCTTCCGGCACCTGGGCCGCCAGTTCCTGGAAGTTTTGGATGAGATCCTCGATGGGGTTCATGACGATTGTGCCTCTCTGCGCTTGATGCGCCGGACATTTCCGGGCGTTTCATCAGTAGAAGCTGTGTTCCCGGAACAGGGTCAACCCCGGCGCAGAAGGCAGTTCGCTCCTCTGCACCCGCCCGGGACGCTGATCCATCGACATGCCGGCGTTAACCCTCTTGACTGGATTCGTGGACAACCTGCAGATGGTCCTGGACCCAAGGTGGGCCACGTACGCGGTGCTGGTCCTGGCGGTACTGGGCTTCATGACAAACCGGATCCCGCTCGTGATCGTCGCGCTGTTCGTCCCCCTGGCGCTTTGGGCCGCCGGGGTGCTTCCGCTGACCGAAGCCCTGCAGGGATTCAGCGATCCGGTGGTCCTGTTCATCGCCTTCCTCTTTGTCCTCAGCGACGCACTCGACGCCACCGGCATCACCGCCTGGATCGGGCAGCAGCTCGAGCGGCGTTCGTCCCTGCGCGGGGCAGGGCTTCTCCTGGCGGTCATGGCCGCTGCGGCTGTGCTCTCCGCCGTGATCAGCATCAATGGTGCCGTTGCGGCGCTCCTGCCGGTCGCCGTCGTTGCCGCGGGACGCTCCGGTGTTGTTCCCTCACGCATGCTGATTCCGCTGGCCTTCGCCGCCGGTGCCGGATCCCTGCTGACGCTGACCGGAACACCGGTCAACATCATCGTGTCCCAAATCGCCGCCGATTCGGGCGGGCGGGAGTTCGGCTACTTCGAGTTTGCGCTGGTGGGAATCCCCCTCGTCATCGTGACCGCGCTCCTGGTGGTGGCCTTCGGCGGACGGCTCCTCCCGGAGAGAACCGCCGAACGGGCCGCGGGAAACACCGCCGACCCCCGTCAACGGGTGCGGTCCTGGCAGGAGAGATACACCGCCGATCTCGACGCCGGGCGGCTTTTCACCGGAGGCGAAGGCGTGGCCGAGGTAATAGTGGCACCTCACTCGAGGCTGATCGGACGCACCGTCTTCCCCGGAGAAATCATCGGGGACGGCGACCTCGCAGTCATCGCCCTGCGCCGCGGCGGCACCCCGTCCACCGGACCGGACGCCGCGCCCGCAACCGGTGAGCTCACCCTGCACGCAGGGGACGGTGTGCTGGTGCACGGCCCGTGGGATGCACTGCACCGCTACACCGACTCCGCCGATGTGATCGCCGTCGAGCCCTCCCAAACCGTCCAGCGGAGCGTGCCGCTGGGACGCGGCTGGCGCCGCTGCCTCGCCGTGCTCATCGGCACCATCGTCCTGCTGGCCACCGGTGTTGTTCCTCCGGTGATCGTTGGCCTGCTGGCTGCGGGGGCACTCGTTGTCTCGGGAACGGTTACCGTTCCCCAGGGTTTCCGTGCCGTTTCCTGGGACACCGTTGTCCTTATCGCGGGTCTCATTCCGCTGTCCAACGCGTTCGTTTCATCAGGTGCGGCTGATCAGATTGCCGCTCTCGTGGACCGTCTCACCGGCGGAGGTTCCCCGCATTTTGCCCTGCTGATCATTTGCGTGCTTACGCTCATCCTCAGCCAAGTCATCTCCAATGTGGCCACGGTGCTGGTCATGGCACCCGTGGCGGTGTCGTTTGCCCAGACGCTGGAGGTGAGCGTGCAGCCGTTCATGATGGCGCTGACCGTGGTGGGGGCCGCGGCCTTCCTTACGCCCATCGCCACACCGGCGAACCTCATGATCATGCAGCCGGGCGGCTACCGCTTTGGCGATTACTGGCGGCTGGGCCTGCCGCTTGCCCTGATCTTCCTGGCAGCCGGGGTGTTCTATGTGCCGCTGATCTGGCCGTTCTGAGCTGTTTAGCTATTAGGGGCCCGCACCTGTTCGGCTGCCAGGATACCCGCCCGCATGATCACATCCAGCTGTGCGGGGTTGTACAACTCGGCCAGGACCTCCCCCCACCTTTTCCGCGGTGAGGTGCCCGGATGCGGTCCGAGCGGCCGCAGGGTTGTTCATCCACGGGTACTCGGTCAAATTCCGTGCCAGCACCACCGCAATCCTGCCGGCAAGTTCCTGCCGGGTCTGCTCATCGGCATCGGCCGGCAGCCCGTCAAGGTCCGGGCCCGTGTCATCTGATTCGTCCGCGGTCATCCTCCGCACATCAGCCAGCTCTTCTTCGTCATACAGCCGGCTCATCAGGTGGATCACGGCGGTGTCATTTTCGGATAAGCGCGAAGCGACGGCTTCGAAGCCCGCGGGGACGTCTGCGGGCGCCCGGTGCGAAAGAATGGCTGCGATATGGGCCCGCGCCTCCTGCAGCCGCTCGATGCTCTTTTTCAGCTCCGCATCCACTTCCTGCAGAACCTCCGAAGGGCCGGAGCGCCCGCACCAAGCTCCTGCATCTGCGCCAGCGGCACGCCCAGAGCGGCCAGACGCCGGATCCGCAGGAGGCTCACCAGGTGCCGGGCCCCGTACTGCTTGTAGCCGTTGTACCGCCGGTCGGGCTCCTCCAGGAGACCCAGCCGGTGGTAGTGTCGCACGGTGTTCACCGTGGTGTGTGCCAGTTCAGCCAGTTCGCGCGTGCTCCACGCCATCCGATCCCCTCCCCGGGCCCCGAGAGTCAAAGAATACCCGCCGGGAGCGGCTGGGCAGAGTGTGCCGTTAGGCCAGGGCGTCCGCAAACCAGCCGGTAATGGTGGCGGGGTGCGTAATGGCGGTGCCGACAACGACGGCGAACGCGCCCGCGTCCACACAGGCCCGGGCCTGGGCAGGAGTATGGATACGGCCCTCGGCAATCAGCGGCCGGCCCACGTCAAGCACAGCGATCCCGGCGATCAGTTCCAGGTCCGGACCGTCGGTCTTGGGCCGCTCCCCCGTATACCCGGCCAATGTGGTGCCGATCAGGTCCGCCCCGGCGTCGGCTGCGGCTTTGGCGTCCGCCGCTGAGCCGCAGTCCGCCATCACCAGCGCCCCGGTCTGTTCGTGCAGTGCCGAGACGGTTTCAGCCAGGGTCAGGCCGTCCGGGCGAGGCCGGCGGGTGCCGTCAATCGCCACGATGTCCGAGCCTGCCGCCGCACACGCCAGGGCATGCTTCAGCGTGGGCGTGATGAACACGCCGTCACTGCCGTCCTTCCAGAGTCCGATCACCGGTACATCCACTGCGGCGCGGGTCTGTTCCAGATCAGTGATGCCCTGGATGCGGACCGCTGCGGCCCCGCCGGTCACAGCGGCCTGCGCCATCTGCGCCATGGTCCGCGGGTCCCGCAGGGGTTCGCCGGGGTAGGCCTGGCAGGAGACAATCAGGCGGCCTTCCAGCGTTAAAAGGTCTAGCTTCGAGGGGTGTGGTGCAATCGGGTCAGACACGGGTTTCCTCCGGAACATCGATACGGTCCAAGGCGAGTTTGGCGGCTCCCGCGACGGCGGCGTTGGAGCCCAGGACGGCGGGAAGCACGGGCAGGCCGGCCAGCGGATCCATGAGTTCGGACCGGACCGCTGCGAGGAACGGCGTCCACCACAGCTCCCCTGCGGCGGACACTCCCCCGCCGATGACCACCCTGTCCGGATCCAGGACGTTGGCCAGTCCCCCCACCGCCTGGCCGGCAGCTTGCGCGCCGAGGGTCAGGGCCTGCAGCGCCAAGGGCTCACCGGCTGCAGCGCGGACAGCAACCTCGCGCCCGGAGACTGCATCACCGGTTCCTGCCAGCCGCCGGTACAGGTTAGCTATGGACGGGCCGGAGGCAATGGCTTCCAGGTGCCCCGCGCGTCCGCAGCTGCACGGCAGCGGGCGGCCGCCGTCGTCATACGCGTAGGGCGAGGCGAGATGCCCCACGTGTCCGGCCACGGCACGCGATCCCAGGTGTGGTGCGCCGGCCAGGATCAACGATCCGCCGACGCCGGTGCCCACGGCCACCAGCAGGCTGGACTCCGCACCGGCGGACGCGCCCTGCCAGTGTTCGCCCAGGTTGTGGGCGTGCACGTCATTGACGGCGTAGGCGGGAAGCCCGGTGTGCCGGCTGAGGTGGGCGGCCAGCGGGGTCCCGGCCCAGCCGGTGAGCGAATCGGTGGCGGAAACCACCGATCCGTCCCGGGCGTCGATGACCCCGGCCGATCCGATGCCAACGGCCGCCGGGCGCAGCCCCAGGGTGCGGGCATGCGCCAGCAGGGATTCCACGAGCCCGACGGCGGTGGCCAGGATGGCTGCGGAGCCGGCGGCGGCCGGGGTGGGCCGGGAGTCCGCGGCGTGCACCGTGCCGGCGGCGTCCACGAGGCCGGCGGCGGTTTTAGTGCCGCCGATGTCCACCCCAATCACACAGTGCGAAGCGGAGGGCATGGTCAGATCAGGCCGTTGCGTTCAAGGATGGTGCGGATGGCGCCCGTTTCGGGCTCATTCAGCGTGACCATCGGCGCGGACATGATGTTGGTGTCGATGACGCCCATCAGCATCAGCGCGGTCTTGAACGCACCCAGCCCTGCCGCACCACCGGAGACGCGGCCCGGGGTGGGGGCGTAGACAATGTTGAAGACATCCGCCAAACGGTCCTGCTCGGCTGCGGCCGAGGCAAAGTCGCCGCGGCCTGCTGCATCGTAGAGCCGGCGGTAACCGGCCGGATCCACGTTGCCCAGGCCGGGCACCACCCCGTCGGCGCCGCCCAGCAGGGCACCGTCCACCACCACTTCGTGGCCGGTGAACACGGAGAAGTTCTCGATGCTGCGGGCGGCCAGGCAGAGCTGGCGGAAGGACACGTCGTCACCGGAGGAATCCTTGACGCCTGCTATGACCTGGTCCTGGCCCAGCTGGATCAGCAGGTCCAGCGGCAGCTTGAAGTGGGTGCGGACCGGGACGTCGTAGGCGAAGAGCGGCACGTCCAGGGCTGCATGGATGCTGCGGAAGTGGGTGTCGGTTTCCTGCACGTTGGGGATGGCGTAGAACGGGGACGTCACCACCAGGGCGTCGGCGCCCAGGCCAACCATTTTGCGGCCTTCTTCGATGACGCGGTTGGTGGTCTGCTCGCACGCCCCGACAATCAGCGGGACCTGGCCGGCGTTGACGCCGGCAATGGTGGTGACCACCAGCTCCCGCTCGTCGTTGGTCATGTAGGGCACCTCGGCGGAAGAGCCGAGGACAAACAGTCCGTGCACGCCGCCTTCCAGCAGGTGTTTGGTCACCCGGGTGAGGGAATGGGTGTCAATGCTGCCGTCGGCGCTGCGGGGCGT
>NZ_JASDDG010000018.1 GCF_030407495.1 Arthrobacter sp. APC 3897 | reverse complement strand
CCCGGCCCACTTCCTGAAGCAGATCATCGCGGAAGAGGATTTCCATCCGGTGCAGGACTTTAGCCTGCTGGGCCTGAACCCACCGGGCCAGGGAATCCAAACGCGACAACACCACCCCGGCCTCATCCTGGGTTAGGAACTCCACACCCCGAACCGCCAGCGAACCCGTGAACCCGTCACGCCCCGGGACAACATCAGGCATGCCTTCAAAGACCGACCGGCTGGCCCCAGCATGCGGCCCGGCACCGGCTAAATCACCTGTGCCTTCGCGTCGAAAAGATCCGTCCTGATCCATGCCTTCAGGCTTTCACCCGGCACCGACACTTCCGTCCCGAAAACGGCTCTCGACGTCCCAAAAGAGACCCTTCTGGGACATCGAAAATACCCGTCTTTTTCGGAGGACTACCTACTACGGAAGACTGGTTACCTGCACCGGCTCAATGACCGAAACCACGCCGCATCCGGACAGCGGAGACGTTCAGAGATGCGGGACGTTCTCAGATTTCGGTCTTGGACACCAGATCGATATGTGCCTGCATGGCACGCGCCGCCGCCGCGGGATCTGCCGACTGAATGGCGTCCGCAATGGCCCGGTGGGACTGCAGGGACTGCTCCGGGCGTCCCGGCTGTCCGAGCGACGCCAGTCGGGTTTCCCGGACCAGCTCCGAAATGAACGTCATCATGGACGCCAGAATGGAGGAATGGGCAGCAGCGGCCACTGCTTGATGAAATTGCTCATCACCGGCGGTTCCCCGGCTCCCTTCAGCAATCTCCGCAGCCATGGTGTCCAGCGCCGCATCGATGGCCGCAAGATCCTCGGATGTGCGGCGCTCCGCCGCCAGTTCGGCAAGCTTCACTTCCAACGTGCTGCGGGCTTCCACGATCTCAGGCATCCGGTTGCGGTGTTCCCGCAGCTCGCGCAGCACTGATGCGACGCTCGGCCGGTACACGAGCACTGCCCCGGTCCCGTGCTGCACGTCAATCACTCCCAGAACTTCAAGAGCAACCAGGGACTGTGCCAGCGTGGCCCGGGAAACCCCCATACGCTCCGCCAGATCCCGCTCTGCAGGCAGCAGGTCCCCCGGTCCCAGGCCGGCTGCCGCAATGTAGCCCAGCAGCTGTTCCACCAGCCGCTCATACAAACGGGGCTTCGAAACACGAACAAATCCGTTGCCGTCACCGCTGCTGCCAGACATGGCGTCCTCTTTCTACGTCCACCGGGCATCCACACGGCTGGAACGAACTATAGCGAGGATTGACAAAGAGGCACAGTGTCTAAGAGGCTAGTCCAGTGATGTGGTCTGCATCACTTTAGGTTAGGCCGGCAGCCCGGGGGCAGTGCCGGCTCCTTCGACCAAGGGAACACAGATGTCCGCTCCACTCCTTTCCATCCTGATATTGGTGGCCATGTTCCTTTTGGCAACCGTGCTGCCGCTGAATATGGGGGCACTTGCCTTCGTTGGCGCCTTCCTCCTGGGCTTTGTCTTCCTCGACATGAGCACCGATGACATTCTCGCCAATTTTCCGGGCGCGCTCTTCCTCACCATCGTGGGCGTCACGTACCTCTTCGCGATAGCCCAAAACAACGGGACCATCGACCTGTTGGTGCGCGGCGCAGTGAAGCTTGTCGGGAACCGGGTGGCGCTGATTCCGTGGATCATGTTTGCCATCACCGCCATCATCACCGCAGTGGGCGCGCTCTCACCCGCCGCCGTCGCCATCGTGGCCCCCATTGCCCTGGGCTTTGCGGCCAAACACAAGATCAACCCCCTGATGATGGGCATGATGGTGATCCACGGCGCGCAGGCCGGCGGATTCTCACCCATTGCCGTCTACGGAGTCACAGTCAACGGCATCATCGGTGAAACCGATCTGGAATCCAGCCCCCTGTCCGTGTTCCTCGCCAGCCTGCTCTTCAACACCTTTATTGCCCTGATCCTGTTCTTCGTCCTGGGCGGCAGCAAGCTTCGCAGCGGCAAGGTAGGCGGCTTCGTGGAGGAAGTTGCGCAGGCGCGGATGAACCTCAGCACCGCAGGCCGTGCCGACGTCCCGTTCAAGGGATTCGGCTCCGACATCTACGGTCCCCGGGACCCCGCAGGCGACGGCCTGACCGCAACCAAGTCCCGTACGGAACTGTTCCCGCAGATCGTGACGATTCTCGGTTTGGTCGCCCTGGCCGTGATTGCCCTGGGCTTCAAGGTGGATGTTGGCTTTGTCTCCATCACCATCGCCGTGATCCTGGCGCTGGTCTCCCCGCAGGCCCAGAAGGGCGCCATCAACAAAATCAGCTGGACCACGGTTCTGCTGATCTGCGGCATGCTCACCTTTGTCGGCGTGCTCCAGGAAGCGGGCACCGTTGAGTATGTGTCCGACGGCGTCGTCGGCCTTGGCATGCCCCTGCTGGCTGCACTGCTCATCTGCTACATCGGTGCTGTTGTCTCAGCCTTCGCCTCCTCTACCGCAATCCTCGCGGCACTGATTCCGCTGGCCGTTCCGTTCCTCGCCTCCGGTGAGATCGGAGCCGTTGGACTCATCTGCGCCCTGGCTGTTTCATCCACGATCGTTGACGTTTCGCCGTTCTCCACAAACGGTGCGCTGGTTCTCGCGAATGCCCCCGAGGACATGGACAAGGACCGCTTCTACAAGCAGATCCTCAGTTACAGCGGAATCGTTGTTGTCGCCGGACCGCTGGTGGCCTGGCTGATCATGGTGGTTCCCGGCTGGCTTTAAGCCTCCCACCGCCCGGTTCCACACCCCCGCTACAGAAAGAGACTTCCATGAGCTCCACCTCCACTTCCCGCGGTCCGCTGGACGGCTACCTCGTAGTTGACCTCAGCCGCGCCCTGGCCGGCCCCCACGCCGGCATGATGCTCGCGGACCTCGGTGCACGCGTCATCAAGGTTGAAACCCCGGGCACCGGTGATGACACCCGCAGCTGGGGTCCGCCGTTTGTTGGCCCGGAAGACGATCTGCAGGCCACCTACTTCCTCTCCTGTAACCGCAACAAGGAATCAATCAGCCTGGATCTCAAGTCCGACGACGGCGTGGCCGTACTGCGGGACCTGGTCCGCCGGGCCGATGTCCTCGTGGAGAATTTCCGGCCCGGAGTGCTGGACCGGCTCGGTTTCTCTCCCGCCCAGCTGCACGAACTCAACCCCCGCCTGGTTATCCTGTCCATCAGCGGATTCGGGCACGACGGCCCCGAGGCCACCCGGAGCGGCTACGACCAGATTGTCCAGGGAGAAGCCGGCCTTATGTCCCTGACGGGTTCAGGCCCGGAGGACCCCCAGCGCGTGGGCGTGCCGATCGCAGATCTGCTCTCCGGAATGTATGGAGCCTTCGGCCTGCTGGCAGCACTGCTGGAACGTGAGCGCACCGGCAAGGGTCAGGTAGTGCGCACATCACTGCTTGCCGCCGTCGTTGGCGTTCATGCTTTCCAGGGCACCCGGCACACCGTCGCCGGCGAAGTCCCGGCGGCCCAGGGCAACCATCACCCCTCCATTGCCCCCTATGGCCTCTTCTCCTGCCGCGGCGGCAAGGTCCAGATCAGCGTTGGCAGCGAGAAGCTGTGGGAAACATTCGCGGCCACGTTCGGCATCGACACCTCCCGTCCCGAATTTGCCGGCAATGCGCAGCGGGTGCGGAACCGCTCCGCGGTCATCGAGGCCGTCGAAGAAGCGTTTGCCGAATATGACGCCGAACCGCTGCTGGAGAAACTGCGCGCCGCGGGTATCCCGGCCGGCAAGGTGCGGACCCTGGACGAAGTGTACGAATGGGAACAGGTGCATTCGCAGGGCCTGGTGGTCGACGTCGAACACCCCGTCCTGGGCAAGGTTGCCCTGCCCGGCCCGCCGCTGCGTTTCTTTGATGCGCAGGAAGGTACCGAAACCACCAACCGCAGCCACGCGGCCCCGCCCCTGCTGGACCAGCACGGAAGCCGGATCCGGGACTGGCTGGCCGGCAGCACCGGACAGGCCGAAGTCCAGGGACCGGGAGCATGAGCGTCCAGGCACGGCCCCGCCGCCTCAATGCCCGCGCTCTGCTCGATCTGGTGGTTGACCCCGGCACGTACGTCTCCTGGGACTCCCCGGTAACCTACACCGAGCACAGCAAGGCCTATGAAGCAGATCTCGCCGCTGCCAGGGAGAAAACAGGGGAAGACGAATCCGTACTCACCGGAGAAGGCCTGGTGCAGGGACGGCGGGTTGCTTTGGTGGTGTGTGAATTTGGTTTTCTCGGCGGCTCCATTGGTGTTGCCGCGGCGGACCGCCTGACGGAGGCCGTGGAACGGGCCACCCGGGAAGGGCTGCCTCTGCTGGCAGGTCCGGCGTCCGGCGGTACCCGGATGCAGGAGGGCACTCTGGCGTTCCTCTCCATGGTAAAAATCACCGCTGCCGTCCGCCGGCACAAAGAAGCGGGCCTGCCCTACCTTGTGTACCTGCGCCATCCCACCACCGGCGGCGTCATGGCCTCCTGGGGTTCGCTGGGGCACATCACCGTCGCCGAGCCCGGTGCACTCCTGGGGTTCCTCGGCCCGCGGGTCTACGAATCCCTGTACGGAGAGCCGTTTCCGGAAGGAGTTCAGACGGCGGAGAACCTGCAGGTACGGGGCCTTGTGGACGCAGTGCTTCCACCCGAGGAACTCGCACCCACCATTCACCGCGCCCTGTCGATGCTGCTGCCCGCGCCCGCTGATCCGTTGCCGGAGCCGGCATCCCTCAACGCTTCCCCTGCCGAGGTGCCGGCCTGGGAATCCATCACTATCTCCCGCAACCCGCAGCGGCCCGGAGTGCGCCAGCTGCTGCACTTTGCCGCCGCAGACGTCCTGCCCCTGAATGGAACCGGACAGGGTGAAAAGGATCCGGGACTGCTGCTGGCCCTGGCCCGCTTTGGCCAGACCTCCTGCGTGGTGCTGGGCCAGGACCGCCAGCGCGGGTCCCGGCAGCCGGCGCTGGGACCGGCGTCCCTGCGGGAAGCACGCCGCGGCATGCGCCTGGCTGAAGAGCTGAACCTTCCCCTGTTGACGGTTATCGACACCAGCGGGGCCGCACTTTCCAAGGAAGCCGAGGAGGGCGGGCTCGCCGGGGAAATTGCCCGCTGCCTGAATGACCTGGTCGGTTTGAACTGCCCCACGGTGTCTGTGCTGTTGGGACAGGGCGCCGGCGGCGGTGCGCTGGCGCTGCTGCCCGCTGACCGTACGCTGGCAGCGCAGCATGCATGGCTTTCTTCCCTGCCTCCGGAAGGGGCCAGCGCCATTGTCTACCGTGATACTGAACACGGGGCGCAAATGGCGCAGGAACAGGGTGTGACGGTCTCTGCCCTGGCGGCTCACGGAATAGTCGACCACATCGTTCCGGAGGAACCTGACGCCGCCGCCGAAGCCCCGGCTTTCTGCCGCAGGATGGGCCAGGCGGTGGAATATGAGCTTGCGGCACTGCGGACGGCGCCGCCGTCAGAACGGCTTGAGCAGCGCACCGCCCGGTTCCGCAGGCTCGGTTCGGTGGGGTGAGGCACGGGCCTGACCCATACCCCGGGTTGTAGCCTTCGCACAAAATGGTGCTTGTTCAGTGAACCCCGTAAGCTCAGCATTATGCCAGTGACTCGCAGCACAGCCGCGCCTCGACACGGGACGCGTGCCGAACCGGCGGACCCCTCCACCGTCGAACGCCTCAAAGCCAACATCGGAAAACTATCCACTGCCACGCTGAAGCAGCTGGACGTTTCCCTGCCCTGGTACCGGGGGCTTCGCCCGGATGAACGTTCAGCCCTGGGCATGGTGGCCCAGAAGGGCATCGCTTCCTTTGTGAACTGGTACGAGCGCCCGGCCTCTCCTGCCTGGGTCCTCAGCGACGTCTTCGGCACCGCTCCCACCGAGCTCACCCGGTCCATCAGCCTGCAGAAAGCTCTGCAGCTGATCCGGGTGGTGGTCCAGGTAGTGGAAGACCTGGTGCCTGAGCTGGCCGCCGACGACGACCAGGGGCCGCTGCGGGAAGCCGTCCTGCGCTATTCCCGGGAAGTGGCTTTTGCAGCAGCAGACGTTTATGCCCGCGCTGCGGAGACCCGCGGCGCGTGGGATACACGCCTCGAAGCGCTCGTGGTGGATGCCATCCTGCGCGGCGAAAGCTCTGATGCGCTGCGTTCGCGCATCGCCGCCGTCGGCTGGACCTCCACCGCACGGATCACGGTGATGGTGGGCAGTTCACCGTCGGATACCAATGCCTCCTTCGTCAACGAGCTGCGCCGGGCCACTGCGCGGCTCAGCGAAGACGCCCTCGTGGGAATCCAGGGGGAACGGCTCATCCTGGTGCTGGGCGGCATGGATGAGGGTGCCGGCTCCTACGGCCGGCTCGCGGAACTCTTCGGACCCGGACCCGTGGTCTACGGTCCTCCCGCGGACTCCCTGGTGGACGCCGGGCCGTCAGCCCAGGCTGCTTTCGCCGGGCTCACCGCCGCCCGCGCCTGGCCGGCGGCGCCGCGGCCGGTGGCGGCTGACGACCTGTGGCCGGAACGGGTCATGTCCGGAGATGACAGTGCCCGCAAGGCGCTGGTCCGGAGCATCTACCGGCCGCTGCTCAGCGCCTCCAACGGGCTGGCCGAAACACTCTCCGCCTACCTCTCGCTGGGGCATTCCCTCGAGGCAACGGCACGCGAACTCTTTGTCCATGCCAACACGGTCAGGTACCGCCTGCGGCGGGTCTGTGACGTCACCGGCTGGGACCCGATGCTGCCGCGCGAGGCCTTCGTGCTGCAGACGGCGCTGGTGGTGGGGCGCCTCGCCCCGCCCGGCAAAGCCGTTCCGGAGCGGTCCGCCAACCGGTCCTGAGCCGGTTGCAGAACCCCCGCCTCCTTGTAGACTTCCTACAATGCCGCACCGGGAGCTTGGTCTAAGCAAACACCCGGGAACTGTCCCTCTCTTTGGAAAGCTTGATACGTGCTCGCAATTGTCTGCCCCGGCCAGGGGTCCCAAACGCCAGGTTTCCTTTCCCCGTGGCTTGAACTGCCCGGAGTTCGGGAACACCTCGAATCACTCAGCGCCATCGCCGGCCTGGATCTGATCGCCCACGGCACCGTCTCCGATGAGGAAACCATCAAGGACACCGCGGTGGCCCAGCCTCTGATCGTTGCCGCCGGACTGATGGCAGCGCGTCTCCTCGTGGAACCGCAGGCACTCACCGCCTCCACCGTCGTCGCCGGCCACTCCGTCGGCGAGATCACGGCTTCGGCCCTCGCCGGCGCGCTGACCGAACCCGACGCCCTGATCTTCGTCCGCGAACGGGCCAACGCCATGGCCCGCGCGGCCGCAGAAACACCCACCGGGATGAGTGCCGTGCTGGGCGGAGACCCTGAGGAAGTTGCAGCAGCCCTGGCAGCGGCCGGCCTCACCGCAGCCAATGCGAACGGCGGCGGACAAACCGTGGCAGCGGGAACCCTGGAGCAGCTGGCCGCTTTCGCCGCAGCGCCTCCGGCGAAGTCCCGGGTCATTCCACTGAAGGTTGCCGGCGCTTTCCACACCTCCCACATGGCTCCGGCCGTCAGCGTGCTGGAGAACCTCCGCCCGCAGCTGCGCCCGGCCGCCCCCCGGCCCACCCTGCTGTCCAACTACGACGGCGCAGCAGTGGTGTCCGGCGAAGCCAACCTGGACAGCCTGATCAGCCAGGTTTCCCGCCCGGTCCGCTGGGACCTGTGCATGGAGTCCATGGCGGCCATGGGCGTGACCGGCATGCTGGAGCTGCCTCCGGCAGGAACCCTTACCGGCCTGGCCCGCCGCGGACTCAAGGGCCTGCCCACTCTGGCCCTGAAGTCCCCCGAAGACCTCGACGCCGCCCGGGTGTTCATCGCTGAGCATTCCGCCACCGCCGCCGCAGCAGCAGCAACCACCACCGGAGAAGGTAACGCGTGAGCACGCCCACCCTGAAGCAGTCCCCCGTCCACCAGTTCAGCCGGGTTCTCGGCATTGGTGCTTTCCGCCCCGACGTCATCGTGAGCAACGAAGATGTCTGCCAGTGGATCGATTCCTCCGATGAGTGGATCCGCCAGCGCACCGGCATCATCACCCGGCACCGTGCCGACAAGGGAACCTCCGTCATTGACATGGCGGAGGCCGCCGGCCGCGACGCCCTGGCAGACGCAGGCATCGACGGTTCGCAGCTGGGCGCAGTCATCGTTTCCACTGTGACCCACCCGTTCGCCACCCCGTCCGCCGCAGCAGAAATCGCACATCTGCTCGGCGCCGCTCCGGCACCGGCCTATGACGTATCGGCCGCCTGCGCGGGCTACTGCTACGGCGTGGCCCAGGCTGACGCCTTGGTGCGTTCCGGCGCGGCAGAGTACGTGCTGGTCATCGGCGTGGAGAAGCTCTCGGATTTCATCGACAACACCGAGCGCACCATCTCCTTCCTGCTCGGGGACGGCGCAGGCGCCGTCGTCGTCGGCCCCTCTGATTCCGCGGGCATCGGCCCGTCTGTCTGGGGTTCGGACGGGAGCAAGTCCAGCACCATCGGCATGACGCACTCCATGCTGGACATCCGCGAACTGTCCCTCGCCGCCGAAGCGGCAGACGGCACCGTTGGCGTGGCCGATGTGGCCGAGCGCGACACCAAGCTGTGGCCAACCCTGCGCCAGGACGGCCAGAGCGTGTTCCGCTGGGCTGTCTGGGAAATGGCCAAGGTTGCCCAGCGCGCGCTCGACGCCGCCGGCGTTACCGCCGAGGATCTCGGGGCTTTCGTCCCGCACCAGGCCAACATGCGCATCATCGATGAAATGGCCAAGCAGCTGAAGCTTCCCGAGTCCGTGATCATTGCCCGTGACATCGCCGACGCCGGCAACACCTCCGCGGCCTCAATCCCGCTGGCGACACACCGGCTGCTGCAGGAAAACCCTGAGCTCAGCGGCAAGCTGTCCCTCCAGATCGGCTTCGGAGCAGGCCTGGTCTTCGGCGCACAGGTTATCGTTCTTCCGTAACCCGTCCGCCCCCCACAAACCACTCCGCTATGCGGTTGGACCAATCCACGCCGGTGTATGCCGGTACCACGAGAAAAAGGAGCCACCATGGCTAGCAACGAAGAAATCCTGGCCGGCCTCGCCGAGATCGTCAACGAGGAAACCGGTCTGGCCCCCGAGTCCGTCGAACTGGACAAGTCCTTCACCGATGACCTGGACATCGACTCCATCTCGATGATGACCATTGTCGTCAACGCCGAAGAGAAGTTCGGCGTGCGCATCCCGGACGAAGAGGTCAAGAACCTGAAGACCGTCGGCGACGCCGTGGACTTCATTTCCAAAGCCCAGGCGTAATCCGCCGGCGGCCGCTGCCTGTCCCGGCGGCGGCCGCCGCGTCACCGCATGCACCTGTTGCTACACCAACGTTTTCGAGAGAGTGAATCATGGCCCGCAAAGTAGTCATCACCGGCCTGGGCGCCACGACGCCCATTGGCGGAGATGTTCCCACCATGTGGAAGAACGCCCTCAAAGGTGTCCCCGGCGCCCGTACCCTCGAGGACGATTGGGTAGCCCAGTACAGCCTTCCCGTAACCTTCGCCGCGCGTGTTTCCACCCCGGCCACTGACGTCCTCTCCCGCGTTGAGGCCAAGCGCATGGACCCGTCCACTCAGTTTGCCGTGGTGTCCGCCCGGGAAGCATGGGCTGACTCCGGCCTTGAGGACGTAGACCACGACCGCCTGGCGGTCTCCTTTGCCACGGGCATCGGCGGTGTGTGGACGCTGCTCGATGCCTGGGACACCCTCCGCGAAAAGGGCCCCCGCCGGGTCCTGCCCATGACCGTTCCCATGCTGATGCCCAACGGTCCCGCCGCCGCCGTCAGCCTGGACCTGGGTGCCCGCGCCGGCGCCCATACCCCGGTGTCTGCCTGCGCCTCCGGCACCGAGGCCCTGCATCAGGGACTTGAGCTGATCCGCTCCGGCAAGGCCGACGTTGTTGTCTGCGGCGGCGCAGAAGCTGCCATCCACCCGATGCCGATGGCCGCGTTCGCTTCGATGCAGGCCCTGTCCAAGCGCAACGATGATCCGGAACGCGCGTCCCGCCCGTACGACAAGGACCGTGACGGCTTTGTCATGGGTGAGGGCGCAGGCGCACTGGTGCTGGAGTCCGAGGAACATGCTCTGGCCCGCGGCGCCCGGATCTATGCGGAACTGGCCGGCACCGCCGTCACCGCCGACGCATACCACATCACCGCTCCCGACCCCGAAGGCCTGGGTGCCACCCGCGCCCTGAAAGCCGCACTCTCCGACGCGCGTGCCCGGGCCGAGGACGTGGTGCACGTCAATGCGCACGCCACCTCCACCCCTGTGGGTGACAAGCCCGAGTACACGGCGCTGAAAGCCGCGCTGGGGTCCCATGTGGACAATGTCGCCGTATCGGCCACCAAGTCACAGACGGGGCACCTCCTGGGCGCCTCCGGGGCCGTGGAGGCTGTCATGACCGCCATGGCAGTGTTTGACCGCCAGGCCCCGGCCACGATCAACCTTGAGAACCAGGATCCGGAAATCCCGCTCGACGTCGTCACCTCGGCCCGGACCCTGCCCGGCGGCGACATTGTGGTCCTCAGCAATTCGTTTGGCTTCGGCGGGCATAACGCGGTTATCGCCCTGCGAAGCTACTAGGTTTCCCGGCAGCATTGCGCTCCACGGCAAAGGCCGCGGCGGATTCCCGTAAGGGTCCGGCGCGGCCTTTTTCGTTAGCGGCAGTGATTGGCGTGGATCATTATGGAGCCGGCAGGCAGCTCAGGCGTGATCCGGAATATTATCCGACCTGGTGCAGCCAGCGGATATTGGCGCCGTCGCCGGCATGCCGGAACGGTTCAAGTTCGTCATCCCATGCCTCGCCAAGAGCCAGGGACAGCTCATGGTAAACCGCCGAAGGATCTCCGGCACCGTTCTCGTAGGCGTACCGGATTCGATCTTCAGAAACCATGATGTTGCCGTGGACATCAGTTGCGGCGTGGAAGATGCCCAGTTCCGGCGTGTGGCACCAGCGGCTGCCGTCCGCGCCGGGGCTCTGGTCTTCGGTGACTTCATAGCGCAGGTGCGCCCAGCCGCGGAGTGCGGAGGCAAGCAGAGAGCCGGTGCCCTGCTTGCCGGTCCATTCAAATTCGGTGCGAAGCATTCCGGAAGCAGCCGGCTGAGGGGTCCATTTTAGATCCGTTCGCTTTTCCACGACGGATCCGATGGCCCACTCAATATGGGGGCACAACGCAGACGGGGCGGAGTGTATGAATAACACGCCGTGGGCCATCACAACAGACATTCCATCCTCCATAGCTGTAGGTACGTCTTCCCCAACGACCTTCAACCCGGGTGAAATCCTCATGTTGCTTATCTGACCCAGTACGAACTGCGCCTAATTAGCTCTGCTGATGCCTTTCGATTCGACGAGACTTCGTGATTTTCTCAGACTTCATGCTTCTCTGAGCCTTTGTTCAATGCGAACTTAGCCTTATTGTGCCGCAAGTTATCCGTTTGTGCCAATAAACGGTACACCTGTTTTCGGTGCCTTCGGTTATCGATCAGGCCCTGGGATGAGCCTGCTGGTAGCTCGCGCGCAAACGGTCCACGGACACATGGGTATACAGCTGAGTTGTGGCCAGTGAGGAATGGCCAAGGATTTCCTGCACGGCCCTCAGATCCGCACCGCCGTCGAGTAAATGAGTTGCGGCTGAATGCCGCAACGCGTGCGGTCCGGTGGCTCCGGTGTCTCCCAGAGCTTCGAAAAGTCCGGAGACGACCGAGCGTACCTGCCGCTGATCAACCCGCCTGCCCCGTTGGCCAAGGAACAGGGCAGGACCACTGTCAGCAGTCGCCAGTGCCGGCCTGCCGCGGCGGAGCCAGTCATCCAGAGCAGCGGCCGCGGGCTGCCCGTACGGCACGGTCCGTTCCTTGTTTCCCTTGCCGATCACTGTCAATGTGCGCCGCTCAGGGTTCAGGTCATCAATGTCCACTCCGGTCAGCTCTCCCACCCGGATCCCGGTGGCATAAAGCAGCTCCACCAGAGCGCGGTTCCGAACGGCGACGGGGTCTCCTTCGGCGCAGTCTGCAGCGAGTGTGTCAAACAGGGCACCGACCTGTCCGGCGCGCAGCACCGCAGGCAGTGTCTTATCCCGCTTCGGTGCACGGAGCCGAAGCGCCGGGTCCGCACTGATGAGTTCCTCGCGGAGGGCCCATCCGGTAAAGCTGCGGGCCGTGGCAGCCCGGCGCGCCAGGGTTGACCGTGCCAGGCCGGCGGCACTGAGCGCACCCAGCCAACCGCGCAGGACGCCGAGGTCGAGGCCTTCCAGAGTCCGCACTCCCCCGGCCAGCGCATAGTTCAACAGCTGGGAAACGTCACCCTCATATGCCCGGACAGTGTGCTCGGAGCGGCCGCGTTCACTGGTCAGGTACCGGCTGAACCGGCGCAGGGCCCGGCTGAACTCACCCGGCCAGGCAGGGGTTTCAGCGCGGGAATCATCACTCGCCTCTGTATTCACTCCTTCACTGTCCTCGCATCTGTGCCCGTCCTCAAGCAGGCACACCGGTGAGGGACAGGTCCGCTTCCCGCGTGGTGACCAGTGCAAGGGCATTGCCCTCCGGACGCCCGCCCGGGATGTTCGGCCGCCGTACCGCAGACCTGATGCAGCCACTCCGGTTTCACCGACCCCTCACGCAGGCAAACCTGCCGCCTCGGCGCACTGGATGCGCAATGCCGCGGTAGCTTCCGAGCTTTCGTGCTCCAGAAGGAACCTCTTTGAATCGATGCCGGAGGAATAGCCGGTGAGGGAACCGCGCGATCCCACAACCCGGTGGGTGGGGATGACGATGTTCAGCGGATTGCGGGATAGGGCGGCACCGACGCTTCGGGCTTTGGCAGCATCTCCCAGCCGGACCGCCAATTCCTTATAGCTGCAGGTTTGCCCATAGGGAATGGCTGACACTTCCGCCCAGACGAGACGCTGGAAGTCGGTGCCCGTGATGGCTAGATCCACGTCGAAGCAGCAGCGGTGACCGGAGAAGTACTCGGTGAGCTGGCGTTCGACTTCCTCGAATCCGTCCTCCACGATACGCCCGAGTCCGTGATTGGCTGCGGGATCGGGCACCCCGGCGAAAACGGCTTTGAGGGCCCCCTCGTCGGAGGCCAGGGTGAGGATTCCCAGCGGCGTGACAACACTCTTGTGGATTCGCACGGCAGTTCCTTTCGATAGATCAATTCACAATGCAGGGGGTCTGCGAGGGGGCGTGGGCAGGGTTTATCGCCGGCTTCGCCGCCATTTGTCTGGTCCGTCCCGGGCGGCGAGGTCTTCCAGTTCCAGACGTGCCAGTCCTGCCCGGACGGAGGGCACCGACAACCCGGCTACGGAGGCCAGCTTTTCCACCGGTGATCCGCTGCGCAGCGGCAGTGCGTCGAGGAGCAGCATGTCTTCGATCGTCAGCCCGTCGTGGACGGCCCGGGATTCCCCGCGAGCGCCGGATGCTGTGTCATCGGATGAGTCGATTGGGCCGCCGAGTTCAGCTACCTCGGCAGCGTCCGTCACGCAGACTGCGCTGCCGTCGCGCAGCAGGCGGTGGCATCCCGCTGAGTTGGCGGAATACACGGATCCGGGAACTGCGCCTACTTCGCGTCCCAGTGCCGCCGCATGGTGTGCCGTGTTCAGGGCACCCGAACGCCACCGGGCTTCCACAACCACGGTCACGGCACTGAGCGCGGCGATGATCCGGTTGCGCTGCAGGAACCTCCAGCGGGTAGGTGAAGATCCGGGAGGAACTTCCGACAGCAGGAGGCCCCGGCGGACAACTTCGCGGAGCAGATCCTCATTACCGGCTGGGTAGTAGCGGTCCACTCCGCAGGCCATGACGGCAATGGTAGGGATGCGGGCAGGGTTTCCAGCGGCCAGGGCGGCACGGTGTGCCTGGGCATCGATACCGTAGGCACCTCCGGAGACCACGGTCCATCCACGCGTGACGAGGCCGGCAGCGATGTCTCCGGTAGCCGATGCTCCGTATCCGGTGCTGTCGCGTGACCCGACAACCGCTGCGGTCTGGTGCAGCGCCGGAACTCCCCTGCTCAGGTCCCCGCGCGCCCACAGGCACAACGGCATCCCGAGCTCCAGGTCCCGCAGTGCTTCCGGCCAGCGGGAGTCCTCCGGAATGAGCAGTTCACCTCCTGCGCGTCCCATCATGGCGAGGTCGCGGTCGGGTGCAAGATCCGCGATTCGGGGGCTCCACCGTTCCAGGGCCGACGACAGGATGTTCCCGGGCGCTGAGATGCCTGCGGCTGCCAGGACTTCCCCCACTTCTCGGGTGAGCTGCCCACCCGCCCGGACGGCACCGGTAGCCACGCGGAGGGCATCGTGCGGACCGGCTGCTTCTACGAGCGCCAATCCAACATTGTCTGAAGGTTCGAACATCCGGGACAGAGCAGCCCTTGTCCGCAGAAGGTCCATCCGCGCCCCGCTCATGCCGCCTCCCCTTGCTGCCGGAACCCCAGTGCCTGCCCGACGTCGTCGGCGTCGGGCACTGTGTGGCCGGCCAGATCGGCAACGCTCCAGGCGATCCGCAGCACTCTGTCATAACCTCTTGCGGTCAATGTCTGCCGTTCCATGGCTCGGTCCAGGGACGCTGTAGCCCGCGGAGGCGGCCGCAGCGGACCCCGCAGCAGGTTTCCCGCCACCTCGGCATTGGTTTCATATCCCCAGTTCTGCAGGCGCGCCTGCTGAACCCTGCGGGCCGCTTCGACACGGCCGGCAATGGCTGCGCTGCCTTCGGCATGCCCGTCGCCTGCCAGTTCCCTCAGCGAGACCCGCTGTACCTGAAGGCGCAGATCAACCCGGTCCAGCAGCGGCCCCGAGAGCCGGCCGAAATATCTGCGCCGCTGCTGCGGAGTACAGGTACAGTCGATTCCCTTTCCGGACGCCAGTCCGCAGGGGCAGGGGTTCGCCGCCAGCAGCAACTGGAATCGAGCCGGATAGGCTGCGGTTCCCGCTGCCCGGTGCAGTTCGACTTTCCCGCTTTCCAGCGGTTGGCGCAGTGCGTCCAGGACACGCCGCTCATATTCCGGTGCTTCATCCAGGAACAGGACCCCGCGGTGGGCACGGGATGCCGCCCCCGGGCGGGCAATCCCCGACCCGCCGCCGATAATGGCAGCCGATGAGGCAGTGTGGTGCGGGCTCTCAAAGGGCGGGCGCCGCACCAGCCGGGAGCAGGTGCGTCCGCCGGAGACCAGTGAATGGATGGCAGTCACTTCCATGGCGTGGGCATCGGAGAGATCCGGCAGCAGGCCCGGAAGCCGCTCGGCCAGCATGGTCTTGCCCGCTCCCGGCGGACCCGTCATCAGCAGATGATGGGCACCAGCTGCGGCTACTTCAACTGCAAACCGCGCTTCTGACTGCCCGGCTATATCCGACATGTCCCGCTGTGGCCGGTGTGCTGCGGCAGGTTCACCGGAGGCACTGTCCGCCCGGGCCGGCATCTGAGGGGGAAACACCAGCCGCTCGGGATCTGCGCCGAGGAAGGCGGCAACCTCGGCGAGCGAAGTGAAGCCGTTTACTTCAGCTCCCGGAACGAGGGCCGCTTCATCGGCGTTGGGCTCGGCGACGATGATCTCCGGATAGCCGGCGTCCACGGCAGCTATGACGGCCGGCAGGATTCCCCGCACGGGCCGCAGCCTGCCGTCCAGCGCAAGTTCGGCGATAAACACGCGGCGTCCGCTGCCTTTGATGTCGCCTGCCGCGGCAAGGGCTGCCATCACAATGGCCAGGTCAAAACCGGAACCGCGCTTGTGGACGTCAGCCGGCATCAGATTGACGGTGATCCGGCGCCGGCTCAGCGGCAGGCCGGCGTTCTTGGCCGCGGACCTCACCCGGTCCTTGGCTTCATTGAGGGACGCATCCGGCAGGCCCAGCAGGACAAATGACGGAAGCGTTTGACCAATGTCTGCCTCAACCTCCACCATGCGGCCGTCCAGCCCGACAAGTCCCACCCCGTAGGTGCGCCCCAGCGTCACAGCGCAACCTCTTTCAGATGCTCGATCACCGGTGCGCCGGAACCGTTGTCGAGAACCGACACGGCATCCACGCGGAAGGCCGGGTAATGCCGTGCAGAGGCCCGCCTCCATCTGCTCGCCAGCAGGTAAAGCCGTGCGAGCTTGGCCGGTGTGATGGCTTCCAGCGGGTCCCCGTAGTCCAGGGAGGAACGCGTCTTGACCTCCACAATCACCAGCGTCTCGCCGTCCACGCCCACCAGGTCAATCTCGCCGTCGGGACACCGCCAGTTGCGGTCCACTATTTCGATGCCGCCGGCCGTCAGAAAGATGGCGGCAAGCTCCTCGCCGCGCTGTCCCAAGGTGTCCTTAGCTCTCATGTGCCCACCATGCGCTGTTTGCCGGGCCTTCAGCCGGCAGCGGCCGCGCTTTGTGGACGGCGCTTCCCGTTCCGGGGACAGAACGGGCTCTGGGGAGGAAGGCGCGGCGCTAGTCCACGCCGGGATACACCACCGGCATGGACTCCAGCCGAACCCGGGCGGGGATGATGCTGCCGTCCCCCGGAGCGGACCCATAGTGCACCCCGTGCCGTGAACCGCCGGATGCCGAACTCCCACGAACAGGTGCAGGCAGCGTCCCGGCAAAGCCGCGCGCCAGGGTGATGTGGGGACGGAGGGTGGAGGCATACATGAAGTTCGGATCCGCGGCGGTGAAGGCGTCGACGTCGGTGATCCCGCAGTTGGTCAGGAACAGTTCAAGTGCCGCGTAGGCCCGCTCATGGGCTTGCAGCAGCGCCGATGACGGAAAGTACTCCAGGACCAGGGTCCGTCCGTGCCGCCCAAACCGGGAAAGCACGGCAGGTTCCAGCAGGATGGGTTCGCGCGGCATCGCAGCTTCGGTTGCCGCCACGTAATCAGCCAGACGGTCTTCGTATTCGTCCCAGGAGATGCTTCCCGCGGCCGATACCGCCGCATAAACGTCCCGGACCTTGCCGAAGTGGATCAGTGTCAGGTGGATCTGCCGCTCGGGGATCCAGCGCGGCCGGCCGCCGTCGTTCACCCGGGCAAGGGCTGCCAGGCCCTGCTGGAGCGCAAGGACAAGCTCCAGAGATCCCGCGTCGGGCCGCATCTGCGCATAGAGGCGGCGGTTGCCGGACAGGTAACCGGCCAGCGGGGACTCGGGAAGCGCCATGCCAGCAGTTTAGGAGATGCACCTCATGCCTGCACTAGGGTGTACCCATGCCATATGACATCCCGGTTCTCTCCGACTCAATCCTCACGCTGCGCCCGCATCACCACGCCGATGTTGACGCGGTGCTGTCCCGTTCTCTGGACCCCCTGTCACAGCAGTGGACCACCGTCCCCCTGGAGTACACGCGGGAGATGGCGGTGGAGTACGTGGAGACGATTTCCGTTCCCCAGGAGAAGGATATTTCCTGGGCGCTGGAGGTCAACGGAGCCTACGCCGGCACCTTGGATCTGCGCTTCCAGGGCGCCAATTCGGGTGATCTGGGGTTCGTCACCTCCCCCGGGAACCGGGGAAAGGGGCTGATGTCGCGTGCCGTGGGCCTGGCGGTGGCCTATGCCCTGGATGACCTCGGCTGGGACGTGGTGAACTGGTCGGCGAATGCCGGAAATGTCGGCAGCTACAAGACGGTATGGCGCAACGGTTTCCCGCCGCCGACCGCGGTTCCGCACCTTCTGCCGCACCGGGGAAAGATGGTTGAAGGCTGGGTTTCTAGCCTCGGAGCGGGAGATCCGCGGAAACCGTCAGGGGCATGGTCGACGTGGAACGACGTCGCCGCGAACCTCCCGGCCCTTTCCGCAATGACACTGTCCCCGCCAACACCGCGGTCCTAGCCGTTCAGCCCAGTTCGTCGGCCTTGGGGATGGTCAGGTCATCATTGCGGGTGAGTTCCTCGACGTTGACGTCCTTGAACGTAATCACCCGGACGCTTTTCACAAACCGGGCCGAGCGGTAGACGTCCCAGACCCATGCATCCTGCAGGGTCAGGTCAAAGTAGATCTCCCCGTCCGCGGAGCGTGCCTGCAGGTCCACGTGGTTGGCCAGGTAGAACCTGCGCTCGGTCTCCACCACATAGCTGAAGAGCCCCACCACGTCCCGGTATTCACGGTAGAGCTGGAGCTCCATGTCCGTTTCATAATTCTCAAGGTCTTCGGCACTCATATTTCCATCATCCCCCAACGACGCTCTCAAGGTCCCGGGCATCCGCTTGCGGACGTGTTCCCAACTGCCAGGACATCCGGTGCAGGGGCGTGGGCCCAAACTCGTCTATCGCCAGCCGATGGGACGCCGTGGCGTATCCCTTATTCACTTCCCAGCCGTACTGAGGATGTGTCACAGCGTAGTCCACCATCATCGTGTCCCGCTCCACCTTCGCGAGAACGCTGGCCGCGGCGACGCTGAGGCAGGTCATGTCGGCCTTGATTTTGGTGTGCACGGGCGCCTGGCAGCCGCCGTCACCGTCATCCGCGGCAAGGTCAAAAAGACTGGCCTGGCGGACCGGGGACAGCCAGTTGTAGTTGCCGTCCAGGAGGACGACATCGGGGGTCAGATCCGCACAGACCTGGTCCCAGGCGCGGGTGCCGGCCAGGCGCAGCGCGCCCATGATGCCGTGCAGATCGATTTCCGCAGCGCTTGCATGCCCCACACCCCAGCCCCGGGCCCACTTCTTGATCCGGGGCACCAGCGTTTCCCGGTCAGTCTGCGAAAGCAGCTTGCTGTCCCGCACGCCCTTGAGTGAACGGACGGTGGCCAGATCAACAGCCACCAGGCCCACACTGACCGGTCCGGCCAGCGCGCCCCGGCCCACCTCGTCACAGCCGGCCAGGACCTTGCAGCCGACGGCGGCGAAGGACCGCTCGTGCCGCAGCGTGGGTGCCTTGCTTCCGGCACCCGTCCGGGGCTGCCGCGGCAGGGCGGACGCCGCGGTCATCGGGATCCGGCCGGAAGGGAGGTGGAAGGATCGGGGATGTTCTCGAAGACTTCCGGATAGCTGCCGATGAAGCCGGCGTGGTTCAGCGGCCAGGCGGTCACTGCGGCCTTGCCCTCAATGTCTTCGACGTCAATGAACCCGCCGCTTGCATCCTGGAGATGTTCGCGTGAGTCAGCGGAGGCGTTGCGGTGGTCCCCCATGACCCACACCTTGCCTTCCGGAACAACCACGTCAAACGGGATGTCCGACGGCGTGGCGCCGGGATAGATGTAGGGCTCCTCCAGCGGCTCCCCGTTGACCGTGATCCTGCCGTCGGCGTCGCAGCAGACCACGCGGTCCCCTTCGGTGCCGATGACGCGCTTGACCAGGTGCTGTTCCGAGGTGTCCGGAATGAGGCCGACAAAAATAAGGGCGTCACGGATCCAGGCTCCGGGTCCTTCGGCGGCCGGAGGAAGCTCGGGCAGCCAGCCCTTGGTGTCCTTGAAGACCACCACGTCGCCGCGGTTCAGGTCGAAGGGTTCCGGAACCAGCAGGTTCACAAAGATCCGGTCGTTGATTTCCAGGGTGTCTTCCATGGAGCCCGAGGGAATGTAGAACGCCCGGAACAGGAAGGTCTTAATGAGGAAGGACAGCAGCAGCGCGATCACGATGATGGTGGCGACTTCGCGGAGCCAGCCGCCAAAACCTCGGTGCTTTTCTTTGTCCTTACGGCCCGGAGCTGCTGTCCGTGGACGTGCTGAATGGGCCCCGTGAACGCTGGGGCCGGGGTTCCTGGTGGGCTCGTCCGGGACGTTCTGAGCCATATGCTGTCCTCTTATTTCGCCGTGTTCCACTCGGCTCCTAACTCTAGCCGCTCAATATCCGAACTGCGCTCCAGCGGCCACAGGATGGCCGTGGCACGGCCAATGACGCGGTCCTCGGAGATGAGGCCGCCGCCCGGGGCGCCCAGGAGCGAACGTGAATCCGCTGACTCGGACCGGTGGTCGCCCAGAAGCCACAGCCTTCCCTCGGGGACGATGACGTCGAAGTTCTTGTCGCTGGGAGCGTCGGAAGGATAAACGTACGGCTCGTCCAGCGGAGTTCCATTGACGGTCAGGCGCGGGTCATCCGCGGTGCAGCAGGTAACCCGGTCCCCGGGGAGCCCGACGACCCGTTTCACATAGACTGTGTCGCTGCCCATTAGTCCCGCCCAGCGGGCCAGGGACTTCAGCGCCGCAACCGGGGCGGCGTCCCCGCTGTTCAGCGGAGCCAGGGACCCGCGGCCGTCAAAGACCACCACGTCCCCCCGCTGGATTTCACCGGAGCGGTACTCGGTCCGCGAGACCGCCACGCGGTCCCCCGGTTCCAGCAGCGGCTGCATCGACTCGGACGGAATGTAGTAGACGTCCACGACAAACGCGCGGACCAGTGCCACCAGCACCACGGCGGCGGCGAGAGCGCAGAGCACAAAACGCCAGCCCACAATCGTGGACCGGCGTTTCGTGTGCTTCCGGGAGGAGTCCGAAGATTCCCCGGAAGCGGATGCTGCGTGGATCAAGAAAATTACTTGGCGGGACGTGCGTCGCGCTTTTCCTTGATCTTGGCTGCCTTGCCGCGCAGGTCGCGCATGTAGTACAGCTTGGCGCGGCGGACATCGCCCTTGGAGACGAGCTCGATCTTGTCGAGAACCGGGGAGTGCACCGGGAAGGTACGCTCCACGCCGACGCCGAAGCTGACCTTGCGGACCGTGAAGGTCTCGCGCAGGCCGTCGCCCTGGCGCTTCATGACGAAGCCCTGGAAGACCTGAACACGGGTGTTCTTGCCTTCGATGATGTTTACGTGAACCTTGACCGTGTCACCGGCGCGGAACTCGGGGATGTCTGAACGCAGCGAGGCTGCATCAACAGAATCTAGGATGTGCATTGTTTATCACTCCTGGTGAACGCCACAGGTCATCCACTTTGGTAACGGCAGGCAAGGATGCGGCCCGTTGGACTGCACAGATGCTGCCGAAGCTATAAGACCGGCGAAGCCGAGGATTGGCCGCCGGTGTGCATTCTGTTGGCCGCGCTCCCCCTGTGGCAGGTGCGGACCCAGATGACACAGTTATCTATTCTGCCACACCCGCACAAACGCCACCAATCAGCCGCGAAGCTGGATGCGGTCCTTCATCACGTCGTATCCCATGGCGGCCAGGGCCGCTTTGTCAGCCTTGGTCAGCTGGGAGACGTCAAACTTTTCCAGCAGGTCCGGACGGCGGACGGCGGTGCGCTGCAGCTGCTGCTCGCGGCGCCACTGGGCAATCTTGCCGTGGTTGCCGCTGAGCAGGATGTCCGGCACGTTCCGGTCCCGCCACGATGACGGCTTGGTGTAGACCGGATATTCCAGCAGTCCGTCGGAGTGCGACTCCTCCACCAGGGATTCGGGATTGCCGACGACGCCGGGCACCAGGCGGCCAATGGCCTCCACCATGGCCAGCACGGCAACTTCTCCCCCGTTGAGCACATAGTCCCCCAGGCTGACCGGGCGCACGTCGAAACGCTCACCGGACCACTCCAGGACGCGCTCGTCGATCCCCTCGTAGCGTCCGCACGCAAACACCAGGTGTTTTTCTTCCGCCAGCTCATAGGCCATGGTCTGGGTGAACACGGCTCCGGCGGGCGAGGGGACGATCAGCACGGGGCGGGTGCCGCCGTCGCCGCCGCTGTTTCCCGCCTCCGCGACGGAAGCCAGAGCCTGTGCCCACGGCTCAGCCTTCATGACCATGCCGGCGCCGCCGCCGTAGGGGGTGTCATCCACGGTGCGGTGGCGGTCCGTGGTGAAGTCCCGCAGGTCGTGCACGTTGAGGTCCAGCAGTCCGTCCTGCCGGGCCTTGCCGATCAGCGACAGGTCCAGTGCTGCCAGATACTCCGGGAAAATGCTGACTACATCAATACGCACTTAGCGGCCGGCCTCGTTCTGAGCATCCGCGTCCCTGCCGGCATTTTCCTTCGCCGGCTTGGACTGCTTGTCCTGCTTATCCTCGGGGAGGTTCAGTTCAAACAAGCCCTCCGGCGGGGTCAGCAGCACGTAGCCGTCTTCCACGTTGACCTCGGGCACAATGGCTTCGACGAAGGGGACGAAGACCTCGCGGCCCTCATTGTCGTCAATCACCAGCAGATCCTGGACGGTGAGGGTGCGCAGGCCGCTGACGGTACCCACGACGTCGCCGCCAATGCGGGCCTTCAGGCCCACCAGCTCGTGCTCGTACCAGCCCTCGTCGTCGTCCTCGTCATCCAGCTCGTCGGTGTCTACGGAGAGCATGGCCCCGCGCAGTTCCTCGGCGCCGTTGCGGTCCACAACTTCCTCGAAACCGAGCAGCAGGATGTCCTTGTTCCAGCGGGCGCTGAGGACAGTGAGCGGACCCTTGGACGCGGGCTCGACGGTGAGCTCGGTCCCGGGCACAAAGCGGTCTTCGGGGGCGTCAGTCAGGACCTGGACGGTTACTTCGCCGCGGATGCCGTGCGGCTTGCCGATGCGGGCCACCTGTAACTGCATGGGGAATCTCCTTGTATTGGTGCGGCGGGGTGCTGCAACCGGGTTGGGCCGGTGAGGACCCGGAAAACACATCCGGCCCCTCCACCATTATCTGGTGCAGGGGCCGGATGCCGTGAACTGCGTTCAACTGGTACTGCTATGAAAGTGCTGTGAACCGACGATGCAGTCCGGCCGTGCCGCGGATTGTCAGCGGCGGCGGTCGGTATCCACTACATCGACGCGGACCGGCTCTCCGTTCGCGAGGGCGGCGATCACTGTGCGCAATGCACGTGCCGTCCGTCCCTGGCGTCCGATGACGCGGCCCAGATCATCCTGATGAACTCGCACCTCGAGGGTTTCCCCGCGGCGGTTGCTCTTGGCGGTAACTTTGACGTCCTCAGGACTGTCAACGATTCCGCGGACGAGATGCTCCAGCGCTTCGGCCAGCAAGTTACTCGGCCTCAGCCTCTGCGGGAGCCTCGTCCTTCTTGGCCTTCGGGGTGATGGCCTCGGGAACGATCACGGACTTCTTTTCGGGAGCCACGAAAGCTTCCTTGGGAGCCTTGACCTGGAGGGTACCCTCCTGGCCTTCGATGTTCTTGAACTTCTGCCAGTCACCGGTGATCTTCAGCAGAACTGCAACCTGCTCGGTGGGCTGGGCGCCGACGCTGAGCCAGTACTGCGCACGGTCTGACTTGATGTCGATGTACGACGGGTTCTCGGTCGGACGGTACAGTCCGATTTCCTCGATGGCACGGCCATCGCGCTTGGCACGGGAATCCATGACAACAACGCGGTAGTGTGCTGAGAACTTCTTGCCGAGGCGCTTAAGGCGAATCTTTACGGCCACTTTTGTGGTCACTCCTGATCTGAAATGGGGCGAACCCGTACTTCTGCTCCCGTGGGGCGGGCCATAACGTTGGGGTTCAAAAAGGACAAGATGCATGCACGGAGAGAGGGGCCGCGCAGATCGAGTACCTGACCATTGTGCCAGATGACTCCATCTTTGGCGACTCGGGTGCCGGACCCGCCCCGCAGCGGATCAAGCGCCGGGGAAGGCTGGCGATGAATCCTCCGGACACTGAACCGGCTAGCCGACGGCGATGCGCAGCCGGTTGCGCCAGGGATCCTCAAAGCGCAGCTCGGCACCCGTGTGGTGGCTGGAAATCCCGGCAACCTTCAGCCGGTCCGCCAGCCCGGCGACGTCGTCGGCGGACGGAACAGCAATGAGCACCTCACCGAGGCCGAGGGTGTCCCGGCGGGGTCCTGCCCCGCGGCTGTTCCAGACGTTCATGGCCATGTGGTGGTGGTAGCCGCCGGCGGAGACAAACAGGGCCTGCCCGTGGAATCCGGCGGTCCGCTCAAATCCAAGGGTGTCCACGTAGAAGGATTCAGCGACGGCGGTGTCGCCCACCTGAAGGTGCACGTGCCCCACGGCCGCATCGGCAGTCTTGAGGTTGGCCAGCGCGGCTTCGGTCAGATGTTCACGGAAGTAGGCCTGCGGGGAAAGGGTGAGCGATGCCATGCGCACCTCGCGGCCGGACGCAGTAGTGTCCCAGTTCCAGGTGTCCCGGGGCTTGTCATAGTACAGCTCGATCCCGTTGCCTTCGGGATCCGTGAAGTAGAACGCCTCGCTGACCAAATGGTCCGCGGAACCCACAAAGGCGGCCGGATCGTATTGCGCAGCTGAGGCCACAGTGGCTGCCAGGTCGGCCTGGGTCTCGAACAGGACCGCAGTATGGAAGAGTCCCGCTTCACCCCGCGACGCCACCTGCAGCCCCGGCGCCGGAGCCAGGTGCACTACGGGGACTCCCGCGCGGCCCAGGTACTGGCCGCCGTCGGCCTCGGCCACGATTTCCAGGCCCAGTGCGCCGCGGTAGTAGGCGGACACCTTGGCCATGTCACCGACCTTCAGCATGACGGTGCCCATGGACAGATCGGCGGGCAGAAGATCAGGAGCATTTACTTGAAGGTTCATGTAATGAGCTTACTTGAAGCTTCATCTAATTCCAAGAAGTCACGAAACCGGCGCCGTCACTGCAGCACCCTGCGCATGGCCACCCGCGGCCCGAGACCGTCCAGTCCGAGCTGCCGCTCGTGGTCCCGAAGGGCCCGCAGTTCCCCCTGCGGGACATCCACCGGCACGAACCCGCAGCTGCGGTAAAACGGCGCATTGAACGGAACGCCGGCAAAAGTGCACAGCGTCATGGAACGGTAACCCTGTTCCCGGGCCCACTGCAGTGCGGATTCCACCAGCCGCCGGCCCAGCCCGGCACCGGCTGCCGAGGGATGAACGGAGAGCTGCTCCAGATGGGCCTGGCCATCCACTTCCTCGATGCGGGCGAATCCCACCGGGGGCACTCCCGCAACCAGGATGTGCAGCGCGGCGGCCAGCTCCGGGACTGCAGCCGGCGCCGGCAGCATGCCCGGGCCCATGCTCACCATGCTCACGCCAGGGCTGCCGGGCTCCGCCAGCCCGTTCAGCAGGGTGTCCGATGCGGCCTCCACTGCGGGCAGCAGGGCAACATCTTCCGTGCCGGCTGCCCGGATTACAGGCACCGCACGGGGTCTCACTTACTGCTCCGTCCGGCGGGCACGGGCGAGGAACTCCCGGATCGCTTTGCGTCCGGCGCCGGTGTCCTGCGGGCGGTGATTTCCACCCACCTGGAGGTGCTCGGCACCGGTGGACACCAGGAAATCCGCCACCTCCTCATACAGCGGTTCCCATCCTCCGGTGAGCACCAGGGTGGGGACGCCCGGAACGATGTCCAGCGGAGCGTCCCATGGAGGAGTCTGCATCCGCAGGCGTGCGGCCGACCGCCTGGCAGCTTCATCGGCCGGAGCGGTATGGCCAGGCCTGGCGGCGCGGTGGTCCGAGGCGGCCGCACCGGTGGTGAAGACGCGGCGGACAAATTCGCGTTCATACTCCTCGTCAGTCATCTCCGGCGCTGCGTCAAACAACGGCTGCAGCAGCTCGCGGTAGGCCCGGGTGGCCGGCAGGTCGCGGGTCAGGGAGAAAACTGCCGGCTCGCACAAAATCAGGGAATGCACGCGGCCCGGATCCCGCAGAGCCGCCAGCATGGCCGGAACGGCGCCTGCCGAGTGCGCCGCCAGATGCCCGCCTTCCCCCAAGGCGTCGCGGATGACGGCAATATCGGCTTCCGCATCCGGGGCCAGGGGAGGCTCGACGTCGTCGAAGCCGTGACGCTTAAGGAAGAGGCAGTCATAGTCCAGGGCCAGTCCGTGCTGCCGCGGCCAGGCAGCGGCTCCGAAACTTCCGGCGCCGTGCACAAATACCACTCGTTCAGCGGGCAAAACGGGACTCCTGACGTCCTAGAATTCCTTCGAAACCGTTCACCGGAGGCATCATCCTGCGGGAAACCGGCGGGACAATGGGTTCGCCCCGGGCCGCCTTGCCGTCAACCAGTTCGGTCACGGTTCCCAGCTCCAGGGCTTCCACTGCGCCGGCCAGCAGGCCGGCCGTGCCGGAGCCAAGGACCTCCGTGCCCTCGCCGAGGGCAACGAAGCGGGCTTCGCGCTCACCTCCGGCGCCGCTGAACCCTGTCACCGACGTGACCAGCGTGCCGCCGTCGAACACAAACGCAATGGAATCGGCGTGACCGCCGCCCGGCCGGTCCCCGCCCTGGACATAATCCAGCACCAGTACGCGCCCGACGTCGAACCCGGCTCCCAGCGCCTCACCCGCCCCGCGGCGGGCGGCGGAGCGGGGGTCCTCCCCGCCTTTGACGACGCCGCCGGGAAGCTCCCAGCCGCCGGTGCCGGAGCGCACCATCAAAATCCGCCCGTCCGCGGTGCGGATCAGAGCGAAGGCAGAGGTGCTCCGTTTGAACACCGACCCGTAAAAGCCGCTCAGTCCCTGTGCTGCCACCCTTGGCCTCTTCCCCTGCTGCCGGACTTCCCCAATGTGCCGGGCCGGACCCGGCGCCCGGGGCGCCGCCGTCCGGCCCGGCAGCCGGTATACGCCGGCTCGTTAAAGGCGCACCGCCGGACTCGAGGTCCGGCGGTGCGCGGCAAAGCCTACTTGCCCAGGAACTTTTCGAAGCCCTTGGGGAGATTCAGCGAGGAAGGATCGAAATTGGCATCCTGGCCCCCGAAAGCACTGCCGGTCGGGAGCGCCTTGCGGGCCCCGGCGCGGCGCGCCTCGGCCTCGGCGCGCTCCTGGGCGGCCTTGGCCGGGTTGCCCGACTTGGCCTTCTTCTTGCCCTTGGCTGCCTGCTGCTTCTTGCGCGCGCCGCCGAATCCGCCGGGTCCGGCCATGCCGGGCATGCCCGGGATTCCGCCGCCCGAGGCCATCTTTTTCATCATCTTCTGGGCCTGCACAAAGCGCTCCAGCAGGCCGTTGACCTCGGAGACATGCACGCCGGAACCGCGCGCGATGCGGGCGCGGCGGGAGCCGTTGATGATCTTCGGGGCCACCCGCTCGTGCGGGGTCATGGAGCGGACAATGGCTTCAACGCGGTCAATTTCGCGCTCGTCGAAGTTTTCCAGCTGCTCACGCATGCCGGCGGCGCCGGGCATCATCATGAGCATCTTCTTCATGGAGCCCATCTTGCGCAGCTGCTGCATCTGCTGCAGGAAGTCATCCAGGGTGAAGTCTTCCTGGTCGGCGAACTTCTTCGCCATCCGGGAGGCTTCGTCCTTGTCCCAGTTCTGCTCGGCCTGCTCAATGAGCGTCAGGACGTCGCCGAGGTCCAAGATGCGGCTGGCCATGCGGTCCGGGTGGAAGACCTCGAAGTCGGTCAGGGCTTCACCGGTGGAGGCGAACATGATCGGCTTGCCGGTCACGGACGCAACGGACAGGGCGGCACCGCCGCGGGCATCGCCGTCGAGCTTGGTCAGGACAACGCCGGTGAAGTTGACGCCCTCGTTGAAGGCCTGGGCCGTGTTGACGGCGTCCTGGCCGATCATGGCGTCAATGACGAACAGCACTTCGTCCGGGTTGATGGCTGCGCGGATGTCCGCGGCCTGCTGCATCAGTTCGGCGTCCACGCCCAGGCGGCCGGCGGTATCCACAATGACGACGTCGTAGAGCTTGGTGCGTGCCTCTTCGATGCCCTGGCGTGCAACGGCCACCGGATCGCCGGTGGCGGACTCGAACTCGGAGGAGACACCCGGATGCGGTGCGTAGACCGGCACGCCGGCGCGCTCACCGTTGACCTGCAGCTGCTTGACGGCGTTGGGGCGCTGGAGGTCAGCGGCCACCAGCAGCGGGCTGTGGCCCTGGGACTTCAGGTGCTTGGAGAGTTTGCCGGCCAGCGTGGTCTTACCGGCACCCTGCAGGCCCGCGAGCATGATGACCGTGGGCGGGTTCTTGGCCAGGCGCAGCCGGCGGGTCTCGCCGCCGAGGATGCCCACGAGCTCCTCGTTGACGATCTTCACAACCTGCTGGCCCGGGTTCAGTGCCTGCGACACCTCGAGGCCCAGTGCGCGCTCCTTGACGGAGGCGGTGAAAGCGCGGACCACGGGCACGGCAACGTCGGCATCCAGCAGCGCGCGGCGGATCTCGCGGACTGTGGCATCGACGTCGGCCTCAGTCAGCCGGCCCTTGCCGCGGAGGTTCTTGAAGGTTGTAGTCAACCGGTCAGACAGTGAATTGAACACGTGCCGCGCACTTCTTTCGTCAGATCTTCGCCATGTTTGGCAGGCCCAGCTGTTAAGGGTACCAAGGCGGGTTGGAAAACTTCCGCAAAACTCTTACCCGTCCTGCGGCGCGGATGAAAGGGTGGAGCCATGAGTGAAACTTCTCCCCTGCGCACACTTCTTATTCTCGGCGGCACCGGCGACCTCTCCCGGCGGCTGCTGCTGCCGGGGCTGGGCCGGCTGATCGGCAGCGGCCGGGCACCGGCCAGCCTCCGCGTGGTCGGCTCCGGTTCCCGGGACTGGGACGATGCCACCTGGCAGGACCTGATGAACGAATCTTTTGACGCTGCCCGCAGCGAGGCCGACGACGACGGAAAGGAAGCGCTCGACGCCGCGGTGCGGAACGGCAGCTACCTGCAGGTGGATCTTAAGGATCCGGCGCAGCTGGTGAAGGACATCCGCAGCCTGGAAACACCGCTGGCCGTCTACTTTGCCCTCCCGCCGGAGGTTACTCAGTCCACGGTTGCGGCGCTGAAACGCGGCGACCTGCCCGAGGATACGCGGCTGGTGCTGGAGAAACCTTTTGCCGGCGACGAAGCCTCGGCCCGCGAGCTCAACCGGCTGCTGGCGGATCTGCTGCCCGAAAGCCATGTGTACCGGGTGGACCATTTCCTGGGCATGGCCACCGTGATGAACGTTCTGGGGCTGCGGTTCACCAACCGGATCCTGGAACCGGTGTGGAACAACCTTCACATTGAGCGCGTGGAGATCATCTTCGACGAGAAACTCGGCCTGGAGGGCCGCGCAAAGTACTACGACGGCGCAGGGGCACTGCGCGACATGATCCAGAGCCATCTGCTGCACACCATGGCCGTCATCGCCATGGGCGCGCCGGCAACCCTTGGCCAGCGGGATGTGCGGGATTTGATCGCAGCCACGCTTCGGGCGTCCAGCGTGCCGCAGGACTATGCCCGCAGCACCCGCCGGGCGCGCTGGTCCGCCGGGGAGATCGACGGCGAAGAGGTTGAGGCATACGCCGATTCCCCCGGTGTTGAACCGGACCGGGAGACGGAGACGCTCGCGGAAGTGGAAATCCGGGTGGAGAACGACCGCTGGGCCGGCGTTCCGTTCATTCTGCGTTCGGGCAAGGCACTGGGCAAAACCCGGCAGGAGGCCGTCATCACGTTCAAGCCGGTGAGCCACCTTCCGGATGGATTCACCGGCTCGGCAGGGGAAGCTTCCCGGCTGCGGATCTCTTTCGCCCCCGCCCGGCTGGAACTGGAGTTGAACGTCAACGGTCCCGAGAATGTCTTCACGCTGGAGCGGACCGGGCTCAGCGCGCCCATGCACAAATCGGCGATGACCCCGTACGGCGAAGTGCTGGACGGCATCCTTTCCGGCGACCCGCTGGTCTCCGTGCGGGCGGACATTGCCGAGGAGTGCTGGCGGATTGTGGACCCGGTCCTCAAGGCATGGGCTGACGGCGAAGTCCCGCTGGATTCATATCCGGCCGGGACCATGGGCCCTCCGGAGTGGGAGTCCAGCCGTTCGGAGCTGTGACCGCCGGGACTTCACAGAGAAAGTCCTCTTAACGCAGGAAGACCCCCGGCAGCTGCAAGCACGCAGCCGTCCAAGGCGTCTTCCTGTCCCCCACGTTGAGAACCCCGCATCTACAAAGCGGAGTCCCCCCGTTCCCCGGTGCGGACCCGGAGGGCCTCCTCCACGTTGACCACCCACACCTTGCCGTCGCCGGCGCGGCCGGTGTTCGCGGTGGACACCAGCACGTCCACAATGTCGTTGAGCCATTCGTTGGCTACCAGGACCTCAATGCGGATCTTCGGCAGCAGGTCCACCGTGTACTCGGCGCCGCGGTACACCTCGGTGTGGCCGCGCTGACGCCCGTAGCCGTTGGCCTGGCTGACGGTCAGCCCCTGCACGCCGTAGCTTTCCAGGGACCCGCGGACGGCATCGAGTTTTTCCGGGCGGACAATGGCCGTTACGAGTTTCATGAGTTGATGCTCTCCTTCGTGGCGGTGCGGACGGTCTCGTGAACGGGGCGGAAGGAACCGCCCACGCCCAGGCCGCCGAATTCGTAAGCCGTTTCGGCGTGTTCGCTCAGGTCCACGCCGTTGACTTCCTGCTCCTCGGACACCCGGAAGCCGATGGTCTTGTGGATGGCCAGGCCGATCACCAGGGTCAGGACTGCGGAGAAGATAATGGCTACCATCATGGCAACCAGCTGTGCGCCAAGCTGCGCGAACCCGCCGCCGTAGAACAGGCCGCCGCCAACGCCTTCGACGGGGAGGGCGATGAAACCCAGAGCCAGGGTTCCCACGATGCCGGCCACCAGGTGCACGCCCACCACATCCAGGGAATCGTCGTAACCCATCTTGTACTTCAGGCCGACGGCGAGCGCCGACAGGACTCCGGCGAGCAGGCCGAGGCCGACGGCGCCCAGCGGACTGACGTTGGCACAGGCCGGGGTGATGGCTACCAGTCCGGCAACAATGCCGGAAGCGGCACCGAGCGACGTCGGGCGACCGTCACGGATACGCTCGGTCAGCAGCCAGCCAACCATCGCAGCAGCCGGAGCAGCCATGGTGTTGACCCAGATCAGGCCTGCTTCTTCGGCGGAACCGGCCGCTCCCCCGTTGAACCCGAACCAGCCGAACCACAGCAGGGTGGCACCGAGCATGACAAACGGAATGTTGTGGGGACGCTGGCTCGGGTCCTTGCCGAAGCCCTTACGCTTGCCGATGATCAGGGCCAGCACCAGGGCTGCCACGCCGGCGTTGATGTGGACCACGGTGCCGCCGGCAAAGTCGATGGCTTCTCCGACCACTGAGCCGATGGCTCCTTCTTCCCCGAGCAGTCCGCCGCCCCAGACCATGAAGGCCAGCGGGCAGTACACCAGCGTCACCCAGACCGGCACGAAGACCGCCCAGGCGCTGAACTTGGCACGGTCCGCAATGGCTCCGCTGATCAGGGCCACCGTGATGATGGCGAAGGTGGCGCCGAAGCCGGCGCCGATGAGGTCTTCGCTGCCGATGAGCGATTCAAGCCCGAAGGAAGTAAAGGGATTGCCGAAAAGCCCGCCCACGCCGTCGCCCCCGGTCATGGAGAAGCCCCAGAGAACCCAGACAACCCCTACCAGGCCGATGGAGACAAAGCTCATCATCATCATGTTCAGTGCTGCCTTGGCGCGGGTCATGCCGCCGTAAAAGAATGCCACTCCGGGCGTCATGAGCAGCACCAGCGCCGCTGAAATCATCACCCAGACGTGACCTGCTGACAGATCCATCTTCACGTCCCTTCACCTACCGCGGGCCCTTCCCGCACCTTGAACTCTGCCGGGGCAAGATTTCGGCAATGGCCCGGGAACGTTGCCGGAACATTACAAACCGCCCGGCGGTGTAAACAGTCGGTGACGGAAAAGTTTCCACAGCGTTTCGCGGCTTGTCCGCACGCTCGGGGACGCGGATTTTCGCGGGGAAACGGGACGGATTCCGCCCGGGGGCCCCGCCGCTAGGATGGACCCTACGTCTCACAATCCGGAGGTACATCCTTTATGCCCGAGCAGTTTCCGCCGTCCGAGGGCCCCGACGCCGGGGCCGGCGGCGGCCAGGACAAAAACCCAGGCAAGAACAAGAAGAAAACGTGGATCATCTCCGGGACCGCCCTCGTAGCCGTTCTGGCTGCCGGTGCCGTGGTTGCGCCGATGGTGATGAACGACGACGCCGCCCCGGCCGCGGCCCCCACGCCCACCGGAACACCGTTCACGGTCTCGGCGGCGCCGTCACAGGCCGCTGCTCCGGACGTCACCTACTACGAGCAGGCGGGACCGCCCGCCGGTTCGCCGCTGAACCCCGTGGAACCGCTGAGCATCAGCGTGGCAGCGGCTACCACCGGCACAGCCCTGCCCGACGGGCTGATCGGTCTCTCTTTGGAAGCCACGGACCTGGCCGATCCTTCACTGTCCGGCGGCAACCCCGAAATGGTGCAGTCAATTTCGGGTCTCGGCCGGCCGCTGCTGCGCTTCGGCGGCAACGCCGTGGACCGCCGCTTCTTCTGGACGTCGTCCGATGAGTCCATTCCCGGAAACCTGTCCGGGGACGAAGCCCATCCCGTCCGCGCCGTCACCCCGGCGGACCTGGAGCGGGTCAACACCCTGCTGGAAGCCGTTGACGGGCAGATTGCCCTGACCGTGGATCTGGGCAACTATGATCCGGCCCGCGCGGCGGACATGACCAAATACGCCGCCGCCGCGTTCGGTGAGCGTCTGGTCGGGGTCACTGTGGGCAACGAGCCCAACGGCTTCGCCAAGACCGGGCTGCGGGACTCCGGTTACGGCATTGAGGATTATCTGACCGAGCTGAAGGCCTACGCCGCTGCGATGTACGACGTCGCCCCGGAAGTTCCCATTGTTGGTCCGGGCACCTATGAGCAGACCTGGTGGGCTCCGTTCGCCGAGGTGGAGCTGCCGCAGAAGAAGATCCTCTCCTTCCACCACTACCCGCTGTCCTCCTGCGAGGGCGCCGACCCGCTGGGCGAGCCGATCATGGCAAACCTGACCACGCGGCATCTGCACGACCACGCCAACAATTTCCGTGGCAAAGCCATGCAGCCGGCCCTGACCGCGGGACTGGAAACCTGGATCCCCGAAACCGGCATCTCCGCCTGCCCCGGCTCCAACGAGACCACCAAAACCCACGCCTCGGCCCTCTGGAGCGCCGACTACGCCCTGAGCGCCGCACAGATGGGCATTTCCCGGGTCTCCTTCCACAGCTCGCTGATCACGTGCAAGGGCGGACCGCCCATGTCCGCCATCTGCACCGGCGGTGATTACCTGCAGCCCAACGGGGCGGTGGATGAACGGTCCAATTACTACGGCATGTCCATGGTGGCCGAAATGCCCGCAGGAGAGTTCCTGAAACTGGATACCGCCGGCGGCGGCCTGGCCTACCCCTATGCGGTGCGCCACGCGGACGGCAGCATCAGCATTGCGGTGGTCAACAACTACAACCCGGAGACCGACGCCCCCGTTGATGTCACCCTGGAGCTCCCGGGGAAGGCACTGACCGGAACCATGACCCAGATGACGGGCACCTCCTACAGTGCGCAGGACGGCACACTGATTGACGGTGCCGCCGCCGAAGGCACGCCGGCCGCCGAGCGGCTGACCGTGCCGGGCTTCGAATACGGTTCCAGCACCCAGACGTTCCCCCTCACCGCGGGCACGGTCACGGTCCTGAACTTCACGTTCTAGCAAGCAGCACGTCCCACGAAAAAGGGGCTCCGCACTTTCCTTTCGGAAGGTGCGGAGCCCCTTTTGCGCGGTGCGGGTGCTTAACTCAGCAGCGCATCCACAAAGCCCTCGGCTTCAAACGGCGCCAGGTCATCGGCGCCCTCGCCCAGGCCGATCAGCTTCACCGGCACACCCAGCGTGCGCTGAATGGCAACGACGATGCCGCCCTTGGCGGTGCCGTCCAGCTTGGTCAGAACAATGCCGGTGATGTTCACGACCTCGGAGAACACCTTGGCCTGCATCAGGCCGTTCTGGCCGGTGGTGGCGTCCAGGACCAGCAGGACCTCGTCCACCTCGGCCTGCTTTTCAATGACGCGCTTGACCTTGCCGAGCTCGTCCATCAGGCCAACCTTGTTCTGCAGGCGCCCGGCGGTGTCGATCAGGACCACGTCCACCTCGCCGTCGATGCCGGCCTTCACGGCCTCGAAGGCAACCGACGCGGGGTCCGCGCCGTCGACGTCGGACTTCACCGTGGGCACGCCCACGCGCTGTCCCCAGGTGGCCAGCTGCTCGGCCGCGGCGGCACGGAAGGTATCCGCAGCACCCAGCAGCACATCCTTGTCCTCGGCCACCAGTACGCGGGCCAGCTTGCCCACCGTGGTGGTTTTGCCGACGCCGTTCACGCCCACCACCATGACGACGGCGGGCTTGTCCGCGTGCCGGGCGGTGGCCAGGGAGCGGTCCATGGTCGGATCAACAACCTTGATGAGCTCCTCGCGGAGCATCTGGTGCACTTCCTGCGGGTCGCGGCTGCCGGAAATCTTTACCCGCTCGCGCAGGGCGTCAACCAGTTCCATGGTGGGTTCGGTGCCAAGGTCCGCCAGGAGCAGCGTCTCCTCGATCTCGTCCCAGACATCCTCGTCAATCTTGTCGCTGGACAGCAGCGCCAGCAGCGCCTTGCCCAGGGCATTGTTGGACTTGGACAGGCGGGCACGCAGGCGGGCCAGGCGGCCCTGGACCGGGTCGGGGGTTTCCAGCGCCGGCGCTTCGGGAACGGGAGCGGGCGCCGGCTCCAGGTCGCGCAGGTCATCGGGGACGACGACGTCGGTCTCCGCCGGGGGCGCGTCCAGGACGTCCGTGCCGGCGGCATGCGCGCCTGCTCCGGTCACCGGATCATTGGCGTCACGGGTGGTGGGGTACATGCCCTTGGGGGTGCGTCGGGTCCGGACCAGCAGAGCTGCCACAGAGCCGACGACCGCAAGAGCGATGACCACATAGATCACAATCGCAAGAGTCTCATTCACGCTCTTTAGCATGTCATACCGGTGTGTTCCCGGGCACCCGTTTGCGGGTGTGTGCGAGCGCACGGAGGATCGCACTGCCGGCACCCTGAATACGCATCCGGGAGCGGGAAGTGTCTGAGAGAATCAGAGCATCATGGTCCGAACTCCCCGTCTCGCGATTCCGCGCGAAATCAAAGTCCTTATTGCCGCCGCCTTTGTCATCGCCCTGGGCTTTGGCCTGGTGGCACCGGTGCTCCCGCAGTTTGCGCAGAGCTTCAACGTGGGCGTTGCCGCATCCTCCGTCATCGTCAGCGCCTTTGCCTTCACCCGGCTGGTCTTCGCGCCGGCCGGCGGAGCGCTGCTGGAGAAGTTCGGCGAGCGTCCGGTGTACATCGCGGGGCTGCTCATTGTCGCTGCCTCCACCGGAGCCTGCGCCTTCGCCGAGAGTTACTGGCAGCTGCTGGTCTTCCGCGGGCTGGGCGGCATCGGCTCCACCATGTTCACCATCTCGGCCATGGCCCTGATCATCCGGCTGGCGAAGCCTTCGGTGCGCGGCCGGGTCTCCAGCGCGTATGCCTCCTCGTTCCTGCTCGGCAATATCGCCGGACCCCTGGCGGGCGGGCTGATGGCCGGTTTCGGGCTGCGCGTTCCCTTCCTCGTCTATGCGGGCGCCCTGGTGGTGGCAGCCGCCGTCGTAGCCCTCCAGCTCAAGGATGCGCGGCTGGCCGACGGCGAACCCAAGCCCGCGGCGCGTCCGGTGCTGACCGTCCGCGAGGCACTGGGTGATTCCGCCTACCGTGCCGCGCTGGCATCCAGCTTCGCCAACGGGTGGTCCTCATTCGGTGTCCGCAACTCGCTGCTGCCGCTGTTCGCCGCGGCCGCCCTGTCCGCCGGCCCCGAGATCGCCGGCATCTCGCTGACCGCGTTCGCTGTGGGAACCGCCGTCGTCCTGACCTTCTCCGGCCGGCTCGCCGACAGCTGGGGCCGCCGGCCGCTGGTACTGACCGGGCTGGCGGTGAACGCCCTGGCCACCGCCGCGATCGGTTTCAGCACCAGCATCACCATGTTCCTGGTGGTTTCCGCCATTGCCGGGATGGGCACCGGGCTCCTGAACCCGGCGCAGCAGGCCGCCGTCGGCGACGTCGTGGGCAATGACCGCAGCGGCGGGAAAGTGCTGGCCACGTTCCAGATGGCCGCCGACAGCGGTGCCATTGCGGGCCCTATCCTGGCCGGGCTGCTCGCTGACTCGCTGGGCTTCAGCTGGGCGTTCGGTGTTACCGGCGCCATTGTGGTCATGGCATGTTTCGCCTGGATCGGCGCCCGCGAGACGCTTGAGCCTGAAGCGTCTTCCCCGGTTCCTCCGGCAGAGGGTAGGACGCCGGACACCCCGGCAGGGTCCGGCGGCACTACGATCAAGGAATGAAGCCTTTCCTCCTGCTGGCCTCCCGGGCCGAAGACGACGCCGCCGCCGAAGAGTATGAGGCGTTCCTCCGTTTCGGAAAGCTGAAACCTCACCAGCTGCAGCGGATCCGGCTTGAGGCCGGTCCGCTGGGGCACCTCAATCCGGATGAGTACAGCGGAATCATCGTCAGCGGCAGTCCGTTTAACGCGAGCGACCCGGACAGCTCCAAATCGGACCTGCAGCTGCGGGTCGAAAGCGAGCTGGGCGCCCTGCTCGACGACGTCGTCGAGCGCGATTTCCCGTTCCTGGGCGCCTGCTACGGCGTGGGTACACTGGGCCGGCATCAGGGCGGCGTGGTTGACCGGCAGTACGGCGAGGCGATCGGCGCCGTGGAGATCAAGCTCACGGCCGACGGCAGGCAGGATCCGCTGCTCGAAGGTGTTCCGGAGTCCTTCAGCGCCTTTGTGGGTCACCGCGAGGCCATCTCCGTGCTGCCGCCCAACGCCGTGAACCTGGCCGGGTCCTCCACCTGCCCCGTGCAGATGTTCCGGATCAAGGAAAACCTCTACGCCACGCAGTTCCATCCCGAGCTGGATGTGCCGGGGCTGCTGACCCGGATCACCGTCTACCGGCATGCAGGATACTTCCCGCCGGAGGAAGCCGACGCCGTCCGGGCCTCCGTGCGCCACGCCGATGTGAGCGTGCCGCCGCTGATCCTCGCCAACTTTGTTCGGCGCTACGCCCGGTAGGACTGCCCGGCCGAGTGCCGACGTCGTGCCCTTTTGGCGATTCCGTTGTCGAGCTCATACCGTAATACCCCGCCGATTCCGGCACGAACTGTACGCCCGGCGGGGGTAGAGGTATGAGCTGTACGCTCGGCGGGGGTAGAGGTATGAACTGTACGCCCGGCGGGGGTAAAGGTATGAACTGTACGCCCGGCGGGGGGTCCGGCCGCCACAGACAGCGTCAGCCGGCGGCCCTGTTCCCCTCCAGCCGGTCCCTTTCCAGCCCGTCTTTTTCCAGCCGCTGACTGATCACGGTGGAAACGCCGTCACCCTGCATGGTTACCCCGTACAGTGCATCAGCGACTTCCATCGTCCGCTTCTGGTGCGTGATGACGATCAGCTGGCTGGATTCCTTCAGCTCCTCGAAGATGGTGATCAGCCGGCTCAGGTTGGTGTCATCCAGCGCCGCCTCCACTTCGTCCATGACGTAGAACGGCGAGGGCCGGGCCTTGAAGATCGCCACCAGCAGGGCCACCGCGGTCAGGGACCGCTCCCCGCCTGAAAGCAGCGACAGCCGCTTGATCTTCTTGCCGGCGGGCCTGGCCTGGATTTCGATGCCGGTGGTCAGCATGTCGCTTGGATCCGTCAGGACCAGCCGGCCTTCTCCGCCCGGAAACAGTGTGGCGAACACGCGCTCAAACTGTTCGGCGGTGTCCCGGTAGGCCGCCGTGAAGACTTCCTCCACTTTCCGGTCCACATCTTTGATGATGTCCAGCAGGTCCCGGCGGGTGGCCTTGAGGTCCTCGAGCTGGGTGCTGAGGAAGGTGTGCCGTTCCTCGAGTGCGGCAAACTCCTCCAGCGCCAGCGGGTTGACCCGGCCCAGGGCAGCCAGGTCACGCTCCGCCTGTTTGAGCCGCTTTTCCTGGGCCGCCCGGTTGTAGGGGACGCCGGTGGTGAGCGGATTACCGTCTTCGTCCACCGGCACGTGCAGGGCGGCCCATTTGTTCCCCGCGGCGTCCGCGGCTCCGGCGTCCGGGCCGGCCGGCACCGGAACCGGCTGGTCCGGTCCAAACTCCGCCACGAGGTGTTCCGGCGTCATTCCCAGCTCCTCGATGGCACGGGCCTCCACGGCCTCCAGGCGGAGCTGCTGCTGGGCGCGGGCCAGTTCATCGCGGTGCGCGGCGTCGGTCAGCCGGGCCACCTCCGCGGCTGCATCGGCTGCCGCTGCGCGGACCTGCGCCAGTTCCGCGTCCCAGGCGGTGCGCACCGCTTCAGCGGAGTCCCGTTCCGCCGCTGCCGTTTCCAGCGACACGGTGAGGTAGGCCAGCACAGCCTGCGCGGCTTCCGCCACGGCCGCCGCCTTCGCCGCCTGCAGGGCCCGACGGCGGGCACGCACCTCCGCGGCAGCCCTGGCACGGCGTTCGCTGTCCGCGGCACGTTCCAGACCTGCTGCCCTGCCGGCTACCGCCTTGTACTGCTCTTCAGCTGAGCGCAGGGCCAGGCGTGCCTCGGTTTCCGCCCTCCGGGCAGCCGCCGCGGCCAGCGACAGGGCTTCGCGCTGTTCCGTGGACGGCTCAGCTTCGGCCGGTGCGTCGCTCGCGGCGGCCAGGCGTGCCGCCGCAGCGGCCAGGGCTTCCTGTTCCGCCGCAAGATTGGCTTCGGCCGCAGCAACGAGCTGCTTCAGCCGCTCGGATTCGCCGACGGCGGAGCGCAGCGCCGAACCCAGTGTTCCCAGCCGTTCCGAGACAGCGGCCAGCCGGGCATCGGAATCATGCAGCGCGGCCAGGGCATCGTCGGAGCGCTGCCGGGCGGCGTTCCGGCGGGCCACGGCCCCGGACAGGGCAAATCCGGCCTGCTCGGACCGGGCAGCGGCAGCCCGGATCCGTGCTTCGGTTTCCTCTACTGCGGCCTGCAGCTCCAGCAGCCCGGGGGCCGAGGCGGATCCGCCGCGGCCGGAAAATACGGACAGGACATCTCCGCCGAATGTCACGGCGGTCAGCTCAGGATGCTCCGCCAGCAGCAGGGCTGCGTCCTCAAGGGACGCCACAATGACGGTGTCCTTCAGCAGACGGCCCAGTGCCGGGCGCAGCTCCTCCGGTGCGTCAACGGCGTCCAGGGCCCACACCGCTCCCTCCATCGGTGCGGCCCGTCCGGAAACGGCAACGGCAACCACGGCACCGTCAAACATGGGACCGCCGTCTGCGTCTGCCGAAGCGGACGCCAGCACCACGTCCACCTGCCCGCCGTCGGCCTCCCTGAGGTGCGACAGGGCGCGGACCGCGGCCGCAGTATCCGCCACCGCAACCGCCGACGCCGCCGAACCCAGTGCTGCAGTCACGGCGCGTTCGCAGCCGGCCCGCACAGTGAGCTGTGCGGCGAGCGGTAAGAGCACGCCTTCAACGCCGGCGTCCAGCAGGGCTGCGGAACCGTCCCGGCGGTCCAGCCCCACCCGCAGGGCGTCGCGGCGGGCGGTCAGGGTTTCCCGTTCCCGGTCAGCCTCCTGCTTGACGCGGCGCACCTCGTCCAGGGCTGCGTTGGCCCCGTCCAGCTCGGCCTGCGCTTCTTCATACTCCGCATCCAGGCTTTCTTCGCTCTCCTCGGCACCCGCCGCGGAATTCTCCAGCGCGGTGAATTCCTGCTGCGCCTGGCGGCGGCGCTCCTCTCCGGCGCTGATGGAGGCACGCAGCCGGCCCAGCTCCGCTTCGGCGGCATCCACCCGGGAGCGGGCCGACCCCACGGCTCCGGCGATCCGGGCCAGCCCTTCGCGGCGGTCCGCCGCCGCCCGGAGCACAGCTGCCAGGCGCTGCTCCTCGGCGGCGGCGGCCTGCTCCGCTGACGTCCGGGTTTCTTCGGCAGCTGCCAGGGCGCTGCGGCGTTCCTCAATGGTCTGGCTGAGTGCGGCGGCCTCCGCGCGGACCCGCCCGGCCTGGGCCTGCAGCCGCTCCGGGTCCTGTCCGGAGTCTTCCCGGTGGTCCGAAGACCCCAGCAGCCGGCGCCGTTCCTGAGCCAACGCGATCAGGGACAGGTACCGTTCCCGCTGCGCGGACAGGGCGTACCAGGTGTCCCGGGCAGCATTGACCTGCGGGGTGGCCTGCGCGGCGAGTGTCTCCAGCTCGGACTGGCGGACCCGGGCGGCTGCCAGTGCGGCGGCTGCTTTATCCCGGCGGGCCAGGAGTTCGGCTTCCTCAGCCGCGTCGCGGGCCATGGTGTTGTTCAGCGTCACCAGGTCATCGGCGAGCAGCCGGGCCCGGGCGTCGCGGACGTCCTGCTGCACGGTGCGGGCACGGCGGGCGACGGCGGCCTGCTTGCCCAGCGGCCCCAGCTGGCGCCGCAGCTCCGAGGTCAGGTCATTCAGACGGGCAAGGTTGGCCTGCATCGCGTCCAGTTTGCGCACGGTTTTTTCCCGCCGGCGGCGGTGTTTGAGGATGCCGGCGGCCTCCTCAATGAACCCGCGGCGCTCATCGGCTCCGGCGTGCAGGATCCGGTCCAGCTGGCCCTGGCCCACTATGACATGCATCTCACGTCCCAGGCCGGAATCGGAGAGCAGCTCCTGGATGTCCAGCAGCCTGGCGGGCGCGCCGTTAATGGCGTATTCGGACCCGCCGGCGCGGAACAGGGTCCGGGAAATGGTGACTTCCGAGTACTCGATCGGCAGGGCGCCGTCGGCGTTGTCGATGGTCAGGGACACCTGCGCCCGGCCAAGCGCCGGACGGCCGCTGGTGCCGGCAAAGATGACGTCTTCCATCTTTCCGCCGCGCAGGGTCTTGGCTCCCTGCTCCCCCATCACCCACGCCAGCGCGTCTACGACATTGGATTTTCCGGAGCCGTTGGGCCCAACCACTGCGGTCACTCCGGGTTCAAACTCGAAGGTGGTGGCTGATGCGAAGGATTTAAATCCACGCATGGTCAGCGTCTTCAAATGCACGGGGGCCAATCTTTCCTGCTGAGGGGTGATTCCTTAAACCTACTTGGTGCCTGAGACTTAACTGCAGTACTCGCTGAGCGTAATCCCGGCCTGCACGTCCCTTTGGCCTCAGGGGGAACGTAGGATTCTCTAAGGAACAAGTGAATCAGACCGTGGATGCAGGCTGCCTCCAGCCCGTCAGCGCGATCACTTCAGCAGGAGACAAGGCAGGCATTTTGACCGGGAACTTCAACTTCCAGCACGAAAATACGGCTCTTCTCAGCGTCACAAGCGTTGAAGCACCGGTGGTTATGACCTCGGCCGAATTTGATGAACGGCTGGCGCCGTCGCTGAAACGGCTCAGGCTCTCCAAACGGCTGCTGGAACGGGTGGCCGGCGTAAGCGAGCGCCGCTGGTGGTCCCCGGGCACCAGCTTCGACGACGCCGCCATCGAAGCCGGCGCGAAAGCGATAGCCGAGGCCGGCGTCGAACCCTCGGAAATCGGCCTCCTGATCAACACCTCGGTGACCCGGCGGAACCTGGAACCCTCAGTTGCGGTGAAGATCCACCACCAGCTGGGGCTGCCGTCCTCGGCCCTGAACTTTGACCTGGCCAACGCGTGCCTGGGCTTTGTCAACGGCATCACCATGGCCGCGAACATGATTGAATCCGGGCAGATCAGGTACGCCCTGATCGTGGCCGGCGAAGATGCGCAGGGCACTCAGGAAGCAACGTTCAACCGGCTCAACAGCCCCGACTCCACCCGTCAGGATTACCTGCGCGAGTTCGCCACACTGACTCTGGGCTCCGGCGCCGCCGCCGCCGTGATCGGCCGTGCCGACGAGCATCCGGGTTCGCACCGCATCGTGGGCGGGGTGTCCCGGGCGGGCACCCAGCACCATGAGCTGTGCGTGGGCGGCGTTGACGGCATGTACACCGACACGAAGGGCCTGCTGGACGGCGGCCTGGAACTGGTGGTGGACGCCTGGAATGAAGCCCACGAGCACAAGGGCTGGGACTGGCGTTCCATGGACCGCTACGTCACCCACCAGGTTTCCAACTCCTACACCAACGCCATCATCAAGGCCGTGGACCTGGTCCGGGAACGGGTGCCGATCACCTTCCCGCGCTGGGGCAACGTGGGACCGGCGTCGCTGCCGATGACCCTGGCCCAGGAAGCCCGCACGCTGAACCCGGGCGACCGGGTGCTGTGCATGGGCGTGGGCTCGGGCCTGAACACCACCATGATGGAGATTGCGTGGTAGCCGAACTCTGGCCCGGCGTTCCGGAATCCTGGTCTTCCTTTGTCCAGGTGCCCTCCACCGCGGCCGTTGACCGTCCGGACACCGTTCATAAGTGGCACGTGCTGGACAACGGTCCGGAGCTGGCCGCGCGCGGCGTCGAACCCGCCGGGACCCTGCTGTGCGTCCACGGAAACCCCACCTGGTCCTACCTCTGGCGCAGCCTGCTCGCCGCCGGCGCGGAAGCCGGGCAGCCGTGGCGGGTCATCGCCGTCGACCAGCTGGACATGGGCTTCTCCGCCCGGACCGGCACGTTCCGCCGCCTTGAAGACCGCATCAGCGACCTCGGGGACCTTACGGACGCGCTGGAGCTGACCGGCAAAGTCATCACCGTGGGCCACGACTGGGGCGGCATCATTTCGCTGGGCTGGGCGCTGACGCACAGCAGCCGGCTTGCCGGAATTATCCTGACCAACACCGCGGTGCATCCGGCCGGCTTCACGCTGCCGCCCGCCCTGCGCCTTGCCCTGCATCCGGCCGTCCACGGCTGGGGCACGCAAACCACTGACGCGTTCATCCGGGTCACACACTCCCTGGCCCGGCCGGCTCTGGCTCCGGAGGTCCGGGCCGCCTTCTCCGCACCGTACCGCGGCTCGTCCCGGCGCGAGGGTGTTGCCAACTTTGTGGCGGACATCCCGGCTGATTCCACGCATCCGAGCTGGGGCACCCTGAACCGGGTGGCCGAAGGCATCAAGCGCCTGGATGTGCCCGCCCTGATGCTCTGGGGACCCAAGGATCCGGTGTTTTCCGACCGCTACCTGCGGGATCTGATGGACCGCCTGCCGCAGGCGGACGTCCACCGCTTTGAGGGCGCCAGCCATCTGCTGCCCGAAGACGTGGACATCACCGCCCCGGTGTTCAGCTGGCTCGAGAAGGGTCCGGGCACCGAAAACCGGGAAATTCGCAGCCGCAACGTTGCCGGCCTGTCCGTGTTCCGGCCCATGCTGGCCGAACTGGACGAGCGCGACGACGACTCCTCCCCCGCCGTCGTCGACATGGCGCCGCTGGGCGCACCGGCCGGCGTGTCCCCCGCCACCCTGTCCTGGGCGGAGCTGGCGGCGCGCGTCAACCAGCTGGCCGCCGGACTGTCCGGCGCCGGTGTCCGTGCCGGGGACCGCGTGAACCTGCTGGTGCCTCCGGGCATTGAACTCACCTCCCTGATTTATGCCTGCCTGCGGCTGGGCGCCGTGATTGTTGTCGCCGACGCCGGGCTGGGCACCAAGGGCATGGGCCGCGCCATCAAGGGCGCCGGTCCTGCGTACATTGTCGGCATTGAACGCGCCCTCATCGGCGCACGCGTTTTCGGCTGGCCCGGCATCCGGATCAGTGCAGAAACGCTGTCCCCCGCCAAGGCACGCCTGCTGGACGTCAAGCACTCCGTACCCGAGCTGATCGCGGCCGGCAAGGACGCCTCAACCGGCAAGGACCCCAACGAGCCGTGGCTGCGGACCGACCCGGACGCCGACGCCGCCGTGCTCTTCACCTCCGGCTCCACCGGCCCGGCCAAGGGCGTGGTGTACACGCACCGCCAGCTCACCGCCATGCGCGATGCCCTCAAGAACACCTACAACCTGCAGGCCGGCACCTCGCTGGTTGCCGGGTTTGCACCGTTTGCCCTGCTGGGGCCGGCGCTTGGCGCCACGTCCGTCACCCCGGACATGGACGTCACCTCCCCCCGGACCCTCACTGCGGCGGCGCTGGCCGACGCCGCTGCCGCCGTCAGCGCGACCGCCGTGTTCGCGTCTCCGGCGGCTCTGGGAAACGTGCTGGCCACCGCCGGTGACCTGACCGAGGACCAGCGCAAGGCACTGCACCAGGTGGAACTGCTGCTCTCCGCCGGCGCGCCCATTCCGGAACCTCTCCTGGCACGGGTCTCCGCGCTGACGCCCAATGCTGAACTGCACACCCCGTACGGGATGACCGAAGCCCTGCCGGTAACTGACATTGACCTGGACGGGATCCGGGCCGCCGGTGCCGGCAACGGCGTCTGCGTGGGGACCCCGGTCTCGCGGGCGCAGGTGGCCATCGCTGCCCTGGCACCGGATGGATCCGTGGGTGACACCCCGCTCGTGGAACCAAACCTCACCGGTGAAATCCTGGTATCCGCCCCGCACGTCAAGGACCGCTATGACCGGCTTTGGATCACCGAGTCCAAGAGTGCGTCGCTGCCGGGCTGGCACCGCACCGGCGACGTCGGGCATCTGGACGAGCAGGGCCGGCTCTGGGTGGAAGGCCGCCTCGGCCATATCCTGACAACGCCCGGCGGCGTGGTCACCCCCGTTGCCGCCGAGCAGGCCGCGGAGTCCGTTCCTGCCGTTGGCCGTGCCGCGGTCGTCGGCGTGGGACCGGCCGGGGCCCAGGTTCCGGTGGCCGTCCTGGAACTGAAGGACCCCGTGCGCCGTCCCGGCACTGCCCCGCAGGAGCTGGCCGTCGCTGTGCGGACAGCTGTTGCCGCCGGTACGGGTCTGGATTTGGCCGCGGTACTGGTACTGCCGGCCATGCCCACCGATATCCGGCACAACTCCAAGATTGACCGCACGGCCCTGGCCGGCTGGGCGGCAACGATCCTGGCCGGCGGAAGCGCCAAGGTGCCCGGCACAGGCGGACGCAAATGAGTTCTGCCGCCAGCCCCGGCACACCGCGGCGGGTTCTGGTGACCGGTGCCAGCGGCCTGCTCGGCGGCGCCGTTGCCCGGCTGCTGGCGGAGAAGGGCCACACGGTCCGGACCCTGCAGCGCACGCCGATGGCGGGAAGCGCAGCCGCAGGCCTGGAGTCCATCGCCGGCTCCGTCTCCGATCCGGCCGCCGCAGCGCGCGCCGTGGAGGGGACGGACGCCGTCGTGCACCTGGCCGCGAAGGTGTCCTTCACCGGCGAGTGGCAGGACTTCGCAGCCACCAACATCACCGGAACGCGCACCCTGATTGATGCGTCGAAGGCGGCCGGGGTCCGGGACTTCGTGTTTGTCTCCTCTCCGTCGGTGGCGCATTTCGGGGAGCCCATTGCCGGCGCGGGTGCCGGTACGGCCGACCCCGAACGGGCACGCGGCTTCTATGCCCGGTCCAAGGCCGCAGCCGAGCTGCTGGCACTGGCGGAGGATTCGCCGTCGTTCCGGGTGGGCGCCATCCGTCCGCACATTGTGTGGGGGCCGGGCGACACGCAGCTGGTGGAGCGGGTTATCGACCGGGCCCGGTCCGGCCGGCTGCCGCTGCTCAACGGCGGGACCGCCCTGATCGACACCACGTACATTGCCAACGCCGCGGCCGCGATTGTCCGCGGGCTCGAACGCATGGACCATGCCCACGGCCAGGCGCTGGTGGTAACCAACGGCCAGCCCCGCCCTGTGGGCGAGCTGCTCGCGGGCATCTGCACCGCAGCCGGCGTCACCCCGCCGGCCTGGAGCGTTCCCGGCTGGCTGGCCCGCGGCGCCGGATCAGTGATCGAACGCGCCTGGCTCACCGCCGGAAGCCGCGGACTGGTCCACGACGAGCCGCCCATGACGCGTTTCCTCGCTGAGCAGCTCTCCACATCGCACTGGTTTGATCAGCGCCGCACCCGCGAGGTACTGGACTGGACGCCGGAGGTTACGGTGGAGGACGGCATGCGCCGGCTCGCCGCCCATTACGGCGGCGCCGCAGCCTAACGGCGCAGGGCCGTTCAGGGCGGCCTTCGCCAACCGACCCCTTTCGTCACGACCGCTTCACTGCAGAGGAACTTCATGGACAGCGTCAAGGTTATTGAAAACTGGCCGGTGGACAATGCCGCCGCCGCCGTTATTCTGGCGGACGGCACCGTGGCGGGCACATCCGGTGACGTTGAGCGCCGTTTTCCGCTGGCCTCGGTCACCAAGCTCCTGACGGCATACAGCATGCTGGTGGCCCTGGATGAAGGCGCCCTGGAACTGGACCAGCCCGCCGGACCCGAGGGTTCAACCGTGCGCCACCTGCTGGCGCATTCGGCCGGATATGACTTCAGTGACCGCACCGTCCGCTACGCACCGGGAACCCGGCGCCTGTACTCGAATGCCGGCTTTGAGGTGCTGGGGGAAACCCTGGCGGAAGCCACGGGCATTTCGATGGCCGAGTACCTCCGCGAGGGCGTCCTTGCTCCCCTGGGCATGACGTCCACTGCACTGGAGGGATCCCCCGCTGCCGGTGCGGTGTCCACAGTGGCCGATCTGTCCCGTTTCGCTGCCGAGCTGCAGAACCCGGTGATCACCGCGCCCGGCCGCCTGGCCGAGGCAACCACCGTGGTGTTTCCCGGTCTTGCCGGGGTTCTTCCCGGTTTTGGCCGGCAGAAGGAAAACGACTGGGGCCTGGGCTTTGAGATCCGCGGCTCCAAGTCGCCGCACTGGACCGGTGCAGGCAGCTCGCCGCGGACGTTTGGGCATTTCGGCCAGTCCGGCACGTTCCTGTGGGTGGATCCCGACGCCGGTGCTGCCGCCGTCGCACTGACGGACCGCGACTTCGGTCCCTGGGCGGCCGAGGTGTGGCCCCCGTTCACCGACGGTGTCCTTGCGGAGCTGAGCGGCGCCTGACGCCGGTTGATCCGTGCCGGTGGGTGCCGGCGAGGTGGGGGCGTGCACGCGGCCGCGGAATCCTTCGGGCAGCAAACGGGCCCATTCAGCCGATTTTCGCCCTCTTGATCCCCGGATGTGCACGAAGGATTTCGCATGCCCCGCGATCTGTGGCGTCAGCAGCCCGCCAAAAAGTCTTTACCAGCGGCCGTTGCGGGGCCTTGGCTGGCAGACCGGGCAGCTGTACGAGGAACGGTTCATGAACGAGTCGCGGCGGATCAGGGTCGAGAGCCCGACGGCGGCACACCGGGGACACGGTTCGCCCTCCCGGCCATAGGCGTTGAGGGACCGGGAAAAGTACCCGGACGCCCCGTTCACGTTGACGTACAGGGAATCGAAGCTGGTTCCCCCGGCGGCCAGCGCACGGGTCATGACGTCCCTCGCGGACTCGACCAGACGCAGCGCGTCGGCACGCCGCATGGTGTCCGTCGGCCGGGCAAAGTGCAGCTTCGCGGCCCACAGGGCTTCGTCCGCATAAATGTTCCCGACGCCGGAGATCAGCCCCTGGTCCAGCAGTGCGCGCTTGATGCCGGTGCGGCGCCGGCGCAGCCGGGTGTAGAACTCGTCAAAGGAGAACGCCGGATCCAGCGGGTCACGGGCAATGTGGGCAGCTTCCTCCGGAATCAGCGCCAACCCCGTCTCCGACAAACCTCCGGGAGCTCCGTCGGGGGTGGGCTGCAGGTCCGTGAGAAAAACTCCCCCGAAAATCCGCTGGTCCACGAAGCGCAGCTCGGAAGGCATGCGGGTCCCGTCGGCAGACACCGCAGGGCTGAGCGTAAACCGGACTTTGAGGTGTTTCTCGTCGGGCAGGTGCGGATCTTCCATCAGCAGCTGTCCGCTCATGCCCAGGTGGGCCATCAGCGCCAGCCTCGGAACGCCGGCGCCGTCCCCGGGGACGACGCCGGGAACAGCAGCAGCGGACGCTTCCACCAGCGGCATCCAGAGGAACTTTCCGCGGCGTACGACGTCGGTAACCGCCGCGCCTTCAAGGTTCCCGACGAGGTCCTCGGGACCGGCGGCGTGGCGCCGCACCGAGCGGGGGTCGAGGACGTCGACGCCGGTGATGGTCCGGCCGCGGACCCATGAGGCCAGTCCGCGGCGGACCACTTCCACTTCGGGCAGTTCGGGCACGGAGCTAGGCTTCGGCGGCCGTGCTGCCGGAGGGGCAGATAATCTTCCAGGTAGCGGCGGCAGCTTCCTGCTCCGCTTCCTTCTTGGAATGTCCCACGCCGGATCCGTAGGCTTTGTCGCCGATGTGGAGCACGGCAACGAAGCTGCGCGAATGGTCCGGACCGGAGCCGGTGACCTCATAGTGGATGTCGCCGAGCTTACGGCTGGCGGCGATCTCCTGAATGCTGGTCTTCCAGTCGGTGCCGGCACCCAGGGCATCAGCGTTGCGCAGCAGCGGACCGATCAGGCGCATCACCATCGCCCGGGCTGTTTCCATCCCGTGGCAGAGGTAGACGGCGCCGATCAGGGCCTCGGTGGTGTCCGCCAGAATGGAGGACTTGTCCCGGCCGTTGGTCAGCTTCTCGCCCTGGCCCAGCAGGATGTACTGTCCCAGTTCGAGGTCGCGGGCCACTCCGGCGAGGGCACGGGTGCTGACGACGGCGGCACGGCGCTTGGCCAGATCGCCCTCGGACAGCTCCGGGTTGTCCCGGTACAGCGCATCCGTGACGGAGAAGCCCAGGATGGAGTCACCCAGGAACTCGAGGCGTTCGTTCGTGGGGATGCCGCCCTGCTCGTAAGCGTAGGAGCGGTGTGTGAGTGCAAGACGAAGCGTCCCGGCGTCGATATCGACACCGAGACGCTTCAAAAGCTCTTCAGTATTCTTCACTTTTTGGTTCTGACCCGAAAAGCAGTATTCAAGTCCCGGTCCGGCTCGCCACACCGGGAAAGGAACACTGTTTTAGACGTCCGCTACCTTGCGGCCCTTGTATTCAAGGAACAGCGCGGTACCAGCTGAGTCGGTCACGACCTTGGCCTGGTGAGGCAGGCTGTAGGTAACGCGGCCGTTCTCAACGGTCTTCACCAGGTTGGGGGCAGTTGCCTTCCACTGGGACCGGCGTGCACGCGTATTCGAGCGGGACATTTTCCGCTTGGGAACAGCCACGACTAACTCTCTTCTCTCTCGTCTGACTCTGTACTTGTTGCCGCAGAATTGTCTGCGGCGCTGCCAGCCAGCCCGGAGAGGGCTGCCCAGCGAGGATCCACTGTTTCGTGGTGGTGACCCGGATCCTCCTCAAGGCGCGCTCCGCATTCGGAGCAAAGGCCTTCGCAGTCCTCCCGGCACACCGGCTGGAACGGCAGGGTGGTAACCACTGCGTCCCGCAAAACCGGCTCAAGATCGATGACATCTCGCTCGATCCGGTGTTGCTCTTCTTCCTCTTCTGTTCCAAAGGACTCAGCGTCCTCGTAGTAGAAGAGTTCCTGCACATCGACTTCTTCGTCGTACGCGATGGGCTTCAGGCACCGTCCGCATTCTCCCTTAACAGGAGCGATGACGGTTCCGGATACTAAAATCCCCTCGTGCACGGCTTCGAACCTCAGGTCCAGATCAAGATCTGCTCCTTCCGGCACGCCGATAAGCGCAACACCGAAGTCCTTCGGTGCCGGAACATGTTCATGCATAGTCCGCATGACTCCCGGGCTGCGCCCGAGATCCTTGACACTAATGGTCAAGGGCGACGAACCCGGATTAATCCGCGACTGAACGCTAATGAGAACTCCTGTAGAACATAGACCGACATATCATCTTAGCCTGATACGGCCGATTCTCTCAAACTGCGCCGCACCAGGCACCAAAACGGGCAGGGCACGGACTGCTCATTCCAGTTTACAGGCCAAGCGGCAAGTGGTTTACCGGAGCACCTCCTGCTCGCATAGGCTGACGGAATGCTGACCGCCCTCCGCACCCTGCCGCACCGCTTGGTGCTCCGGCTGCAGCGCGGAGTTCCCCGAAGCGTGGACGCGGCCGCGGCCGGCATTGCGTCGGTACTGTTCGTGTGGCTTTTCGCCGCCGCCAACCTCTTCTTTTATCCGCAGGCTGCTTCCCCGGACAACGCGGGCAGGGCCGACGCCGTGGTGGTCCTGGCGGGAGCAGCCTCCGAGCGCTTTCCCGTAGGGCGCAGCCTGGTCCGCTCGGGTGCCGCACCGGATCTGGTGCTCTCCAGCACGGAAACGCCGGGGAACGTGGTGACGGATCAGTACTGCGACTACATGGCCGGCGACACGGTCACGGGGGATCCCGCCAGCGCCGTCGTAACCTGCTTCTTCCCCGAGCCCATGACCACGCGCGGCGAGGCCCGCGCCGTCGCCCGCCTGGCCGCGGACAACGGCTGGGACGAGCTCATTGTGGTCACCTCCCGCTATCACCTGCTGCGGGCGGAAACCAACCTCAGCCAATGCACGACGGCGAAGGTCACCATGGTGGCGTCGGAACCGGACCTCTCTGCCAAGCAGTGGCTGGACAGGTTTGTGGAGGAAACCGGCGGACTGGCCGCCGCGGTGCTCCGCCCGGCCTGCTCCAACGCCGTCTAAGTCCGCCGCGGCATTGGGAAAGCGTCCTCCAGCGCATCCAGGGAAATGCGCAGCCGCGGCAGGGACGCACGGCGGGCAAGACGCATGGGGTCCAGCGTGCGCGCCCGGGCCGCGGTAACGTCCACACGGGCCACTGAGGATTCCTCCAGAGTGGTGAAGAAGTCCCGGCATTTGAAGGTATCCCCGGCAATTACGGCATCTCTGACTCGTACCCAAACCCACGGCACCCCGTAGGCCTGGGCCACAATAATCCCGTGCAGCGAGCTGGAGACGCAGGCCCGGGATCCGGCAATCTCCCGAACCACCTGTTCCATTCCCTGCCTGGCATCCACAACATGGACCCCCGGGTCCCCGCTATCCGGGAACAGTCCGCAGCAGCGCCGGGTCGCCGTAGACTTCAGGGACCCTCCAGCCCAGCTTCGAGCGCAGCTCGGCAGCGGTCAGTGCGCCGCGGACGGCATGGACCCCCACGCCGCGCAGGCCGGCCAGCCGTTCAGTCTCCGCCGGCTCCAGTCAGTCCGCTGATCCGCCGGACCAGCCAGGGCCCGACGGCGTCTCCGAAGTTCGCGCGCTCATCCCACCACAGCAGGTTGACGCAGCCTTCCGGGAGCTGCCGGGACCCGGACGCCACGGCGGCCGACGGCCCCAGCATCGCCGGGAGCGCCGTCGGACCTCTTCCAGCGCCGCGCGCTGCCGCTCGGGTGCGGCCTCGGCAGGCAGGCAGGACACCAGGTGCCGCTCGGTGCCGGATCCCGCCGGGGGCTCCTCGTCACGGACAAGGCAGGATTCGCCCAGCAGGGCGTTACGGAGCAGCGCTGCGCCGGGGTGCGCCTCCGGGGCCGCGCTTTCCGCTCCCCCGCCGTCCTTGGAAACGGCACGCACGGAAACGGCTGTCCGGAGTCCGGCAGCGCCGTCGTTCACTTCAACGAGCTCCAGCGCCAGCCGGGCGCCTGCCAGACCGGAAACCCCCGGGTCCGCGAACTCCAGCTCACGGACCAAAAACTCCGGTGCCTGCTTCTCCGGGGGCAGCGGGCGGACCCTCGGCGGCATACCGCTAAGCGCCCTGTTCCTGGTACAGGCGGCGGTACGCAGCGCGGGGCACCAGTTCCGAAATGTCACCGCCCAGGGAGGAAACTTCCTTGATAAGACTTGAGGACAGGTGCGTGTAACGGCTCTCGGCCGGCAGGAACACGGTCTCGATGCCGGTCAGGTGCCGGTTCATCACCGCCATTGGCAGCTCGTACTGGTAGTCCTGCACCGACCGCAGTCCCTTGACGATGGCGTTCACGCCGTGTTCGCGGCAGAAATCCGCCAGCAGCCCCTCCCCCATCGGCACCACTGAAACGCCGCGCAGCCCGCCGAGGGTCTCCCGTGCCATGGCCAGCCGTTCGTCGCCGGAAAACCGGTATTTCTTCGCGTAATTAGTGGACACCGCTACAAGGACTTCGTCGAACAGGCTGGCAGCCCGCGCGATCACCTCCACGTGTCCGTTATGGAGGGGGTCATAGGATCCGGGGCATACAGCGCGTCGCATAGGTCGAATCTACCCGGTTCCGGCATGAAAGCGCGTGCACCCGCTGTTTGAGTGCGGCAGCAGCAGCGCAACCGGCCGGTACTCCGGATCACACGGTCAGTTCGGTGCCAGCGTGTGTCTGAGCCGATACGAGCCTGCGTGTTTCTAAAATCCACTGGTAACACTGTTCAGCGGCAGCTTCAGGAAATTCATAAGCATCTTTGAGCCGCCCCATAATGTGACGCCCTCCGCCCATGGCCAGCATTTCATATCTATCGGTAAAGGCATTCTTCAGAATCTCTCGACCTTCATCACTTCGTCCTAGAACACTCGCAGTCAAGGCCCCTTGATCGGTGGTGAGATCTAGAGCAAAGTCAAGCCCCTCGATTGAAAAGTCAATCACAGCCGCTTTGGACTTATATACCCAAATTCTAGTGCTGGTACTGGTCAGCCTTACCGAGCGTTCAAGATCTGAAGCGAGCTCGGTAAGGATATCTTTCGCTGGCACTATTTAGCTCCTAACGATTGAGAATAACGGCGTTTGACAACTGAGGTATTTCCCAATTATTAGCGTAAACACTACACGTATCAGCCACCCTAATCAGGCCGCTCATTGCCGGAGCGCAGAGCGTACTCGCAGGTACGTTTGCCCTGCAGTGAGACAGTCCCTGGTTGTCTCATCCGTTGCTGACAACCAGGCCGGCAGGAGCCAGGACAAATGCAAAATTTCCGATACTGGAATACTGGTAGGCATGAGCTCTCTCGACCGCACTCCCCTTCTCCGCTCCGCTTCGGCTTCGGGCACCCCGCCCTGGCAGCGCACAGCCGCCGGCGCCAATCTGCTCGGTTCTGACGGCGCCCTGGGGGTGACCATTTTCGAGGAGATCACGGTGCTGTCCGGCAAGCACAACGCCATCAACCTGGGTCAGGGATTCCCTGACGAGGACGGGCCGTCGGTCATCCGCGAGGCAGCCCGCGAGGCGATCAGCGCGGGGGCCAACCAGTACGCACCGGGACAGGGCCTGCCGGTGCTGCGCAACGCCGTCGCGGCCCACCAGGAGCGTTTCTACGGCCTGTCCCTGGATCCGGACACCCAGATCATTGTCAGCACCGGGGCCACTGAAGCCATTGCCGCCGCGCTCCTCGCGCTCACCGGCCCGGGTGATGAGGTCCTGACGTTTGAACCGTTCTACGACTCCTACGGGGCGGTCATCGGCCTCAGCGGTGCCGCACACACCACGGCGCCGCTGCTCGCACCGGACTTCCAGCCGGACCTCGCCACACTGGAGGATGCCTTTACCGAGCGCACGCGCGTGGTGCTGGTGAACAATCCGCACAATCCCACCGGCGCGGTGTTTCCCGCCGAAACACTGCAGCGGATTGTGGAGCTTGCCGCCAAGTACAACGCCGTGATTGTCACTGACGAGGTGTACGAGCACCTCACCTTCGGTCCCCGGCATATCCCCGTCGCAACCCTTCCCGGGGCTGCTGAACGCACTCTGACCATCTCCTCCGCGGGCAAGTCCTTCTCCTTCACCGGCTGGAAGATCGGCTGGCTGTCCGGGCCTGCGGACCTGGTGGCCGCCGTCCGTGCGGTGAAGTCGTTCCTCAGCTACAGCTCCGGAACTCCGTTCCAGGGCGCCATCGCCCTCGGTCTGGGGATGGAGGATGAATTCTTTACCGGCATCGCCACCACCCTGCAGAACAAACGGGATGTCCTCAGCGAGGGACTGCGGGCCGCCGGGCTGACCGTCTTTGAACCGCAGGGCACCTACTTCGTCAATGCCGACGTCGCGCCCCTGGGCATCACCGATGCCACTGCGCTGGCCCGCCGGCTGCCCGAGCTGGTGGGCGTGGGCGCCATTCCAGTGGCCGTCTTCTGCCACGACGACGGCGCCCGCCGGACGGGTTCGCTGCTGCGGTTCGCCTTCTGCAAGAAGACAGAAGTACTGCAGGAAGCCGCCGAGCGCATCTCGAAGCTGGGTCAGGTGCTCTGATGGCTGCCCAGGATAAAATCCCGTCCCGGCTGCTGCGCGGCATAGGTGCCCACGCCACCATCACCGAGGACGGCTTCACCCCGGGTGCCCGGGTGCTGAGCATCCGCGGCGCCGAACAGTCACATGTGAATCTGGCCCACCCGGAGGAGATCTTCTACGAGTACCTGCGGCGGATCGGGAACGTGCTGGACCTGGCCGCCCCCGCCGGCCGGCCGCTGCGGACCCTGCATCTGGGTGCAGGCGCGCTGACCCTCACCCGCTATCTGCAGGCCACCCGGCCCGGCTCGGAACAGGCGGCCGTGGAGCTGGAGCGGGAACTGCTGGACTTTGTGCTGGCGCATCTGCCGCTGCCGGAGGGAACCGTGCTGGAGACCGTCATCGGAGACGCCCGGGATGCCCTGTCCCGCTGGGAACCGGGGTCCTTCGACGCCATCGTCCTCGATGTCTTCGCCGGAGCCGACGCACCCGAGCACCTGACCACGCCGGAGTTCTACGCCGAAGCCGCGGCCCTGCTTTCTCCTGCGGGGGTGCTGCTGGTGAATGTGGGAGACGATCCGGGGCTGGCTTTCTGCCGGCGGCAGGTCCGCGCCGTCCAGGAGGGGATGGCGGGCATCCCCCGGGCAGGCTTCGCGGCACTGGCGGAAAAGTCCATGTTCACCGGACGCTACCCGGGCAACATAGTGCTGGCCGCCACGGCCTTCCCCTGGCCCGAGGAGTGGACCGCGCAGCTCCTGGCCGCGGGACCGCATCCGGCGGACGTCCTTACCGGTGAACGGCTGGACGTCTTCGCGTCGGGTTCCTAGGAAGCGCCGTCCGCCTGTGCGTCCCCGGCTTCCTCACCGGAAGCCTGCGCAGGTTCAGCGAACCACAGCGTGGTCTCCCCGTACTTGCGTTCGCTGAAGCGTTCCATCCCGGCGGGCCACTCCGGCTCCGGTGAGCGGGCGGAGCGTTCCAGGACGACGACGGCGCCCTCGGCCAGGTGCCGGGGCAGTGCCCGCAGCACGGAGTTCAAGTCTTCTTCGTCCAGGTCATAGGGCGGGTCCAGGAAGACGAGGTCCCAGGTGACCTCGGCGGGCACGCGCAGCAGGTAGGTGTCGGCCTTGGCGCGGTGCACGTTGACCACCGGCCGCCCGGCGGCGTCATTGATCAGTTTTGCGTTCTGCCTGCAGGTGCCGGCAGCCTTGTCGGCCAGCTCCACCAGGTCCACGGAGACGGCGCCGCGGCTGGCGCTTTCAATGCCCAGGGCGCCGGAACCGGCAAAGAGATCCAGCACGCGCGCCCCCGACAGGACGTCATAGGACTCCAGCCGGGAGAACAGGGCTTCCTTCACCCGGTCCGTGGTGGGGCGGGTTCCTGTTCCGGGAACGCTGGTCAGGGAGGTTCCGCCGGCGGTTCCGGCAATGATGCGGCTCATGGGTTCACTTTATCGGGCTTTGAATCGGTGCCCGGACACTGCGGGGCGGCCTGTGCGGGGGCACGGACGGCCTAGCCGCGGTCCAGGAAGGCTTCCTTCTCCGGGTTCAGGTAATCCTCGATCGCCTCGTTCAGCGCCGGGTGCTGCGTCAGATCCGGATCCTCCGCCACCAGGGCTGAGGCGGAAGCACGGGCCTTTTCAATCAGCGGCTCGTCCTGGATAGCCCGCAGCAGTTTCAGCGTGGAACGCCCGCCGGACTGGGAGGCCCCCAGAATGTCCCCTTCACGGCGCAGCTCCAGGTCCCGGCGGGAGAGCTCAAAACCGTCGGTGGTGGATGCCACTGCCTCAAGCCGCTCCCGGCTGGGATGCCCGGGCTCCAGCCGGGTGACCAGCAGGCAGGTGCCTGGCAGGCCGCCGCGGCCCACCCGTCCGCGCAGCTGGTGCAGCTGGGAGATGCCGAAACGGTCAGCGTCCATGATCACCATGAGCGAGGCGTTATGGACGTCCACACCCACTTCGATGACCGTGGTGGAGATCAGCAGGTCAATGTCGCCGCGGGTAAACGCCGCCATGGTCTCGGTCTTGTCCACGGGATCCAGCCTGCCGTGAAGGACTCCAATCCGGACGCCCGCGAGCGCCGGCGCCTCGGCGAGCTGCTGGTACATCTCGGCTACTGATGCCAGCTCCGGTTTGTTCGCTTTTCCGGCCGGGGGCGGTCCATAATCCAGCAGGGTCAGGTCGGTTCCCGGTTCCTCTTCCTTGTCCCCGATCTTGGGGCAGACCACGTACACCTGCCGTCCGGCGTCGATCTCCTCGCGGGCGCGTTCCCAGATGCGGCGGCCCCAGGCCGGGTTCTCGGCCAGCGGCGCCATGAAGGTGGAGATAGGTGCCCGTCCGGCCGGCAGTTCGGTCAGGGTAGAGACTTCCAGATCGCCGAACACTGTCATGGCCACGGTCCGCGGAATGGGAGTGGCCGTCATGACCAGCAGGTGCGGGGTACTGCGGCCCTTGGTCCGCAGGACATCCCGCTGCTCCACACCGAACCGGTGCTGTTCGTCCACGACGACGAGCCCGAGGTCCGCGAACTGCACGTGTTCGGAGAGCAGCGCGTGGGTGCCGATCACTATGCCGGCGGCGCCGCCCGCGGCATCCAGCAGAGCGGCACGGCGTCCGCCGGTGTCCATGGACCCGGTCAGCAGCGTGACCCGGGTGGCGTCGTCGTCGCTCCCCAGCCGTCCCCCCTGCCCCAGCGGGCCCAGGGTTTTGGTGATGGATTCATAGTGCTGCGCCGCGAGGACCTCGGTGGGGGCCAGCAGAGCCGCCTGACCGCCGGCGTCGATCACCTGGAGCATTGCGCGCAGCGCCACCAGTGTCTTGCCGGAACCCACCTCGCCCTGCAGCAGCCGGTTCATCGGATGCGGGCGGGCGAGGTCCTCCGCGAGCTCACGGCCGACGCCGAACTGGCCGTCGGTGAGCGTGAACGGCAGGGATGCATCAAATTTGTCCAGCAGGCGGCCCGGGCTGGGCGGGCGCGCTGTGGCATCTTCCTTGGCTGCGTAGCTGCGGCGGCGGGCCAGCGCCGTCTGGAGCACCAGAGCTTCCTGGTAGCGGAACCGGTGCCGGGCCTTGTACGCCTCCCCGATCTCCGCCGGCCGGTGAATCTTCTCGTAGGCCTCAGCCAGCCCCAGCAGGTGCTCCGTCTTCCGGATGGGCCCGGGAATGGGGTCCTGCAGCTGTTCGGTCTGCATGGTGTCCAGCAGCAGGTCCACTGCTTTCTTGATGTCCCAGCTGTTGAGCTTGGCGGTGGCGGGATAGACGGGGATGGGGCGCTTGGCCATTTCCTCGTCGTCGGCTTCGTCATCGAGCACCACGTAGTTGGGGTTGGTCAGCGTCAGCTGCTGCTTGTAGACGCCCACCTTGCCCGAGAACATGGCGCGGGTGCCCACTGTGAGTTCCTTCTGAGCGTTCCAGCCGTTGAAAAAGGTCAGGTGCAGCTGGCCCAGGGCTCCGGAGGCGTCATCGGTGACCACCACTTCAAGGAGAGTCCCCTTGCGGGTCTGCATGCGCCGGGCGTTGGCGCTCTGCACCCGGGCGATCAGGGTGACTTCCTCATCGAAGGGGATCTCCGCGATGGGCGTCAGTTCCCCGCGTTCCAGGTAGCGCCGCGGAAAGTGGTGCAGGAGGTCGCCCACGGTTTTCAGGCCCAGGTACTTGTCGAGCTTGGCGGCGGAGGGCTTGCCGATGCGCCGTTCGAGCGGGAAGTCCAGTTCCGGGGGAACGTTAGACTTCATGGGCCTCATGGATCTCGCTGATGATTTCCTTGGTTTCATGTCCGTCGGCGGACAGTTCCGTGACCGTCAGGTTCATGGGTTCGCCCACGGTGCGCAGCAGGTCAATGGCGGTGCCGGCGTCGGGCGTGTGGACGTGCACACGCCAGCGGTACCCTTCCCCCACCGCGTTCACGGCGCTCATGATCACGGAGTCACCCACCTCATCCAGCTGCAGGCGCAGCGTGGCGGCGTCCAGCGGGCTCAGCGTGATGGTGCACATGACTTCCACGCCCTCCATCCGGGGCATGGTGCTGTGGATGTGGGGGGCCTGCACGTCATAGCCGTGCAGACCGTCCAGCAGTTCTTCCTGCAGCTCCTCGCCCAGGGCCGAGGCACGCAGGGCATCAAGCACCAGCAGGAACCCGACTCCCCCGGCGTCCACCACCCGGGCCTGGGTGAGGGCGTCCAGCTGCAGCTCGGTGTTGACGACGGCGGCCAGGGCGGCATTCATGACGGCGCGCAAAGTGGTGGCCAGCCCCACGTTGCTGTCATCACCGGACTGCGCGGCTTCCTCATCCATGGCGGCACGGGCCGCTTCCTCCAGCACCGAGAGCATGGTGCCGGGCACCGGGTCGCTCAGGACGGACCAGGAGCGAAGCTGCGCCCGGTGCAGCGCAGTGGCCAGCAGCGGCGCGGAAAGCCGCGTGCAGCCCTGCAGCGGTTCAGCCATGGCGGTCAGGAACACGGAAAGCAGAGTGCCTGAATTGCCCTTGGCGTCTTCCATGGCCGCGCGCCCGGCGATGCCGAGCAGTTCCCCGATGTCTGTGGTGTCGACGTCGGTGACCGCCCGCGAGGCGGAGCGGAGCGTGAGATACAGGTTAGTGCCGGTATCGCCGTCGGCCACCGGAAAGATATTGATCGCGTTCAGCCGGTCACTGTGGTTACCCAGGGATACTTCGGCGTTGCTCAACCATCGCTTCAGCGCTTGTGCGTTCGCGGTGATTTTGGTCTGCAAAGTGATTCCGTTTCCGTGCTGGCACCTCTGATCCGGAGCGCTGGCCTCATTGCCTGCGTGCCGGTTTGGTCAGTAGGAACTCTACCGCAGGCGCCTTGGCGTCGCCGATAACGATTTGCATAAATGTGGGAAAGTTGGGTCATGGCCAACAAGCGGTACGCGGACATTGCCGCGGCAAGACATATGAGGGACACCCCCCTTGGGCCAGAGACAGAGACCGGGCAGGGCAAGCGCACCGATCCTCTGCCCCGTCCGCCGGCAGGCAGCCGCGCACCCCAATCCGAACAGGACCGGGCGCACCGCAGGAAGCGTCTGGTGGCCCTGGCGCTGACAACCCTGGTGTGTCTTTCGGTTCCCGCGCTGATAGCCCTGCTGGTCCTCTTCGGGTAATGCCCGGGATGAGGTGAAAAGTACTCTACCTGTCCGGATTCGACTTCTTATTCCCCCCAAATGCGTTTCGGTTAGACTGAGCCGAGTTATCGCGCAGTTGTCAAGCTAAGCGGGGAATTTATGCCAGTGGTCATGCCTATTTATGGCACCCGGCCGGAAGCCATCAAAATGGCGCCGATCGTAGCCGCCCTGAAGAAGTCTGACGTGCTGGACTGCTTTGTCACTGTCACCGGCCAGCACCGCTCGATGCTGGACCAGGTCAACAACCTGTTTGGGATTGAACCTGACCATGACCTGAACATTTTCGAGCCGGGCCAGACCCTCAACAGCATTCTTGCCCGGACCATCGACGGGCTGGAAAAACTCTTTAACGTCAACCGCCCGGACGCCGTCATTGTCCAGGGCGATACCACCACCTCCACCGCCGCAGCCATGGCAGCCTTCTACCACGGCATTCCCGTGGTCCATGTGGAAGCCGGACTGCGCAGCGGGGACCCGCATTCGCCTTTCCCTGAGGAGGGCAACCGGAAAATCACGTCCCAGCTCGCCTCTCTGCATCTGGCGCCTACTGAGGGAAGCCGGCAAAACCTGCTGGCAGAAAACATCAACCCGGCCAGCATTGTGGTTACCGGCAACACTGTTGTGGACGCCCTGCTGGCCACGGTGGAGAAGAACGTTCCCTTCAAGGACCCGGAGCTGGAAGACCTGGCAGACTCCGGCCGCAGAATCCTGCTGGTCACCACACACCGCAGGGAAAACCAGGGCGAAGGAATGCAGGGCATTGGCCGGGCCCTCGCCCGCATTGCCGCCGCCGAGCCCAACCTAAGCATTGTGCTGCCGGCCCATGCCAATCCGCTGGTCCGCGAGGCAGTGCTCCCCCATCTGGACGGTTTGGCCAACGTCCTGGTCACCGAACCGCTTGAGTACGGCGAGTTCACCCGGCTGCTGTCGCTGGCACACATCATCCTGACCGATTCCGGCGGAGTCCAGGAAGAGGCCCCCAGCCTGGGTGTCCCCGTGCTGGTGATGAGGGAAAACACTGAGCGGCCGGAAGCAGTGGAAGCCGGCGTCGTGAAGCTCATCGGCACCGGTGAGGACAGGATTGTGTACGAGGTGAACCGGGTGCTCCATGACCGGGACTACTTCGATTCCATGTCCAAGGCTATAAATCCGTACGGCGATGGGTTCGCCGCACGCCGTACACTCGATGCCATTAGCAGGTTTTTTATTCAAACCTCGCCGCAAAACGTCGCTGATATTAATCTGCCCGCAAGTGAGCTACCTAAAAATACCGACAATTAACACCTCTAGAAAGGTGCAGACACAATGTCACCGCACGTAAGATCTCCATACCTAAGAGCTGTGTGGCGACGAGTTCCACCATCTGTACGAAACCAGGTCCGCCCCCTACTTTCGGCAGCCAATATCTCCGCAGCTAAGACAAAAAAAGAGCTAATGCTGCCCCCAAAGGTCGCTATCAAAGAAGACAACCTGCATGTGTTGGATTCGAAGTCAAAACCCGCACCACAGCATCTTGGAACCATATCAGTCATAATTCCTGTTTATAATGTCGAAGATTATCTTGCCGAGTGTGTCGAAAGTATTACTTCACAGTCATATCCACATCTTGAAATACTTCTGATAAACGATGGTTCCACCGATTCAAGCGTTGCTATAGCAGAGGCTTTGGCGTCCTCCGACACACGTATACGATTGATAAATAAAGACAACGCCGGACTAGGCGCGGCACGGAATACGGGAATCAAGGAGTCAACTGGTGATTTCCTATCATTTGTGGATTCCGATGACATCATTCCGCGTGATGCCTATACCCAGATGATTCGTACACTTACCGACACCGGGTCCGATTTTGTGGTGGGAACAATCAGGCGTCTAACGAACGGCGTCAGGCGTGTTCCTGCATGGGCGGAAAGGCTCCATGCAGAACCCCAACATGGAATCAGTGTCGAAGACTGTCCCGGAATATTGCAGGACGTATTTGCCTGTAACAAACTATTCCGGAAGACGTTTTGGGATCTAAACATCGGACAGTTCCCAGAGGGTGTTCTCTACGAAGACCAGGAGACTACCGCCAAAGCCTATCTACTCTCGACTAAATTCGATGTTGTAAAAGAAGTAGTCTATGACTGGCGGATCCGCAGCGATAACTCGTCGATCACACAGCAGAAGGAACGATATGTTGATGTGAGAGATCGACTGGCGGCAATAGATTGCGTCGCGAAACTTCTCCAAGAAGCTGGTAAAGAATCCACCAGGATCGCGTGGCTTGCACGGACCCTTGGACCAGATCTTGGTCAGTACTACAGCCTTATTCCTCGGGTTGATGACAAGTATTGGAAAGAGCTCCAACGAGGGGTTGAACGGCTGGCGGCTGACTTGGATGACGCCGTACTCAATGAGATGTCCCCACATCACAAGATACTGGTACGTCTCATTGGGTCTGCGGATCGTAAAAATGCAGAAAAGGTAGTACTGCACTTGGCTGAGTACGGACACTCCTTCGAAATTGAGAAGGATCATTCCGGCCTGACTGCGAAACCTGCATATCTTGAGGATATAGATTACATTCCGGAACCCGGTTTGATGCGTGTCGACCCAAAGAACCTCAGCGTTAAGAGCCGCCTAACCGCAATGCGGAAAACAGGTCCACGGTCCATGGAAATTTCCGGTTACGCATTTATTGAAGGTCTGAGCCCGAAATACTACCCCGGTGTACCTCGTGTTGAACTCATTGACATTCTCTCTTCCCAGCGAATCGAACTAGGTCCGATAAAACGTTCAGACTTCGACGTTGACGCAGTCGACGGTGACCCTTGGGTTAGTTATGCGGGCACTGGCTTTGTGGCTGAGGTCGACTTGGATTCTTTGCCGACCGGACCACAGCACGATGGCTCCGAGTGGGCGCTGTCGCTGTCGCTCAGTTTGGACAACGAAAATATCACGTCAAATTTTCTGACGAAAGATGCCGGTGGGACGACTGCGAGCATGCCCCTTCTTGACGCCGCCGGAAACCGTAGACTCATCACTCGATTCTCCAAACAATACGGCCTGTCATTCTTTGACGTGAAGCAGCGTCGTTTTGTAACGGAACTTAGCGTTGAAGATCAGACGGTGAATTTGAGCGTCACCGGGGCACCAGGCGAAGATCTCGTGGGCATAAGGATTGAGTGTCCGAAGCTCGGTATCGAACTCGACGGCCGGAAGATTCCGGGGCCGGCCGATGAAGCGGCCAAGTTCATCATTGATGTACCCACCCTGAATGAGGACCAGCCGCCCACCGCGAACTACATGTATAAGGTGAGGGTCATCAGCAGCGACGGAAAGCTGCACCATATAGCTTGGCCCACAGATATTGAGTCTCTGAACAGAACTTCCGAGGACATCAATAATCTTCGCGCTACGGTGTCGGGATACGGGTACCTCGAGCTGACGCAGCAGCGGTGGAGACTAGTTATAGATGACGCCTCTTACGACGCCGCCACAAATGAGCTGAAGGTGGAGTACCGTGCCAAGTGTGTCGTCGGCACTCCCCCCTACCTGACCTTGCCTCCATTGGTACTAGCTAGCGACGCACACAGGGTAAGGCCGTCCAAAACCGAAGTCCTCCACGGATCCGGCGCAATGACTACGACTTTTGTGCTCAATCGTGAAAAGCATGGCTCTTCTCGTGAGGTCCTAACGTCCGGCACCTATACGGTCCGGTGTGCCACAGAATCGTTGGGTGGAGAAAGTCATGAGTATTGGATACCAGTTACCAAGGACCTTGAGCTTCGCCTTCCTCAGGAACTAACGACGCAAACCACACGGTTGAAGCTTGGTCGTACGCCAAGGGCTGGCGCCCTCGCGTTGCAGGTGTTGGCACCTCTGGATACCTCTGAGAGAGGTAAGTACAGGCAGAGAACTCTTCAGGACCGGATTCCTGAATTTTCCGAACTCCCCCTAGAGCCCGGGGCCGTTTTATTTGAGTCCTTCGGTGGCAAGTCAGTCACAGACTCAGGCCTCGCACTATTCAATGAAATGGATCGCCGGGATGATCCCCGAACCAGATATTGGTCAGTAGTTGACCTTTCGGTGCATGTTCCTACCGGGGCAGTCCCGCTCATCCGGTACTCGGAGGAGTGGTACAGAAAACTTCATACCGTCGAATATCTCGTAAACAACAACAACTTTCCTTTCTATTACCGAAAGCGCGCAGGCCAAAAATACGTTCAGACTTGGCACGGAACACCACTGAAGCGTATTGGAAACGACATACCGTCGACTCATCTATCGTTGCCTTATGTAAATTTGATGCAACGTGAAGCCCGATACTGGGACTTCCTGCTTGCACAGAACGACTTCTCTGCCGAAGTTCTTCCCCGAGCCTTCGGCACTAGTTGTCGCGTTGTCACTGAAGGCTATCCACGTAATGACACTTTGGTTCAGGATGACCATTACCCTCTACGTGCTGCCGTCCGGAGTCGCTTAGGCATCGATGAAGACAAGACTGTTGTTCTTTATGCGCCGACCTGGCGGGATTACCTCAGAGGCCAGGGCAATCGATATCAGATGAGTTCCTTCCTGGATTTCCAGAAAGCAAACGACCGCCTGGGAGCCAATTTTGTTTTTCTGGTAAGGGGACACAGCAATGTTGCTGGTCAAGTGCCGGCACTTACTAATCTAAGTTGCATCGACGTGACAGATTATGAAGACATAAATGAGCTGTACACAGCTTCCGATCTTTTAGTCACCGACTATTCATCGGTCATGTTCGACTACTGTGTCACCGGGAAGCCCATGTACTTCCTCGCACCTGATTTGGAGAGATACCGCGATTCGGTCAGAGGATTCTATTTCGACTTTGAATCCACTAGTCCGGGTCCCATCGTTGCCAGCACGGAGTCCCTGGTTGAATCGATACTTCAGGGTCCCACCACGGCTTATGCGGATAAATACGAGAGCTTCAGAAAGTTGTACGCATCCCACGATGATGGGAAGGCCGCACAGCGTGTTTACGACCATATTTGGGGCGCATCACATCTCTGACGTCTCCTAGGGGCGCAAACCAAATATCTATGGGGGAGTCTCAGAACGAGACTCCCCCCATCTGCTGTCTAAGAACGAAAGCTGCAACCAACTGCCCCGGTTTCACTCCATGCTGGGGCAGCCGTAACTTCGCCGATTAGCAAGCGGGCGCAGCACGGGCCCACCCCGTGTCGAATGATAATCAGCGCGGATTTATACGCTGTTTCCGAGCACCTGTGGCTGTATGCCAATTCGGCGCAGGTCTACTAAAGGCGCCATGCAGGTTTCTAGGAGTGGTCCCCCACCCCGCGCAGCGACTCTTTCAGACCCCAATGGCAAATGCCCGCCCAAAGGCGGTCAACAATTCATGATCCCGTTCATGATGGGCCGCAAGGTCACGGTCAGTCGACCGCTGCCATTTCCAATTCGAACTGATCCCCATGAAGTGTCGATGCATAGTTGTCGGGGAAGGAACCATTGTCACACCGGCAATCATGTGCGTCTTCCATTGCGTGGCTTCGGGTATCTTCGTTGGCGAGATAGCCCACTTTATGGTCGTTGGTGCACGGCGCTTGTCATAGTACGAGTAATCAGCGAACGACTCACTGGCGCCACGGCGTCCGGCTGTCTCAATCCATCGTCCCGCAAACGAGATAGCCCCGCATTCAAGATCGGTGAGAACATCGAAAACCGTGTTATCACCCTTCGTGATAACCAACTCGTCAATATCAACATTCAATACGCCGGCCGCGCCCCCAAGGAACCGATGACGCGCGTGCTCCATGATGCCATATTCACAAAAATCTGAATCCCAGGGTGCCCCGTTTAGCCCGTTCCAGCTTCCGCCTTGGGGTCCAAACTTAAACGGCCAGTGAACCACTACGGCAACTTTGATTCCAGGAACAGATATGGCCTCGAGAACGTCCTCCGGACCATACTGGCTCGAGTTATTGTCGTAGATAAGTACTGCGTCAATCTTCTGTTCAGCAACATGAAACTTGACCCAATCAGAAATCCACGTTAGACGATTGTCTTTGGATTTGGTGACGAGGGTATTCGTTCCTTCAAACAGGTCGCGGAAGTTGGGTGATGCAATAGCCGACAAAGCCATCTCAGAAGAACAAATATTCACAACATCGACGTTTTCATCTCCGTCAACGCGAATTATCGATGTGCGGTCCAGCGAGTTGTGAACTGTCCGTAAAGGTCTTCCCCTACGGTCTGTGACGACACCCTGAGAAAGTACTGTCTCAAGGTTCAGCAACGGCGGACCTATAAGGCTAATTCCACCGTCCACTTGTACGGAATCATAAAACAAAGTGTTTGCATCGAAAAGTTCGTCGTAACTATCCTGTCGCTGACTCTTCGGCCGCGGCGGGAATCGTTGGATCGCGTTACTTGGCAGCACAACGGGTGACGGGTATACGACTAGCTTGACAGTTTCATGCAATGAGTATCTCCATAGTGTTTAGAGGCCACAGCTCTGGACTGACCGCCCTGCTTGGCCCCCGGCGTACTTCGTGGAACACATTAGGCTCAACGAGCAGTTATTCCTGATGCCGATTCTGCCAAAAGTTGTTGATTGGCACGAGCCAAATCATCCGCATAATCCACCTCAACAGCATAAAACTGACTAATGTCTGCAGGGAGATACTTGAACCGATCCTGCACGATCGTGATCTCCATTCCCTTCTCGAAATAATCTTGGTCCTCAACTTCGTTGAGTCGGGCTACCAGTTGCCCCTTATGAGCCGAAGAAACAAAGTTGATACCGACGGCTTCTCCAAGTCCTCCTTGCACCGATTTTGATAGACCATAAATATGCCCGGATTCATCAACAGTATATTTTACTTCTTCATCAGAGACTGATGAAGTATCCACTGCAACGAAGGATTGGTCCGCAAGTATGTGATCCTGAAGGTGACCGAGGATAGCTGGATCAAAAACAACATCACCGTTCATCCACAAAACGCCGCCGTCGAAAGAATTCCTAAGGGCTTTCAGGAGACTTTTGGAAGTATTTGTCTGGTCAAAGGCCTCGTTATAGACGAAAGACGCCTCGGGAACGTGCTCCATTATTTGTTCCAGTTTGTAACCTACTACAATCGTCAGATGGAGATCGTCACCGAAAGCAGCTCGTAGATTCTCTACCTGCTGTTCCATAATCGTGCGTCCATCATCCAACTGCGTCAATGCCTTCGGATGGGGGCGCGCCAATCTGGTCCCCATTCCTGCTGCGAGAATTACGGCCTGCACGGTCATCTGTTGTCCTGTTCGTCGGAGTGTTGAAATGGGACTCTCGAATATCGACAGCTCGTCATTGCCACGTACACAAATCTTCGCGCCCCCATGCCAGAGTACGCGCAGAGGAACAAAAGGTGAACTGCAGTACACCTTCGAACATATAGTTTGTCTTTGGGTCTCAGCGAGTCTCCGCTTTTTGTTTATGACCCCCAAACTGCCCGCACAATCCTGCCCGCGGCAGCGCCATCGTCGTCCGGCGCAAACCTCTCCAGAAACACCTTGTAGCGAAGGGAGTGTTGTTCGGCGGCCGCATCCTCTGAGAGGATTGCCGCCAGCAAATCCTCAGTCTTACTCGCAATGGGTCCAGGTGCCCCCGCCTCAAAATCGAAATAGAAACCTCGTTCGGTGTCCCGGTAATGCTCGAGGTCCGGAGTCAGAAAGTACATCGGTTTGCCGGTCACACAGAAATCGAACATGGCCGAGGAGTAGTCGGTGACCAGCAGGTCCGCCGCCAGATAAAGATCGTTTACCTCGGGATAGGCAGTGACGTCCAAGTAGTGCTCCTGACCCGTTGTTTTGCGGCGGCCAGCGATCTTGTGATGACCCCGGTAAAGATTCACATAGTCCGGACCAAGTTCCCTTGCGGCCTTGTTGAAATCAAGGTACCGGCTTGCGGCGGCTGCGCTGTCCCGCCACGTGGGCATGTAGAGAAGCACCTTCTGACCCGGGTTGATTCCGAGGCGGCGCCGAGTCTCTTCCCGGCGCCCGGCAGCTGGCCCAGCGGCCAGCGCATCATTGCGGGGATACCCGAGAACGGCGGTCCGCCCCCGGTATCCGAAGGCGGCAGCCAAGGTGCCGGCAGCGAACTCATTCTGTGCCAGGAGCATGTCCCAGGCCGCCGCCTCGCGTTGCATCAGCGCGCGGTAGGAGGCGGTGGTTCCGGCCACGGGTGTATCGCAACCGATGCGCTTGAGAGGTGTTCCGTGCCAGGTCTGCAGATAGAACTGTTCCGGGCGTTTACGGAAATAGTGCGGAAAGTTGTTGTTGTTGACGAGATAGCCGGCGGTGGCGAGAAGGCGGAACCACTCCGGGCTCTCGCGCAGCACCGGCGTACAGTTCGGCGGAACCTGCACCGAAAAGTCCGCCACGGTCCAGTACCTCTGCAGATCCGGCCGGTGAGCGCCTAGTACATCGCTGATGGCACGGCCGCTGTCCGAGCAGGACTTGCCGTCAAAAGTCTCAAAGAGCACGGCACCGGGGTCCACCGCTTCCGTCGTCCCGCAATAATCCGCGATCAATCGGCCACGGCCCAGGGCGGTGCGGTCAGCCGAAGGGCGCGGAGCGGAAACCCGCAGTACCAGATCCTGCTCGTTTCCCTCCCCCACCAGCTCCAGGGCTGCCAATGTCCGCTCAGCTCGCAGAGGAAGTTGCCGGAGCAGCTGTCCCAGTGCAGGAACTCTGGCATTGCGGACGCGCCCGGCATCGTCGGTCACAGCGTGCAGCACGCGGTAATGCCCGGCCTCCGGCGCACGGTTCCCGTGTCCCCATTTGTTCTGCTGGAGCGGGAATTCCGTGCGGAAACGATGAGTGCCATCCAGCCAGATGGTGGACAGCGGGCGCAGTTCATTGCGGGCAGTAAGCAACAGCATCTCCGGGAGCACTGGATCCGGTGAGCCCGGCAATTGACCCGCCCTTCCTTCCATGACCAGCGTGGCACCGTCCGGGCTGATCTCCGCGCTGTCCAGGGTCACCCGCCCCGGTTGCATCACCAGCTGCAGGTACCCGTACCCCGTGCATTCGGCTCGCAGCACCGCTGAGGGCTCCGACGCCGCTGCCAACTCGGCGCCTGAGCCGCCCCAGCCCACCGGTTCGCTGCGGCCGTTGGGCAGAACAGCTTTGACCGTCCAGCGTTGGTTTTGGTTGCTGGCGGTGGAGCCACTTGACCTCACGTCCACGGCAAACGAGGTTCCGCCGGAATCCGTTGGGCGGAACTCCAACGGAGGTTCGCCGGGCGCTTCAAGATGCAAAGCCGACGGCGTGACACCGCCATCAGGGTTGAAGCTGATACCCGCCGTGCTCCCGTCCATTGCAACGGACACAGCGCTGCAGGAATAGCGCACCCGCCTGAGCCTGAGGCCCGCGGTGCCGTCCATCAAGCCAATGACACGAATGCGCTCATCGGTCAGCGGTCCGATCGGAAGACGCCGCGGCACGGTATCCGGATCCCGGTCCCGAAACGGGCCGCACACCGAGATCCCGCCGAACCTCAACGTCACTTCCAGCACCCACTCCGAGACTGTGCCGGATTGGAGGTCCAGCTGCGGCAGCGCTCCGGGATCCACTATTGCCGTGAAAGCTGCACCGGCATAGGACAACCAGCGATCCGATGCCGTCGCATCGATCCGTGGATCGTGCCCCCGGATCACGGCGAGCGTGGTGCTCTTATCCGAACCGGTGGCTTGAAACCGAACCTCCAAAGCGCACTCTGCAGGGTCGACTCCGGGAAGATAGGCCCATCCCCCGAGCTTGAGCATTCCGTCTTCGGTCCAGGCGAATCCCGTTAGTCGGGTTGTCAGCACCAAGTCCGCCTGGGTTAGCCGGAGCAGTTCGGCGTCAACGTGGCTGCTGAGCAGCAGGAGGTATGACAGCTCCGCACTGAAGTCCCTGATGGTTTCTGCGCCGTGTGCGGTGGACAGGCGGTAGCTGCGGCCATTGTCCTGCAGGTCCGCCAGTACCAGCAGCACATCGTTGCGCCGGTTATGTGCCGTCAGCCAAAGCAGCACCCGTTGATGAACATCCGGCAACGTAAACAGGGCATGACGCCCGGCCGGAGCCTGCAGCACGCCGGCAACAAGCTCCTGAAGAACCTCGAAGTACTCCGGTCCGCTGTGCTGCACATACGTTAGGTGGTCCCTGAGTTCTCCCAGCAGCTGCACGTACCAGTTGCGCATCTCCGCTTCCGGAGCTTCGCTGCAGACGACGACGGCGGCGGCAGCGGACACCTGATCCAACCATTCACGCAGACCTGTGACAGCAGCAGCCGGTGCTGGAGCGGCCGGCACTTCCGGTGCAAGCCAGCCGGCCGCATCCGCCGGTTGGCGGGACACGGGATCAGGATCGGCTCTTCGCTTCAGCTGCTTCATTCCCCGCCTCAGCCACTGTGCGGCCTTCATTCCCCGTTGCCTGGCGTATTGAGAGGCGCATCAAGTGGCAGCTGCTGATCCCAGGGACGTGCCAGGTTCTCCACTGCTGCAGTGATCCGTTCGCAGGAGCGTGAATCCCAGAAGGGGAACGTTTCCCGTACCCGCTCCTCATACTTCCCTTCGCGGGCCAGCCCCCTACAAACGATGCGTTCGAGTTCTTTAATAGCGCTGTCCACGTTCTCGGTCACCGGACCAAAACCGTGCCGGGCGTAGTCGAAGTATCCCTTGCGGTACACATGCTTGCCGCGGAAAATTTCGTCGCCGTCGAACTGCAGGTAGATGAGGTTGCTGCCGGCATACGCGGCATCAAAGGCAATGGAGGAATGGTCGGTAATCATGGTGTGGGCTTTGGTCAGCTCGGCTTGGACGCTCACGTCCCGGTACCGCGCAGGGCGTACAAACTCGGGAAGGTCGAGATAGGGCACCACAAATTCGAACTCCGGGTGGGGCATGAAGACCACGTCCATGTCCTCGTTCACGCTCAGTTCTTTCAGCTCCGCAGAGCGCAGCAGCGCCATCCATGTGCTACCGAAGTCGGTTTCTTCGAATGCCCTGGCCGCCTCGGCAGGCGTGGGGCACACTTCGATGACCTTTTTCACGTACTGACGCCAGGTGGGTGCGATGAGTAGCCGGCGGCGCTCCTCCACCGGTGAGGCAAGCGCTGCCTTACGCAGGGCATCGTAACGAGGCAGCCCAACGAGTTTGGCCTGATGGTTGGACAGCCGGTAAACGCTGTTGTCACCGGCAATGGACTCGTGCTCGCCACGGGTGGTTGTGACCATGGCTGCAATGTTCTTGCCGTTGATCCAACGCGACATGTCGTCTTTAATGACTCCGTGCTGAAGGTAGACGAATTTGGCGCTGCCCGCACCGTAACGGCGTCGGCTCACCGGGTATTCGACGTTCCAGTTAGCGTGAGACGAGAGCTTATAGGCGGCGTTCAGTACCAGCAGCACCGATTCATCCGAGCCGTAGGGGACCAGCTTGAAGCCGTCGCCCTGCAGCCGGTGCCAGTCGGGACAGTCCTTTTCAATCACGAAGTGGATATTGATGTCGGGGCGGTGCTTCATGAGGTACCGGTAGAGGTGCTCGGCATTGTCATCGGCCCGGTCAATCCGGTCCATCAGCAGCCAGGCATCCTTGTACCGCGAGCGCACAGGTTCGCTGGATGCCCGGCGGATGAGCGCACGGTCCGCAGCAGCCCGTTTCTTGGCTGCGGCAGACTTGAGTTGCCGGCGGATCACCCGCTTTATTGCCGACGCGGCCGTCCGTGAACGGGATTGTCCGGACAGTACCTGCCGGACGGTGAGTCCCGCACGGGCACGCGCCAGGCGCCGGGATATACGGCTTCCACCTACCGTCTTAGTCAGACGGCTCCTTGCCCGCCCCGCAGCCAGTTGAAGGTAGGGAGCCGGCGTAGGCCGCCGTCCGGGCTGCAGCGGAACTCCGCGGTCCTTGGAGGGAACCGCTGTGACGCCGTCAAGCACAATCTCTGCGCTCTCCCCTGCCGGCAGAACAAGGATCCGCTCACGGATGAGGACTCTGCCCAGCACCCGGTGTTCGAGCACCTTTGCGGCCGCCGGAACCCGGGAAACGCCGTCCACCAGGTACTCTTCCTGCGGCACGTTTCCCTGGTAGAGGTAGTTGTAGGTGGTGACCTGCTGCACCGGATCCGTTGTCCCCTCCACCACGAGAGGATCAGCGTCGCGGATGCCTTTGTAGTAGGTGCGGAGAATACTGTGGAAAAGCCACCCCTGGCTGACCACGCTGAACGTGTTGATGACGTCTTCGTCAATCAGGGAGATGATGCTTTCCAGCAGCTCATGCATGCGGGCCTGCTGCTCGGGCGTGGCGGAGCCGGTGTCGCTGTGCATGCGCTTGTCATCAATGTAGAGCCAGACCAGGTCATAAAGCACCATGTACTGTGCCCAGTGCGGAACCCCTCCGGCACTGGAACGCACGCCCTCGAGCATGCCCAGCCAGCCGTACTGCGGCAGGTCGCTGTAGGCACGGGGGTCGGCCCATGTCCCCTGCACCAGTGACGCTGTGCCGCGGCGTTGCCGGCGGTAGTAGTAGCTGGCCGAGGCAACAAGGCCTACTACCGGACGGCCGGCCGCCGCGAGGTAGCGGCCGATGAGATTCGCGTCCTCGAATTTGGGGCGGATGCGTTCGTCAAAGCGGAGCTGATGCGCCTCCAGCATCTCTCTGCGGAGGAAGGTGGTGGGCCCGTGCATGTGGAAGTACTCCGGGTTCAGGTCCAGATCAACCAGCAGGTCCCCCTGGCGGAACTTGCGGTTCAGCAGGTGGCCCTGCGACGTCCGCAGTGAAGAGTCGTTGAACTGCACGAGCCGGCCGGTGAGCATTTGTGCGGACTGCTGGACATCACGGCTGATGAAGGCGGCAATCCGGTCAAAATAGTGCGGGTGGAAGGCGTCGTCCGGGTCGCAGAAGGTCACCCAGGCATTCCGGACCAGGTCCAGTCCCACATTGCGGGCCGAGGCCGGGCCGCCGTTTTCTTTGCGGACCAGGCGGACGTTGGAACGGCCGCGGGCCCATTCAGACACCACATCCGCAGATTCGTCGGTGGAGCCGTCGTCGATCACAACTATGTCCAGGTCCGCCAACGGGTAGGTCTGGGCCTCCAGAGACTTGAGGAAGGTGGGAACATAGTCGGCCACGTTATACAGCGCCACTACGAGGGAAAATTGGCCCTTAGCCACGTTGGACTCCTGTGGGGTTCTGGAAATGAGCGGAGGCTGGCAGCAGTGCAACGGACGCCGCTGCCGCCGTGCCTTGTTCAGCGGAAGCATAACGGTCCGCGATGCGGCTCCAAGCCGGTTCACCGGCGGCTGCACTCCGTGTCAGTGCAGAGATGAGTTCATCAGTAGCGGACGCTGTCGGCAGCAGCCCAAAGACATCGGACGGCTCCGGATACAGTCCGCGCGACCTGCGGTACTCAGCCAGGTCCGGAACCAGCAGGACCATTGGCTTCCGGAGCACTGCATAGTCGAAGATTGCCGAGGAGTAGTCAGTGACCAGGACATCCGAGACCAGATACAGATCATTGATGTCCGGATAGTCGGTCACATCGATCGCCGCAGGGTGGTTCTCGATCCGGCGCTGGCCGGCAACGTTGTGGTGGCCGCGGATCAGGAAGGTCCATCCCGGCCCCAACCGGCGGCTGGCTTCCGCTACGTCGAGGAATCCGTTCCAGTCCGACCGGCCGGCGCCGTCCCGGACACTGTCGCGCCAGGTGGGAGCGTAGAGCAGCACCTTCTGGTCCGCCGGAATTGCGAGCAGGGCCCGCACCCTGTTCCCGCCGTCCGCGGCCTGTGGATGCAGCAGTGCATCGTTGCGGGGGTATCCGGCAGTCAGCACTTCCCCCTTATAGCCCAGCGCCGTCGGAAGCACTCCGGCGGCAAAGTCATTCTGTGCCAGCAGCAGGTCCCACCACTTTGCTTCCCGGGCCATCAGGTCCCGGTAGGACAGGGAGAGCACCCGCTGCGGCACGTCCAGGCCAATTTTTTTCAGCGGCGTTCCGTGCCAGGTCTGCAGGTAGAACTGGCCCGGCGATTTACGGAAATACCAAGGGAAGTTGTTGTTGTTGACCAGCCGCCGGGTGGAGGCCAGTTTCCGGTACCACTGAGCGGATCCCTGCAGCAGGGGCACCGCATAGTCCGGCACGGGGACGGAACGGTCAGCGACGGACCAATACAGAGGCTCATCAAAACCATTGGCGGCAAGGTAATCGGAAATGGCCCGGGGACTGTCCGTGCAGCTTTTTCCGCCAAAGCTTTCAAAGAAAACTCCGGGCGTGAGTTCCGGAGCAGGGTGCGTGCCGAAGACCTCGCGCCGCAGCCGGTACTGGTGAAAGGTTCCCGCTTCATCCGCGGCCAGCGGAGCAGCGATGCTGACGGCCATGGCTCCTGCCGCTGTCCGCAGGCCGCAGACCCGCGCCGCGGACAACAGGCTGGACCGGAAGGATGCGGCCGTGTCTTCGGCAACTGGAACGGTGGGATCCGACGGGTCCGGCCGGCCTCCCCCGGCGTTCCAGCGCAGGGTGTAAGAGTCCGACGGCGGGGCCGGCAGTTCCCTGCCCCACCGTGTGACGGGCAGGGGGAACCGGAGCCGCGTCCCGCCGTCGGGCAGCGGCTCGGCGTCTCCTGCCGGAATCCGGAAACGCGCGGTGACCAGGGCAAAGGCTGCCGCTGCAGGAGCGCCGTCCACCACTATGTCTATGGCGTCGCCGCCGGCTTCAGCGGCGAAGGCTGTCACTGCGGGACCGTTGCCGCGGGACTTGGCGCCCGGTCCGGCGGGAACGGGCAGGGCTACCGTCCGTTCGGTCCGGTGTCCGTCCACTTCCGCACACACCGTCAGCTCCACTGGCAGCGGCGCATTTATCTGCAGGGAAAAGGCGGAATCCGCATAACTGCAGTTCCGGTCCCCCGACGCAGTATCCAGGCCGGGGTCCGTGCCGGGCTGTAGCGGCAGCGGCTGGAAACCCTCGTCCCCGCAGACGCGCACGGAAAGCTGCACTGTAGTGCGGCGCAGGTCCACGTTGCGCAGGTAGGCGTATCCCCTGAGGGTGGCACCGCCGTCGTGCTCCGTCACGGGTGGTGCAAGCGCAGCCACCAGGTCAAGGTGCCGGGCGTCCACTGCCAGGAGCTCCCGGTCCACGGGTTCAGCGAGTACCTGCAGGAGCGGCGGCTCAGCAAAGATCCGTCCCCGGTCAAAGACGAGCGGGCTGGCGGTTCCGTTGTTGATCCGGTCCACCAGGGCTCGCCGGATATCCTCACGCCTTCCCTCCGCCGTCAGGTGCAGCAGCACGCGTACCTGCGGATCAATGTCCCGCAGATGCGGCTGCCCGGCTGCGCAGAGCTGCCGGACACCCCGTCTAAGCAGCTGCCAATACTCCTCGCCGGCGTCCGGAATTTGTTCAATATAGGGAAGGAGGTCCGCGCCCAGCAGCCGCCGGAACCAGCCTGCGGCAACCGGTGCCGGCGCCTCCGCCTCACAGAGGGCGGTGACGTCACCGGCTACGGAGAGCCGGTCCCGCAGATCTTCGATCAGATGTTTGGCCTGGGTGATGGAAGAGCCGTCCTCCCGGATCCGCCACCAGTAGACCACATCCGGAAGCACATCGAAGGATTGCGAGCGCAGATAGGCCCGGGCAGTGGTTTCCTGGTCCTCATACCGGATGTTCTCCGGCATGGGACCTACCTGACGGTCCCAGAAGTCCCGGCGGAAGACCTTGTTCCAGAGGAAGACGTTGTCGATAACCTCCGGAATATCGCTGACCGTAACGCCGGTCCTCATCCGTGCGTGGATGCTCCCGGCCAACCGGACCGGGATCTTCCGGCTGCCTCGGATCCGTCCGTAGGATCCCACGCAGAAATCGGACCCGGACGCCGCCAGAGACGCCATCATGACTTCGTAGGCGTTGCCGGGAACAACGTCGTCGGCGTCGGCAAAGGTGAGGAACTCTCCGCGTGCGGCAGCGATGCCGGCATTGCGGGCGCGCCCGTTGCCGCCGTGGGGAAGCTTAATCAGGCGGATCCGCGGATCATACGCGGCATACCGGCCGGCAGCTGCTGCTGAGCTGTCGGTTGATCCGTCATCCACCACAATGATGTCCAGGTTGGCGTAAGTCTGGTTCACCAGGCTGGTGAGGCAACGCTCCAGGTACGGAGCCACATTGTGCATGGGCACCACCACGCTCAGCTCTCCGTGGTCCGGCCGGCCGCGCCCCACGGTGCGCCGCAGGCGAGCCTTCAGCGCCGGGTGCAGACCGGCACCGGCGGCCGCGAACCGTTTGGCGAGCCGCTTCATGCCGTGGTGCGCCAAAATCCCCTGGTATCGATGACGGCCTTTCCGGCCAGCTGTTCGGGGCGGATTTCCCGGAAGGCATCGTGGTCCACCAGGAGGACGACGGCGTCAGCGGCGGCTACGGCGTCATTGGTGACGACGGACGATACGTTCGGCAGCGGGGACAGTTCATCGGGAAGTTTAGCTCCCGGGAATGACCGTCCCACCAGGATCCGCGCCCTGGGGTTTTCCAGTGCCAGCCGGCGGACAATCTCCACTGCCGGGGATTCGCGGGTGTCATCAATATTCGCTTTGAAAGCCAGTCCCAGGGCTGCAATGACGGGAGCTTCAATCCCCTCAACCGCCGTCTTTACCTCGGCAATGACATGGCCGGGCTTTGCGTCGTTGACCTCGCGCGCTGTGCGGATCAGGCGGGAATTCTCCGGGTCCGCGGACACGATGAACCAGGGATCCACGGCAATGCAGTGGCCCCCTACTCCGGGACCGGGCTGGAGGATATTGACGCGCGGGTGGTAATTGGCCAGCTCAATCAGATTCCACACGTCAATGCCGAGGTTGCCGCTGATGACGGAGAGTTCGTTCGCGAACGCGATGTTCACGTCCCGGTAGGCGTTTTCCACCAGCTTGGCCATTTCAGCCGTGGCAGCGTCAGTGAGGTGGATACGCCCCTGGCAGAACGTGCTGTACAGGCCGGCGGCGGCTGTGGCAGCCTCCAGTGTCAGTCCGCCGATGATGCGGTCATTGGTGACCAGCTCGATCATAATTCTTCCGGGCAGCACACGCTCGGGACAGTGCGCAAACAGGACCCGGTCCCTGTCGCTGCCGGCCGCCGCGGACAGGTCGGGACGCAGGTCAAGAATGACGTCCGCCATCCGGCGCGTGGTGCCGGGAGGCGAGGTGGACTCGAGGATCACCAGGTTGCCGGGACGGATCCTGGCGGCAATGCTGCGGGCGGCCTGCTCCACGTAGACCAGATCGGCAGTCTTGTCATCCCGGAACGGAGTGGGCACAGCCACGATGTAGGCGTCCGCCTCCGGCATGCTTTCCTGCGCCGTGAGATGCCCCTGGCTCACTGCGCCGGCCACATGAACACCCAGATCGGGTTCGATGAAGGGCACCCGGCCTTCGTTGACGGCCTGAACGGTGTCCGGATTTACGTCCACACCGATGACGTGCAGTCCCTTGCCGGCCAGGATGGCGGCGGTGGGCAGGCCAATATAGCCAAGGCCGACGACGGCGACCGTGGAGACTTCGGTGGCAGCCTCCCCGGGATTAAATGTCTGTGTGTTCATGCGGTCCCCCATAAAATTTCAGGTCACCGGACGCCAGCAGGGCGGCGTCCGCCACCTGCCATGTGTGCCCGGTTGCTTCCCGGACCTGAAAGTAGTTGAAACGGTCTGATGAGTAAATGCGTTTGCCCGCGGCTGCAGCCTGCCGCAGGAACCCGGTGTCCTCGCCCAGCCCCAGCGCGGGGAAGGGCAGTTCCAGGACCAGGCTGCGGCGGGCCGTGATGGTGGGGCCCATGACGAAGTCCGTGTACCGGTGCTCCCGGTGTCCGAACCGCAGCACTGTGGCGTTGGAGGTGCGCAGGTGCATGTAATGCGCCTGTTTGCCCACGATGTCCGCGCCCGAATAATGCAGGGCATGCAGCTGGTCGCTGAGGTAGTGGGGACCGTAATGGTCGTCGTCGTCCATTTTGGCCACTACCTCTCCGGTGGCGGCAGCGGCGCACCTGTTCAGGCATTCGCCCAGTGATACGCCGCGTCCGGCGGTCAGCAGCTTTACTTTCGCCACCCCGTGCGTGGTTTGCAGTTCCTCGAGCCTGCCCGGTTCCAGCTCGAATCCGTGGGTCAGCAGCACCAGTTCCACATCCACGTTCCGCTGGCGGGCAATGGTGGCGAACAGGCCGTCCAGCTGGTGCGGCCGGATGGTGGGCACCAGCGCCGAAACGGCGGGCCGGATCAGGGGGCGGGCACGGTCCGGCAGTACGGCTGCCAGAACCTCCTCCGCACGGTGTGCGTAGGTGTGCTGCTCCCAGATCCGGCGCTGGGCCAGGTGCACGGTCCTGTCGTTGTACTCCGGGTTGGAGGCCAGGCCGCGGCTCAGTGCGGCCGCTTCCTCCCTGGTGGTTGCCACGGGCACCTCCGTTGGAGCGAAAAACTGCTCCACGGCGGCGCTGGGCGTAGTGATGACGGGGGTGCCGGCTGCACTGATTTCGAAGATCCGGCGGGCGCACATGCTGGGCGAATCCACCACGGAGTTCACGTTAAGGAACACCTTGTACGTCTTGTAGGCGGAGAGCATCTGGGGGTAGCTCAGGGAACCCACCACCCGGGTATTCAGCGGCGCCGGGAACTGGTAGTTGCTGTCACCGCCGAGCTTGCGGGAAAAGATCTCCAGCCCGGTGGCGAGTTTTTCCGATGCGTCCATGGCCCCGCCCAGGAGCAGGTCCATCTGGCTGCGGCGCTCCGGATACTTGTGGGCAAAGTACATGCCGGCAAAGGCGATGTCCCGGGAGTGCCGGCCGTGCCGGGGACGCACCGGGTTGTGGATGGCAGGCTGTGCGGCAAACGGCAGCACACCAATGTGCTCGTGACCGAGATCCTGCCGGTAAAACGGGACCCGGCGCACGTCGGAAGTGAAGACATGTTCAAAGAGCTTTGCTGCAGGAAGGAAGTCCTGGTAGTGGGGCGGATCTTCCTTGTTCCAAAAGACCGTCGGGATTCCGTTGTGTCGGCTCCATTGGAGCAGCTCCACGAGTTCGGGAGCAGGACCGGATGGACCGGCGAGTTTGCCGCGCCAAAGCCGGTTGTTGCCGGCCCAGGCCGATTCAATGAAAACCAGGTCCACTGCCGCCGCTGTCATCTGCTGCCGCCAGGACGCCGGGTCCAGAGCCACCGTGTTCCACTCGTAGGCAAAGGCCATGGCGGAGAATTCGTCCAGGATGACGCCGACCGTGAGGTCGCTCCTGCGCGGCACCGGTGCGGGCAGCGGTGCCGCCGGGATCGATAACCGGCGTGCGGCGCCCCGGCCGATCCATCCGGCTTCCACACCGCGGGCATTGGCGGGATCCGCGAAGTTACGCTCGGCCCGGCTGCGGATTTTCCATTCCTTGAGTTGGGCGGGGCCACCTGCGCGCAGGTGCCAGAGTCCGGTGCGGACGTCGCCCAGCAAAGCCACCTACTGCATCCTCAGGCTGCGGCGGCCGGTGGAACGCTCCATCACCCGGGTGACGGTCAGGGATTCCATGGCATCTGTCCGGATTTTCGCGGCACTGATGTTGTTGCCCTTGGAAAGGTGCCGCGTGAAGTCCTTGTAGGCGCTGACAACCGCTCCGGGGTCGCCGTCCATCAGCAGATCCCCTTTGTCGATCCAGACGACGCGGGTGCACATCTCCAGGATGGTATCAAGGCTGTGGCTGACCAGGAACACGCAGCCCGCCCTGCCGCGCAACTCGTCCATCCGCTTTTTGCTGCGGTCCGCGAACTGCGCGTCACCGGTGTTCAATGCCTCGTCAATGAGGAGTATTTCCGGATCGATGCTGGCGGCAATGGCAAAGCGAAGCCGGGACGCCATCCCGGAAGAGTAGGAGCGCATCGGCAGGTGAATGGCCTTTTCCAAGCCGGAGAGTTCCACGATTTCGTCGAACTTCTCAGCGATCTGCGCTTTGGACATTCCCATGGCCAGGCAGCCCAGCACCACGTTGTGGTCACCTGGCAGTTCGGGAACCAGAGCAGCGTTAACTCCCAGCATGACCGGGGTGCTCACGGCGTAGACAGCCCCCGTGGTGGGTTTGACCTGCCCGCTGATGAGTTTCATGAGGGTGCTTTTGCCCGAGCCGTTGCGGCCCACAATGCCTATTGATTCGCCGCGGAGCGCCACCAGGGACATGGGGTTCAGCGCGTTGACGGTGACCAGGTTGGGTCTTGCCATCACACGCCGCAGAAATCGCGAGGTACCGCTGGACGTGTCATCGGCGGCGGGTGCCTCGCTGGACGGCACACGGTAACGCATGCTCACGTCATCGATGACGATGCAGGGGTCCTCCTGCAGGTACTCCAGGTCCTTAACCCCGTCCATAGGTTTCCTCCGCCCGCCAGAAGTAGACGGACCCGATGGCAAGCGCACCCAGCGCCCAGCAGCTCAGGACGGCCCAGGACTGCCAGTCCGGCGCGGTGTTGTAGAGCAGCACGTCGCGGACAATATCCAGGACGTTGAACAGCGGGTTGAGCTTGATGATCTCAAGCATCACCGGCTGGTGGATAAACCTGTCGTAGGAGTAAAAGACTGCCGAAGCGTACATCCAGGCCCGCAGCGCGAAACTCAGGAGATGCACCACGTCATTCACCTTGGAGATCACCCGGGCCAGGATCAGTCCCACTCCCAGGTTGAAGATGCTCTGCAGCAGCAGAGCCGGGATGATGAGCAATCCCAGCCAGGAGATTTCCTCGGTGGGAGGGATCAGCAGGACAATCAGCACCATCACGATGAACACCGGAATGTTGGCGAGCAGCTCGCGCAGGTTTACGGCAATGGGCAGAGTGGCCCGCGGAAAGGAAAAGGCCTGGATAACTGACCGGTTCTGCTGGATGGACCGCGCACCGTTGGTGATGGCGCGTGAGCTGTACTGGAAGAGGAAGATGCCGATCACCAGGTAGCCGATGAAGTTCTCGATACCTCCCCCTGTTCCCAGCAGCAGGCCGAAAATCAGGAAGTAGGTCAGCCCGTTCAGCACGGGATTCAGGATCAGCCAGATGCTGCCCAGCCGGTCCCGGCGGTTTCCGCTCTGCACCCGTGACTTGGCGTCATAGAAAATAAACTGGCGGTAGTTCCAGACCTGGACAACGTAGTCCACAAAACCCGGGCGCGCGCCCACGCGCTGCAGTCCCCGGACATCCACGGACAGCGGTTTCACCTGGACTCCGGGCACGGAATCCCCCTGCCGGCCGGACTGGGAATCCGCCTTGATCCCGGCCATCAGGCCGCAACCGTCAGGGAGCCGTACTTCTCCACGCAGAGCTGCGCGTTGGCGTGCCAGGTCCGGGTAGCCAGGACATGCCGGCGCCCGTTGACACCCATCCGGGTGCGCTGACCGCCATCGGTGAGCAGGCGGCTGAGCGCTGCCGCCAGCGCCGCGTGGTCTGCCGCCGGCACCAGGGTGCCGTTGCCGCCGTCGTTCACCAATTCCCGGAGCGCCGGCAGGCTGCTGGCCACCACGGGGGTGCAGCAGGCCATGGCTTCCACGGGTTTCAGCGGGGTAACCGCTCGTGTCACGTTCAGATCCTTCCGGGGCACCACAAAGATGTCGAGTGCCTGATGATACAAATGTGCATCCTGGCGGGATACACGACCCGGGAACACCACCCTGCGGTCTATCCCCAGTTTTGCGGCGAGCGCCTTCAATGCGGGTGCCGCCACGCCGTCGCCGGCGATGAGGCAGGTCAGCTGCGGGTGTTTCGGTGCAAGCACGGCGAAGGCCCGCAGCAGATCGTCCAGGCCTTCATAGTCAACCAGGCTGCTGACGGTTCCGATGATCTCCGTGTCCGCGGGAAGTCCGAGCAGCAGGCGCGCCTCCCGGGGCGCCAGCGGCTCCTTCAGATAGAACTCCCCCACGGCGTTGGGCAGCAGCACAATCTTGGCGGGGTCCACCCCGGCAGCGGTGATTTCCTCAGCCATCACCGTGCCCAGGGTGGGCACCAGCGAGGCGCGGTTCATGATCCGGGCCTCCGCGGCCTTGAAATCCCGGTAACGCCGGCTGCTCCGGGCTTCCTCGGGCCGGGTGGAGGCCCAGGTGTCCGCCAGCTGCCCGCGGACCTCGTACACCCACGGAATACCGAGGGCTTCCGCCACGGCCGCGGTGACCAGTCCGTTGGTGAAGTGTGTGGTGGTGTGCAGCACGGTTGGCCGGAGGACCCGGGCCAGTGCCAGCATGTCCTCTGCCTGCCGCTGCAGCCGGCGGTCCATGCCAAAGGGCATCCGGGCCGGAAGCAGCCGGTGGTATGCCACGCCGTCGATCACGTCCGTATCCCCGGCCCCCAGCTTGCCCACCTGCACGGGATAGCCCAACCGGGTCACGGCATGGACGTTCCACCCCAGCTCCAGCTGGGCTTTGAGGATGGAATGTGTCCGCTGCGCATATCCGCTCTGCGTGTGCGGCAGCGAATTGGTCAGGACATGGAGCACCGTCCGGGGCTCCGGCTCATACCCCCGCACCGGCGCCAGCCGGGGCTGCCAGCCGGCGAAAACCCGCGCTTCAGCCGCCAGGCGGCGCTGCTGGGCGAGCTCCCGGCGGGATCCACCGTCCAGGGCGCTGACCGCTTCGGAGGTGCTGCCGTTGTACCAGTTCAGCCGGGCCAGGGTTCCCCGGCGGCCGCGGGCGTCCGGCCGGACGTTTTCCAGGAGCCCGGCGGCAAGGTCCGGCAGTCCGGCAGCTGTGGCCACGTCCGCCATCCGCAGCCGCTGACCGTCGCGGCCGCCGCCCTGCAGACACGCACGGAGGTTCGCTTCCAGCCGCTGCCTGTCCCCGCGCAGCAGCGCCACCAGCGAGGCGAGGGTGCCCCGCCCTGGGATGCGGGCGGCGGTGTCCAGCGGCGGGCTCAGCACGCCGGGAGGAAGCCGGCGGGAGATTTGAAGTGCCAGGACCACCGGATCATCGCCCAGGTGTTCGACGGCGGTTCCGCCGGCCAGCAGCAGATTGCGCACAAGTGTGCCGAAACGGTTCACGGGGTGGAGACTCCGTCCACCAGGGTGGTCAGCAGCTCGGCATAGGCATCGGCCAGGGCATCGACGTTGGCATTGTCATGAACCCAGTCCCGTCCTGCGGTGCCGGTCAGCAGCCTGGTCCGGTCAGCTGCGAGTTCACGCCACAGCTCGGCAACCTTTTCGGGGTGGGCGGACACTACGTCACCGGCTCCGGATTCTTCAATGATCTTGCGGGCCTCGCCCAGCACAATACCGGTCACATGCCGGCCAACCGCAAGCACTTCATAAGTCTTGGAAGGAATGGTGGTTTCAAAGGACTTCCAATCATCCCGCAGCGACACCACGCAGGTATCAGCGTGCCGGTAGTGTTCCATCACCTCGGCGCCCACCGCCGGATGGTGGAAGACCACCGGTGCGTCCAGCTCCCGGGCGAGGGCTATCAGTTCGCGGCGCTGGACGCCGTGTCCCACCAGGTTCAGCCGGACGCAGTCCCGGGCCAGGGCGGCCGCACGGATCACGATGTCCAGCCGCTGGCTCTCGCCGTGGTTGCCGAGATACAGCACGTTGAGGAATTCCGACTGCTCGGGAGGCGGCATCAGCAGCTCGCGGACTGACACGTCAACGCCGTTGCTCACTGTGGCTACGTTGCCCAGCCCGCGGTCCCTGAGCGTCTGCGCGAATCCGTAGGTCACTGTGACAACAAGGGCTGCGCTGTCCTGGATTCCCATGATGATGCGCTCGGCCAGGCCTTTTGCGCTGCCCGGAACCAGCCGTGCGTCGCGTGCTATGTCCGGCCAGGCGTCCCGCATGTCCACAACCAGCGGTGTGCGCAGCAGCCGGGCAGCGAGGTAGCCGGCCCCGAGGATGGGCAGGCTGGGGACGGTGACAATGACGGCGTCCGGTTTGGGGCCCAGGAGGGCAGCCGGTACGCTGCAGGCCGCTGAAAACAGATGGTCCGACAGGCGCCCCAGCCGCGTGGTGCGGTGCAGGAGGTAGGGGACCCGTCGAATCTGTTCCCCGAAAACTCCGGTATCGCGGCGGAAGGCCCGGCCCGCTTCTGCCTTGGGCAGCGTGCGCCGGCCGTGGGGCGCATGAGCAACGGGAGCCACGACGTCGACGTCCCAGCCCCGCTGCCGGAAGGAACGGATGATCTGGGTCCAGCGGCGCTGCGGAGGGCTGTGCTCCGGCGAGTAGGAATGAGTGAGTAAGAGAACCCGCAAAAACTACCCCCCCAGAGTTGTGCTGTGGCATGGACCACGGTATAAGACCGTGACAGTCTATCCCCTGCCGCCCGTTATCGGGTGAAAGCAGCCTTCGCCGAGGATCCGCGCAGCTTAATGTAATAGAGGGCGCCCGCTCCGATGAGTCCCAGAATCACCAGGGTGCGCACCAGCCATCCGCTGCCGTCCGCCCCTTCACTGTCGCTGCCGGGCACTGCCGCCAGCAGGCTGGGCGAAGCGGTTGCCGACGGCGCGGGTGCGGCTGCCGGGGAAGGTGACGTGACCGCTGTCGCGGCGGCGGTCGGCGAGGGGGACGGCGGCTCCGCAGGGGACGGAGTGGGGCCGGCCGGCTCCTGGTCATCCACTATCTCAACCACAACGCCGGTTACAGGATCCCAGCGGAAATTCGTGTACAGCAGGCTTCCGGCTTCGACCAGGTAGCCGGTCCCTGCCTCAATCAGCCAGCCGGTGCCCGGGTGGATCAGGAAACCCG
>NZ_JASDDG010000017.1 GCF_030407495.1 Arthrobacter sp. APC 3897 | reverse complement strand
ACCGGCGCGGTTCCCTGAACCGCGTGTACGCGGTCGCCAGCGGGAAGGGCGGGGTGGGAAAATCCAGCGTCACCGTAAACCTGGCCGCCGCCATGGCAGCCTCCGGGCTGCGTGTGGGGATCGTGGACGCTGACGTACACGGCTTCTCCATCCCCGGACTGCTGGGCATCACCCAGGCGCCCACCCGCGTGGACGAAATGATCCTTCCGCCGGTGGCCTACGGCATCAAGACCATTTCCATCGGCATGTTCGTTGCCGGCAATGCTCCGGTTGCCTGGCGCGGGCCCATGCTTCACCGTGCCCTGGAACAGTTCCTCACCGACGTGTATTTCGGCGACCTTGATGTCCTGTTCCTGGACCTGCCGCCCGGTACCGGTGACATCGCCATTTCGGTGGCGCAACTGCTGCCGAAGTCGGAAATCCTGGTGGTGACCACGCCCCAGGCTGCGGCCGCGGGCGTGGCGGAACGGGCCGGATCAGTGGCATCCCAGACCGGGCAGAGCGTTGCCGGTGTCATCGAGAACATGTCCTGGCTCCAGCTGCCCACCGGAGAGCGGATGGAGCTGTTCGGCTCCGGCGGCGGAGAGATCGTGGCCAAACGGCTCAGCGAAGCACTGGGCAAAGACATTCCGCTGCTGGGAAGCATCCCGCTTGATGTTGATCTGCGGACAGGCGGAGACTCGGGTGCACCTGTGGTGCTCTCCGATGCAGCCCTGGTGGAGGGTTCTGCCGGCGCCGAGCTGCGCCGCATAGCCGGGACCCTGGCCAGACGTCCCCGGGGTCTCTCGGGGTTGAAGCTCGGTGTGACGCCGCGCTAGGAGCCCCCTGACCCGCTGCTCCGGGTTCTCGGCGTGTTTACGTGGCTTCGGTGTCAAAGGGCGCCGGGTCCCCGTCCTGCAGCCGCATGAGCGGCTTCACGGCCGGTGCCCCGTTGGATGCAGCGGCGCGGTCAGCACCGGGGCCGGCTGCGGTTGCCTGCGGCGCAGCAGGCGCGGGACGCGCACTCACAGGCTTAACGGCGTCCTCGAAATCATCCAGGAGTGCTTCCTTAATGATCCGGCGCGGGTCATATTGCCGCGGATCAAGCTTGCGCCAGTCCACTTCGTCAATTTCGGGGCCAACCTCTTCCCGAAGCTGTTCCCGGGCACCGGTGGCCATCCGCCGCACTTCACGGACCAGCCGCGCTAGCTGGGAGGCGTATTCCGGCAGCCTTTCGGGACCCAGCACCGCCACAGCGAGGATCGCCAGGACGAGCAGCTCATAGCCGTTGATTCCGATCACCTGTGAAGACTACCTTTCCTGCTGCACCACAGGCCAGTTCCGGCACCGGACGCACGGTTTACTGCGGATGGCGTCAACCCTGCCCCCCGGCCCCTGTCATTACGGACAAGCCGCTCTTGATGCGCTCCCATACGCCTTGGGCCCTCTCCCGGGCGTGCAGCGCCAGCCGCGAGGACTCGGTCAGGGAAATCTCGCTGACAGCTTCATGCAGGATCTCCCCGGACGGAGACACGTCCACAGTGTAGGTAACCCGCTTCGAGGCCACGACTGCATGGTGGGGACGCTGGGGGTGAGTCCATACCTGCGGCTGTCCCGGACGCTGGTCCTGCAGGATGAACCCTTCCTCTGTGACCGGTTTCCCGCTGACACCGTCCACCACGGTTTCTTCGGACCAGGAGGCAGGGTGGGTCTCATAGACAGTCACCCTGGTTCCGTTGCCTTCCAAGGTCATGATGACCGCCGGTTCCTCATCAACCATGGCCGTGCGGGCCTCCGCCAGTGCCATTCCCGCCGAGGCCAGCTCCGGGCAGACCCACCCCCGGGACCGCAGTTCCGCGAGCTGTTCAGGGGCGAGCTGATCATCCCCGCCTCCCCCGGTCACGTCATGCCATACATCGGCTAAGCCCGGCGCGGCCTGCTGGTTTGCCGGCGACTGGGCCCATCCGCCCAGCAGGTATGCGGTGGAAAGGGCCAGCCCAACGGCGGCGGCCACTACTCCCGCTGCGGTTGCGAGCCGCCGGCGGCCGGAGCCAGCATGCGGCCGTGCCGCGTAACCGTCCGGTGCGCCGCCGCCTGCCGGGCGTGCCGTGCGTTCGATGCGTTCACGCAGCTCAGGACCCGGTTCAGGAACTGCGAAGGAGCTCAGGCGGGCCCTCAGCCGGCGCTCCCGGGCTGCTTCCGAACGGCAGCGGGCGCACCGCGAGAGGTGTGACTGCAGCGCAGCGGTGCGGGCCGGGCTCGTCCGGCCGTCAAGGTACTCCTGCAAAAGTCGTGTGGGGTGTCGCATGGATTTCAGCTGGCGCCTGCCACCCGCGGCAGCTTGAGCCGCGGTCCGGAGAGGGTGCGGACCTGCGGGTCCCGGTGTGCCAGTTTCTCTTTCAGCATGGTGCGGCCGCGGTGGATCCGGGAGCGGACCGTTCCAAGCTTGACGCCCAGGGCACGGGCCACTTCGTCATAGGAAAGTCCCTCAAGATCGCACAGGACTACGGCAGCCCTGAAGTCGGGCGGAAGTTCATCCAGTGCCCGGGCAATGTCCACGTCCAGGTTATTGAACTCAAAGCTTCGCTCCGGTCCCGGCCCGTTGCTGGGCAGACGGCTCTCTGCCTCTTCTGTCATCCCGTCGAACCTGATGCGGCTCTTGCGCCGCGCCTGGTCCAGGAAGAGGTTGGTGGTGATGCGGTGCAGCCACCCGTCCAGGGTTCCGGGCTGGAATTTGTCCAGGGAGCGGAAGACACGGACAAAGACCTCCTGCGTGAGGTCTTCGGCGTCGTGCCGGTTCCCGGTCAGGCGGTAGGCCAGCCGATACACTTTGGCTGAGTGAGCCTGTACTACTTCTTCCCAGGTGGGCCGTACCCATTCGGAGTCAGCTGGTCCGCCGGCTGTTGAGGTCGTGGACATGGCCGCCCTCCTTCCCGTGAAGTAATGTCATCCGGCACCTGGTGAGACGAAGCCCCCGGTGGCGTCCTGCATAATTATGTTGACGCATCAGTCTGGGAATTCGCTGTTAGCACTCTTGCCGTGCGCGCACAAGAGCGGCGTTTTGCCGGCTGCCGCGGCTCGTGCCCCGCAAAGCCAACCAGGCCGCCGTCGGGCCCTAAGCTTGACTGACAGTGGTTATCCATCAAATGAAAGTGACACGAATGAGCGCCGACAAGCAGACCAGCTGGTCCTACACGGAGGGGTTGCCTTTCGAGGACGAGGTACTGCTGCGTGCGCGGGAACGGTCCTACGAACTTGGCGTTTCGCCTGTTTCACCCGGCGTCGGCGCTGCGCTGACGGTTCTCGCCGCAGCGTCCAAGGCCCAGACCGTGGTGGAGGTGGGCACGGGTGCCGGCGTCTCCGGTGTGTGCCTGCTGCGGGGTCTGGGACGCCAGTCCGTTTTGACCACCATTGATTCCGACGTCGACCATCTGCGGGCGGCGCGTGAGGCCTACCGCGAAGCCGGGGTTCCCGGTAACCGGACCCGCACCATCTCGGGCCGTGCCGCTGAGGTCCTTCCGCGGCTCACCGACGGAGCTTACGACATGGTTTTCATCGACGCGGACAAGCCGTCGTTTCCGCTCTACGTGACACAGGCCGTCCGCCTGCTCAAGCCCGGCGGACTGCTGGTGGTCAACGATGCCCTGGACCACGGGAAGGTCTCCGACCCGGCCATCCGCGAGGAAACCACCAACACCATGCGCAGAGTCGGAAAAGCGATCCGGGACGATGAGTCCCTTGTATCCTCGCTGCTGCCCACCGGTGACGGCCTGCTTCTGGCAGTCAAGATCAGCTAGCCGGAGCTCAGCAGCCCCTGCCCTCAGGGACGGAGAGCCGGCAGGTCCCTGAGGAAACTGATCAGCAGCCTGGTGCCGAATCCGGTGGCGCCCTTGGCAATTTCGTGCTTGTCTGCCCGCGCGCTCATCGGCCCGGCAATGTCCAGGTGTGCCCAGGGAACGCCGTCAACGAACTTTTCCAGGAAGAGTGCGGCCACTATTGCCCCGGCGCCGAACTTGAGCGCCGGCGGAGCCACATGCGCCACATCCGCTGTCTGCGAGTTCAGGGCGTAGTCATACTCATGGACAAGGGGCAGCGGCCAGACCCGGTCCCCGGAAGCCTCGCCCGCCTGTTCCAGCGCCTCCAGCAGGACCGGGGCATTGGAGAACACGGCACCGTACTGCTGGCCCAGGCCCAGGGCTGCAGCTCCCGTCAGGGTGGCAATATCCACCAGAACGTCCGGGGCAAGTCCTGCTGCAGCGTAGGCCAGGGCGTCGGCAAGGACCATCCGGCCCTCAGCGTCAGTGTTCCCGATCTCCACGGTCGTTCCGCCGTAGGTGGTGACAACGTCACCGGGCCGGTAAGCCGACGCGCCGATGGCATTTTCCGCCAGGGCCAGGATGCCCGTCACCCGGTGCGGCAGTTCCAGCTCGGCGGCGGCTTCAACAGCAGCGAGCACCACGGCGGCCCCGGCCATGTCCATCTTCATGGACATCATGGCGTCACGGGGCTTCAGGGAGATGCCGCCGGAGTCAAAAGTGATCCCTTTACCCACCAGGACAACGTGTTCCGCAGTCTCCGCGGAAGGCTGGTACGTCACCTGCACCAGGCGCGGCGGATTCGCAGAGCCGGAGCCAACTGCCGTCAGGCCGCCGAATCCCTGCTGCAGGAGTTCAGCCTCTTCCAGGACGGTGATCTCCAGGCCCGCGCGCTCCGCGACAGCACGGCTTTGTGCCGCCATCCAGTCTGGAGTTGCGGTGTCCGGCGGAAGGTTGGTGAGATCCCTTGCCAGCCATACGGCCCGGGCCGTGACCAGTGCCAGCCGGAGCGCCTCCGCGTCCAGTCCGGTGACTTCCATGGCGCGGGCCATGGAGGGCCCCGCAGGTGTTTTTCCCTGCCGGGGTGCCTGGTATCCGCCCAGCAGGAAGCCCTCAAGGAAGGCCTGTTGTGCGGCGGCACCGAGCCCGTCAACCACCGCGGCGCGTACCCGGTTCGCGCCCCGGGCAGCACGGGCCAGTGCCGCTCCCGCGCGGCGCAGGCTCTGAACGGACTCATCACCCACGCCTACGAAAATCAGTTTGGCCGGAAGGTCCGCTGCCCGATCCGACGGCGGTTCCACCAGCAGCGTTTCACCGGCCTTGCCGGTAACGCCTGCCGTGGCCGCACGGGCAGCTACGTCCACTCCGTACCAGAGGGCCGTTTCCACGGCACCCCGGCGGGGCTGGGGCGTGGGGTGCAGCGACTCTTCGGAGTCCTCCCGGGGCGAGGTTTCAGGAGCGGCGGCGATGGCAACGGCCAGGACGTCCACTTCTTCCCCGGGTGCGGGCCGCAGCCCGGTACCGGTGGTGGGGGCACCGGTACCGGCCTGCAACTGATCCGCTGCCGTCACCGCCGTCATGGCGATGCCGGGCACTTCGGTCCCCGGCGCCTCCCCTGCTGCGGAGGTGGCTGGTGAGGATCCTTTGGGGAGTCGCTGCATTGGTTTCGCTTCCTAGCCCGTAGCGCCCAGCAGGCAATCCTTGAGCTTGCCGGCTTCCTCGGCATTGAGTTCGACGACCAGCCGTCCGCCGCCGTCGATCGGCACCCGAAGGATGAGGCTGCGCCCCTCCTTGGTGATTTCCATGGGTCCGTCACCCGTACGCGGTTTCATCGCTGCCATGTTCCAGTTCCCCTTTCACAGTGCGCTGCAGGCTCTCCCGCAGTCACACATGTAACCTTCTGTCGCACGGCCTCAAACCTGCTCCGGCGGCAATTGCCCTTCATTATTCCGCACAAACATCGTCCAAACGAAATTTCTTGTGTTCCGCGCCACAATGCTAGGGGGGATAATCCCCTCCGCCGGGAAGCGGAGTCCAGCGCCAGAGCCAGGCCACCCAGACAACCTGAAGGACCATAAACGCCAGTGCAACCGTTGTCCGGTAGGCCCGGGAACTGCTCAGGGACGCCAGGGCCAGGCCCAGCGGGAACAGCGGCAGCAACAACCGGAACGTACTGGTCAGCGGGTTGAGGAAGGCCAGCAGGTACAGCACATACGCCGCACACCACACCTGCATTTCCACGCCGAGCCGGCGCACGGGCTCGGCATTGAGGCACAGGACGGCGAGGGCCACCAGGGCAATCAGTGCCACCGGTCCCAAGTCCGGCCCGAAGAGCCGCTCCGCCTCCACAAACCATGGCTTGAAGACCAGCAGGGTGTCCCCCCGCCAGGCCGTTTCAGTGTCCGTGTAGGCAGTCATTTCCCCGGTGTACCACCACGCCAGCCCGGGCCAGGCGAGCGCACCAACCCCGGAAGCCCCGCCCAGGGCCACCATCCGCCATGCCTCGGCCGGCGGAAGGGCTTCCTTCCGCCGCAGTATCCAGCGGCGCGCAAAGAGAATGCCCATCATCAGCGCAAAAGCGACGCCCACCGGCCGGGACAGGCACATCACCAGCACCACGGGTACCGCCGAGAGGTAGCGGCGGGTGATCAGCAGGTACAGCGATGCCGCCAGCAGCAGCAGGTTCAGCGACTCCGCATACGGAACCTGCAGGACCGGGGACACGGGGTTGACCGCCACAAACACCACGCCCCAGAGTGCGGTGCCGGAGGAGGCCCGCAGCGCGAAAAGGCGGTACACCATCAGAGCCGCGCCAAATCCGGCGGCGGTGGCCACCAGGGGCGCGAGGACCTCCCAGCCCAGTCCGGTGACGGCTGCCAGCGCCCGGACCAGACCGGGAAAGAGGGCGTAAAACGCCCACTCGTTCTCCTGCGCCCGGCCAGACTCGTCCCGGGGGATTTCGGACGGGTAGCCGCCGGTGAAGATGCGCTGATACCACTCGCTGTCCCAGGCTCCGATGAATTCCAGGTACGACGGCGTTCCCTCCCAGCCCCAGGGGTTCAGTCCCTGCCGGGCAGCCACGGCAACAAAAACCGTGAACGAGAAGAAGCGCGCGGCCGCCCAGACGGCCAGGACCCTCGCGTACCACGGCCAGCTGCTGAAGGCCGAGGCAAGGCGCGTCCGCCCCCGCAGCAGCGCGGTGTTGACGGCCGACGGCGGGCGGACGTCCCGCCGCCTGGCAGTGCTATCCGCCATCGCGGACCCAGCAGCTTGCCAGATGGTCATTGGCATACCCCGTGGCCTGAAGCATCGCGTAGGCGGTGGTGGGTCCAACGAAACGGAAACCGCGCTTTTTCAGGGCCTTGGCCAGCGCTGCGGATTCCTCCGTGATAGCCGGGACATCGGAAATAATCTGCGGTGCGGGGCGCGCAGGATCAGCACGGTGTGCCTCAAGCAGGGATTCCAGGCTCTCCCCTGCCGGCAGGTCCAGGAGCGCCCGGGCGTTGGCAATGACGGCGTCGATCTTTGCCCGGTTACGGACAATCCCCGCATCATGCATCAGCCGGGTCCGATCCTCATCCGTAAACCGTGCCACGGCCTCAGGATCAAAATCGGCGAAGGCACGGCGGAAGGCGGGGCGCTTGCGCAGGATGGTGATCCAGCTCAACCCCGACTGGAACGCCTCCAGGCTCAGGCGTTCAAAAAGGGCTGCCTCGCCGGTGACCGGGCGGCCCCATTCCTCGTCGTGGTACCGCTGATAGTCGGGACTGCTGACCGCCCAGGGGCAGCGCAGAAGTCCGTCGGACCCTGCCACAGTACTCATGACGTCACCCCCGGTTCCGGCCGCTCTTCATTGCCCGCCCGGGGCGGAACCTGCGCCGCGGTCTGCACCGATGCGAGCGCGGCGTCCCTTTCCGCCAGCACCTCTTCCAGCCGTTCCAGGACAGCGTCCACCTGGTCCATCCGGTAGCCCCGGAACGCCACGGAGAATCTCAGCCGGCCCAAATCAGCGGGCTGCACCTTCTCCGGCAGCAGGACCGGCGGCAGCCTCGGGTCCGGTTCCGCCAGACCGGGATCACCTGCTGATGCGGGCTCCCCTGGAACGGTCCCGGGTTTGCGGAAAGGCGGACGCCCGGTAGCGGCAAGTGCCACCGCGCCTGCTGCGAGAACGGCCACGAAGACTAGGAAGGTTGTCACAGGACCATCGTGCCAGAGAGCACCCCCGTGCTCCCCACCAGGCAACCGGCGCTCCCCGCCGCCTGAGCCGTTGGCTTAGGGCGAGACGTGCCCGGCGCTGTCCGTGATCATCAGTTCCACGGCTTCCGCGGGATCATCCACGACGTGGATCAGGTCCAGGTCCTTCCCGGAAATCATCCCCTCGGCCAGCAGGGTGCCCTTGACCCAGTCCATCAGGGGACCCCAGAAGTCAGTGCCGATCAGGACAATCGGGAAGGATGTCACTTTCTGTGTCTGAACCAGCGTCATGGCTTCGAAAAGTTCGTCCATGGTGCCAAAGCCGCCGGGCAGGACAATGAAACCCTGCGCATACTTCACGAACATCGTCTTGCGCACAAAGAAGTACCGGAAGTTGATGCCCAGGTCCACCCAATCGTTCAGGCCGGTTTCGAAGGGAAGCTCGATGCCGAGGCCAACAGACAGTCCGTCCGCCTCGACCGCGCCCTTGTTGGCAGCTTCCATCGATCCCGGGCCGCCGCCGGTAATGACGGCAAGCCCCTCTTCCGCGAGCAGCCGACCCACTTCTTCGCCCAGCTTGTAATACGCAGACCCCGGCAAGCTGCGCGCGGAACCAAAGACGCTCACGGCCGGGCCCAGTTCCGACAGGGTGCCGAAGCCCTCTACAAACTCGCTTTGGATGCGCAGCACCCGCCACGGATCGGTATGCGTGAAATGTGTCTGGTCCGCACCGTCAAGCAGGTACCGGTCCGACTGCGGAGCACGGGCCTGGGCCCTGCGCAGTTCCACCGGTCCGCGCTTGCGGGGGCTGCCGTCCCGACCCCGGGAGGTGTTGTCGCTGAATTCCATGCTTCAAGGGTATCCACTCGGGTGTCCCCGGTCTCACACGTGTCCCGGGCCACGTTTGGTTGCTCTTGCGTCACGATTGTCGGAGTTTTGTGGAATCTGACACATTCCGGACACAAACGTTGGATATGTTCTTCTTATGACCAGTGACACATCCCCAGGCACGTCCGCGCCTGATTCCGCTGCACCGCTTGTATCGCTGAAGAACGTGAACAAGCATTTCGGGGACCTCCACGTCCTGCAGAACATCAACCTCGACATTGCCCGCGGTGAGGTCGTCGTCGTGATCGGCCCCTCGGGATCCGGCAAGTCGACACTCTGCCGTGCCATCAACCGCCTCGAAACCATCGACGACGGCGAGATCACCGTTGACGGCGCTGTCCTGCCGGCTGAAGGCAAGGCGCTGGCCAAGCTCCGCGCCGACGTCGGGATGGTCTTCCAGTCCTTCAACCTGTTTGCCCACAAGTCCATCGTGGACAACGTGGCGCTGGGGCCGGTTAAGGTCCGCAAGTCCAAGCCCGCCGAGGCCAAAAAACTTGCCATGGAACTGCTGGAACGCGTGGGCGTTGCCAACCAGGCGAACAAGCTGCCGGCCCAGCTTTCCGGCGGTCAGCAGCAGCGCGTGGCGATCGCCCGGGCGCTCGCCATGAAGCCGAAGGTCATGCTCTTCGATGAGCCCACCTCGGCCCTGGACCCGGAAATGATCAATGAGGTGCTGGACACCATGGTTGGCCTCGCAAAAGAGGGCATGACCATGGTGGTTGTCACCCACGAAATGGGCTTCGCCCGCAAGGCCGCTGACCGCGTCATCTTCATGGCCGACGGACAGATTGTCGAAGAGGCGACGCCTGAAGAGTTCTTCAACCACCCCAAGAGTGACCGCGCCAAGGACTTCCTCGGCAAGATCCTCTCGCATTAGACCGTCCACCGAAGTACCGGAATTACCGCAGTACCCGGGGTTTCACCAGTTGGGGGAAATCCTTATGAGGCTAGGTGCCCGTCCACCGGAGCACCGCAATGCAAGGAGAAATCATGCGCAAGACCCGTTACGCCGCAGTAGCCATCGCTGCCGCGGCAGCACTGACCCTGTCCGCCTGCGGCGGGGATTCCGGCTCTGATTCCGGCAGTACCGAAGGCTCCGGCGAGAAGATCCGCATCGGCATCAAGTTCGACCAGCCCGGCGTGGGCTTCAAGGACGGCAACGAGTACACGGGCTTCGACGTCGACGTCGCCAAGTACGTGGCCAATGAGCTCGGCTACCCCGAGGACCAGATCGAGTTCATCTCCACGCCCTCCCCGCAGCGCGAAAACATGCTCGAGAATGACCAGGTGGACATGATCCTGGCGAGCTACTCCATCACGGACACCCGCAAGGAAAAGATTGCCTTCGCCGGCCCCTACTTCGTTGCCGGCCAGGACCTGCTGATTCCCAACGACAGCGACATCAGCGGACCGGATGACCTCGACGGCAAGACCCTGTGCTCCGTCGGCAGCTCCACCTCCGCCCAGAAGATCAAGGACAACTACGCCGCCGGCGTGAACCTGCTGGAACAGCCCAGCTACGCCGAGTGCGTGACCGCCATGCAGGGCGGCTCCATCGATGCCGTCACCACTGATGACATCATCCTCGCCGGCCTGGCCTCCACGGACGCCAACAAGGGCAAGTTCAAGGTCATCGGCAACACCTTCTCGGAGGAGCGCTACGGTGTCGGCCTGCCGAAGGAAGCCGGACTCGTCAAGTGCGAGGACATCAACACCGCAATCACCAAGATGGTGGAAGAGGGTGCCTGGGAAGAGGCCATCAAGAAGAACACCGAGGGTGTCGACTACACCTTCAACGCCGAGCTGAACCCGCCGGAGACGGACGCCTGCGCCTAACCAGTACCGCCGGTGCTCCGGCACCATCCGTTCCACCCCGCGGCCGGGAGGGCATTCCGCTCTCCCGGCCCGGGCCTCGTCCACCATAAAGAGGTGAAACATGGAGGGTTTTACTGCCCTCTTCGAGCAGTACGACGTCGTCGGCGCTTTCTGGGTCAACATCCAGCTCGCGTTCTGGGCGGCTCTCTGGTCGCTGATACTCGGCACCGTCCTGGCCGTGATGCGGATCTCCCCGATCCCCAGCCTGCAGTGGTTCGGTGCCGCCTACGTGAATATTTTCCGGAACACACCGCTGACCATCATCATGGTGTTCGGTTCACTCGCCCTGTGGTCGCAGCTGAACGTCAGCCTGTCCCCGGACTTCACGACCAACTTCTTCCGCCTGGCAGTCCTGTCCCTGACGGTCTACCACGCGGCCTTTTTCTGTGAAGCCATCCGCAGCGGCGTCAACACTGTCCCGCTGGGACAGGCGGAAGCCGCCCGGGCCATCGGCCTGGGCTTCCTTCCGGCGGCACGGATTATCATCATGCCGCAGGCTTTCCGCGGCGCCGTCGCACCGATGGGCAACGTGCTGATCGCCCTGGTGAAGAACACCACCGTCGCAGCCACCGCCGGCGTTGCCGCGGAGACCTCCAGCACGATGAAGACCATGATCGAGTTCTACCCCAACTACATGACGCAGATCTTCCTGACCTTTGCCCTCGGCTACGTCATCATCGTCATTCCCATTGGCCTGCTCACCACCTGGGCCTCGAAGAAACTGGCGGTCGCACGATGAGCGCACAGAACGTCCTGTTTGACGCCCCGGGGCCCAGGGCCCGGCGGAACATCATGATCGCCAATATCCTGGGGGTCCTGCTGGTGCTGGTGCTGCTCTGGCTGGCTGTCTCCGGGCTGGCCGAGAAGGGCCAGTTCGAATCCGCAATGTGGTCCCCGTTCCTGGAATGGGGCACCTGGCAGTATTACCTTCTGCCCGGCCTGCTTTCGACGCTGAAGGCTGCCGCCGTCGCAGTGGTGGCTTCCATCGCCTTCGGCCTGCTCTTCGGTATCGGGCGGCTTTCACCCTTCAAACCCATCAGCTGGGTCTGCGGCATTGTGGTGGAGTTCTTCCGCGCCGTTCCCGTGCTGCTGATGATGGTGTTTTTCTACCAGTTCCTCTCCAAGTCCACATCAGTGGATCCGGCTCAGGTGCCGTTCTGGGCAGTCGTCATCGCCCTGACCCTCTACAACGGGTCCGTAATTGCCGAGCTGGTCCGCTCCGGCGTCTTCGGCCTGCCGAAGGGCCAGCGGGAGGCGGGCCTGGCCATCGGCCTGACCCCCGGGCAGTCGCTGCGCAGCATCGAGATGCCGCAGGCCCTGGTGGCCATGCTGCCGGCACTGCTGAGCCAGTTCGTGGTCATCCTCAAGGACTCCGCACTGGGTACCTTCATCGGCTACACGGAACTGCTCGAGTATGCCCGCCGTCTGGCTTCCGGCGAGGGCAACATCCTGCCGGCGCTGCTGGTCACGGCGGCCATCTTCATCGTCCTGAACTTCCTGCTGACCTTCGCGGCACAGCGCCTCTCCCGGCGCCTCGGTGCCCGGGCCGGCAAACTGCTCAAGATCGAAGACAGCATCGAACCAGAAGGCATCGAGGCTCCGGCTGCCGCCAAGTAGTTGCCGGAACCGGCATAGGGAAGGGGAGGACAGGCACCGCCTGTCCTCCCCTTCCCTATGCTGCGGCAGCCTCAGCTCAGCCAGGTCCGCAGCGCGGCCAGGCAGGCCCGCACGGCATCCGCTTCAACGTGCTCATTGTCCGTGTGCGCCAGCAGGGCGTCCCCGGGACCGAAGTTCACCGCCGGAATGCCCAGCGCGCTGAACCGGGCAACATCGGTCCAGCCATACTTGGGCTTGGGTTCCTGCCCGACGACGGCAACAAAGCTGGCCGCGGCTGGGCGGTCCAGCCCCGGCCGGGCGCCGGCCGCAGCGTCCGTGCGGACCAGATCGAAGCCGGACAGCAGGTTCCGGACGTAGGCCTCGGCTTCCTCCACCGATTTGTCCGGGGCGAAGCGGTAGTTAATCTCCACGGTGGCTGCATCCGGAATGACGTTCCCGGCTGTGCCGCCCCAGATCTTTACGGCGTTGAGCGATTCCCGGTAGTCCAGGCCCTCCACGGACACAGTGGCCGGCTCGTGGTCCCGCAGGCGGGTCAGAATCTCAGCTGCTGCGTGGATGGCGTTCTCCCCCATCCACGCGCGGGCAGAATGCGCGGCCCGCCCGGTGGTGGTTGCATGGAAACGCATGGTGCCGTTGCAGCCGCCCTCCACCGTGCCGTTGGTGGGTTCCAGCAGGACCGCGAAGGATGCTTCCAGCCAGTCGGGAAAGCTCTCCTGAAGCCGGCCCAGCCCGGACAGCGACGCCTCGACTTCCTCATGGTCATAAAAGACGTATGTTACGTCCCGTGTCGGGTTGGTCAGTTCTTCCGCCAGCGCCAGCTGCACCGCCACCCCGCCTTTCATGTCCGTGGCCCCGCGGCCGTACAGCACCCCGCCGTCCCAGGAGGACGGAACCGTTCCGCGCGAGCCCGGAACGGTGGGCAGCGGCACGGTATCCAGATGGCCGGCGAGGATCACCCGTTCCGGGCGGCCCAGCGACGTGCGCGCCATGACGGAGTCGCCGTCGCGCACCACCTCCAGATGCGGCAGGGCGCGCAGCGCCGCTTCCACGGCATTGGCCAGCTCCGTCTCGTTCCCGGACACGCTTTCAATGTCCATCAGGTCTGCCGTCAGCAGGGCAACGTCGCGGGTCAGGTCGAGGGCGCGGAATGGCGTTTGAGTCATGCCTCCACCCTACCGATCCTCTGCCCGGGCACCCGAAGTACTCCTGCGATCCGGTCCGGCGGACGCCAATCGGTAGACTTGAAACCATGACTTCAAGCACCTCCTCCCCGACCGCCCGCACCGCCTCCGGCCTGGGCCTGGCCACAATCACCGACGACGGCACAGTGCTGGATGTCTGGTATCCGCAGCCTTCCCTCGAGGCCCTGGACGCCGCTGCTTCGGCCGGCGCCGATTCCCTTGCCGCCGAGCTCGAAACAGCCGCCAACGCCATGGTTGATCCGGCGCGCGGCACCCGCGGCGAAGTCGTGCGCACGGAGATCGACCTCGACGCCGCACCGGCGGACACCCCTGATGCCTACCTGCGCCTTCATCTGCTCTCCACCCGCCTCGCCGCACCCAACACGCTGAACCTGGACGGCATCTTCGGCAAGCTCCCCAACGTTGTCTGGAGCAACTTCGGTCCGTGCGCCGTTGAGGGGTTCGACGGCGTGCGCCTGCGGTTGCGCGCCCGCGGCCCCGTGACGGTTTTCGGCGTGGACAAGTTCCCGCGGATGACCGACTACGTTGTTCCCTCCGGGGTGCGGATCGCCGACGCCGGCCGGGTCCGGCTGGGCGCCCACCTGGCCGAAGGCACCACCGTCATGCATGAAGGCTTCGTGAACTTCAACGCCGGAACACTGGGCGTCTCCATGGTGGAGGGCCGCATCTCCGCAGGCGTTGTGGTGGGTAACGGCACCGATGTGGGCGGCGGGGCCTCCATCATGGGCACCCTCTCCGGAGGCGGCCGGGAGAAAATTACCCTCGGCGAGCGTGTGCTGCTGGGTGCCAACTCGGGCGTCGGCATCAGCATCGGCGACGAGTCCGTGGTGGAAGCCGGCCTGTACATCACCGCCGGCACCCGGGTATCCGTGCTGGTCCCCGGCGAAGAACCGCAGATCGTCAAGGCGGTGGAGCTCTCCGGCGTTCCCAACCTGCTCTTCCGCCGCAACTCCACCACCGGCGCAGTGGAAGCCCTGGCCCGGAGCGGGGCCAGCGTGGAACTCAACGCCGCCCTGCACGCCAACTAGCTGCGGTTTTTGTCCTCCGACTCCAGCCGCAGCAGCACCGGATATCTTCCGGTGCTGCTGTTGGTGGTGCTCTTTCTGGCGGCATGCACTGTCTATGCCGTCTCCGTGCTCCGGGAGCCGGCGGACAGGGGGCCGGCTGCCGCGGTCTGCACGGCCACGGCGGACGGCGCTGAGTACCGCCTGACTCCCGGCCGCACATCGACGGCGGCCCTGATTGCGGGGATCTCTGTCCGGCGGGGCATGCCGGCGCGTGCAGCATCCATTGCCGTGGCCACGGCCATCCAGGAATCCGGACTGCGGAACCTCGACTATGGGGACGACGCCGGACCGGATTCCCGCGGTTTGTTCCAGCAGCGCCCGTCCCAAGGATGGGGCAGCGAAGAGCAGGTGATGGATCCCGTGTACGCAGCGAACGCCTTCTATGATGCCTTGGAAAAGGTTCCGAACTACGCGGACCTGCCGCTGACAGTGGCGGCGCAGACTGTCCAGCGCAGCGCTTTTCCCGACGCCTATGGCGATCATGAGGCTGAGGGCAGGGCTTTCGCCTCCGCTCTGACCGGGCACTCCCCCGCTTCGCTGACCTGCACCCTGCCCCCGCCGTCGTCCTCCGGCAGCCCGGAAGCCGTGCTGGCGGCACTGACCGCCGTGTACGGGCCGGTAGAGGCAACCGTCGAAGGAGACCGGATCACGGTGGCCGGCACCGGCACCTACGGCTGGTCCCTGGCCCAGTGGGCGGTGGCGAATGCTGAAGGCCTGTCCCTGGATTCCGTTGCCTTCGACGAGCGGCGCTGGACGCGGGCAACGGGCACGTGGGATCCCGCGCCTGCACCGGAAAACGCCGTTGTCATGACTGTCCATCGCGCGGCGGACCAGTCCTGAACCGGAACCGGCAGCGGAATCCACTAGTCTGAAGGCATGCGAATACTAGTTACCGGAGGCACCGGGTACATCGGTTCCCACACGACACTGGCCCTGCTGGAAGCGGGTCACGACGTAGTGGTCCTGGACAATTTGGCGAACTCGAGCGAGGAATCCCTGAAGCGGGTCCAGGAGCTGGCCGGACGCAGTGCCGTCTTCGTGCACGCGGACCTGCTGGACGAGGCCGCCGTGGACAGCGTATTCGCAGAGCACGGAATTGACGCCGTCATCCATTTTGCCGGGCTGAAAGCCGTCGGCGAATCCGTCGCAAAGCCCCTGTTCTACTACCACAACAATGTGGGCGGCACGCTGAATCTGCTGCGGATGATGGACAAGCACAACGTCCGTTCCCTTGTCTTCAGCTCCTCGGCCACCGTGTACGGCGCCAGCGAAGAGGTACCGCTGACCGAAAAGATGCCCATGGACGCGGTGAACCCCTACGGCCGCACCAAGGAACAGATTGAAGACATCCTGGCGGATCTGGGCGCTGCCGACGGACGCTGGAACATTGCCCTGCTGCGCTACTTCAACCCCGCCGGCGCCCACGAGTCCGGCCGGATCGGTGAAGATCCCACCGGAGTGCCCAATAACCTGCTGCCCTTCGTTGCGCAGGTGGCGGTGGGCCGCCGGGAGAAGGTCATGGTCTTCGGCGATGACTACCCCACGGAGGACGGCACCGGTGTGCGGGACTACATCCATGTAGTGGACCTGGCCGCCGGCCATCTGGCTGCCCTGGAATACATCACCGTGAAGTCCGGTGTGCACCGCTGGAACCTGGGCACCGGGAACGGCTCCTCGGTGCTCCAGGTGCTGGCTGCCTTCTCCAAGGCCGCAGGCAGGGACATCCCGTATGAGATTGCGCCCCGCCGGCCCGGAGATGCCGCCGTCAGTTACGCGGATCCGTCAGCTGCGCTGGCGGACCTCGGCTGGTCCGCACAGCGCACGCTGGATGCCATGTGCGAGGACCACTGGCGCTGGCAGAAGAACAACCCCCAGGGCTACGCCGCCTCCTGACCCGCCGGCACCTGCGGGTGAAACGCAGAAAGGCCCCCGGAATCCTGAACGGATTCCGGGGGCCTTTGCCGTTGCTGTCCTGCCGCAGGCTGTGAGGCCTAGCGGACGGGGTAGCTGCGCTCCAGGGAGCCGGTGTAGAGCTGGCGCGGACGGCCAATCTTCGTCTGCGGATCCAGCATCATTTCACGCCACTGGGCAATCCAGCCCGGCAGGCGGCCAATGGCGAACAGGACGGTGAACATCTTCTCGGGGAAGCCCATGGCCTTGTAGATCAGGCCGGTGTAGAAGTCCACGTTCGGGTACAGCTTGCGCTCGATGAAGTAATCATCGGCCAGGGCCTTCTCTTCGAGGCGCATGGCGATGTCCAGCAGCTCGTCGTTGCCGCCAAGCTTGGCCAGGATGTCGTGGGCCGTGGCCTTGACGATCTTGGCGCGCGGATCATAGTTCTTGTAGACGCGGTGCCCGAAGCCCATGAGCTTCACGCCGTCTTCCTTGTTCTTGACCTTCTCCATGAAGGTTTCCGGTGCCATGCCCGTGGACTTGATGTCGCGGAGCATGTTCAGCACGGCTTCGTTGGCTCCGCCGTGCAGCGGTCCGGACAGGGCGCTGATGCCCGAAGAAACGGAGGTGAACAGGTTGGCTCCGGCACTGCCGACCAGGCGGACAGTGGAGGTGGAGCAGTTCTGCTCGTGGTCGGCGTGCAGGACCAGGAGCTGGTCCAGTGCCTTGACCAGGTCCGGGTCAATCTCATACGGCTCGGCTGGAAGGCCAAAGCTCAGCCGCATGAAGTTCTCCACGAGATTCATGGAGTTGTCCGGGTAAAGCATCGGCTGGCCGAGGCTCTTCTTATGCGCGTAGGCAGCGATGACCGGAAGCTTGGCCATGAGGCGGATGGTGGACAGTTCCACCTGCTCCTCGTCGGAGGGATCCAGGGAGTCCTGGTAGAAGGTCGACAGGGCGCTGACGGCCGAAGACAGCACCGGCATCGGGTGCGCGTCACGCGGGAAACCGCCGAAGAAGCTCTTGAGGTCTTCGTGCAGCATGGTGTGCCGGCGGATCCGCTGGTCAAAGTCTTCCAGCTGGGCCGGAGTGGGCAGTTCCCCGTAGATCAGCAGGTAGGACGTTTCCAGGAAGCTTGATTGCTTGGCCAGCTGCTCGATCGGGTAGCCGCGGTAGCGCAGAATTCCGGCATCACCGTCAATGTAGGTAATGGCGGATTTCGTGGATGCAGTATTCATGAAGCCCGGGTCAAAGGTGACGGTTCCGGTCTGCTTCAGCAGTTTGGAGACATCAAAGCCGCCGTTGCCTTCCACCGCGTCTACGCGGGGAAGCTCAAGGCTGTCTTCAGTGTTTTCCCCATAGCGCAGCTGTGCACTTGGACGCTCAGTCATTAAGTCTCCTTCAGGAGTTTGAAAAAACCAGTGCCATGGGTCCCGCTGGTTCCGGGGCACCCACAGGGTCAATTCCGCTGGATCTATTTACGCAAAACGCTACACTTCAGCCGGGCCTTAGCACTAATCGGAGGCCGAGTTGTTGTCTAAGCGAAACACTCAGACCGCCCGGCCCGGCGGGCCGCGCGGTTTATCCGCCGGCAGCAGCCAGACGCCGGGCGGCAGCTGCCACGCGCTCATCCGAACCGGTCAGGGCAATCCGGACAAACCCGTCACCGGCACTTCCGTAGATACTGCCCGGGCCGGACACAATGCCCAGCTTGGCCAGCCGCTCCACGGTGGTCCAGGTGTCCTCACCTGCAGTTGCCCACAGGTACAGCCCGGCCTCGGAATGATGGATCCGCAGCCCGAAGGCTTCCAGCGCGGGAACCAGCAGTTCCCTCCGTTTCCGGTACAGGTCCTTCTGCGCAGCCACGTGCGCGTCATCCGACAGGGCTGCCCGCATGGCGGCCTGCACCGGGGCGGGCACGATCATGCCGGCGTGTTTGCGGCTGTTTACCAGATTGGCAATGATGGCTCCGTCACCGGCCACGAATGCGGCACGGTAGCCGGCCATGTTGGATTGCTTGCTCAGCGAGTAGACGGAGAGCAGTAACTCGTTGCTGCCCCCGCTGACGGCGGGGTCCAGAATGCTTGGCACAGGGGAGCCGCCCTCTGAGGGGTCCCAGGCGCCCCAGCCCAGCTCGGCATAGCACTCGTCGGAGGCAACCACAGCTCCGGCGGCTCTTGCGGAACCCACCAGGGAGCGCAGTGCGGCCGCTGAACGGACAATTCCGGTGGGATTTCCGGGCGAGTTAACCCAGACCAGGCGCACCCGGGCCCGCACATCGTCGTCGAGCTCCTCCAGATCATCGGCCGCCACCGGCGTGGCGCCGGCCAGGACCGCGCCCATGTCATAGGTGGGGTAGGCAACCGTGGGTCGGACGACGACGTCGCCCTCCCCCAGTCCCAGCAGCAGCGGCAGCCACGCCACCAGCTCTTTCGAGCCGACAGTGGGCATGATGTCCTGCGGATCCAGGCCGGGCACACCCCGGCGCCGCGCATACCAGGCCGCTATCGCTGCGCGGAGGGATTGCGTGCCGTGGGTGGTGGGGTAACCGGGAGCATCAGCGGCCGCTGCCAGGGCTTCCCGAATGAGCGCCGGAGTGGGATCAACCGGAGTTCCGATGGACAGGTTCACCGCCCCGTCAGGATGCTGCGACGCCAGTTGGACGTAGGGAGCCATGGCTTCCCACGGGTACTCCGGAAGGTTCAGCCCAAAGGTGCGGGACGGAGCGGAACTCATGCCTCTTGGTTCTGCGGGGGCAGCACGGCGATGATCGGGTGGTCCTTGTGCGTGTTGCCGATCTTTGCAGCTCCGCCCGGGGAGCCCAGGTCATCGAAGAACTCAACGTTGGCCTTGTAGTACTCGGCCCACTCTTCCGGGGTGTCATCCTCGTAGTAAATGGCCTCGACGGGGCAGACCGGTTCGCAGGCACCGCAATCCACGCACTCGTCGGGGTGGATGTAGAGGGAGCGTTCACCTTCATAGATGCAATCCACCGGGCATTCCTCGATACATGCCTTGTCTTTTACATCTACGCATGGCTGCGCAATTACGTACGTCACGTCCCTTGCCTTCCTGATCTGCGGACCGTCCCGGGCCGGGAAGAATCCGCGAAGTGTTGGTTTCCACGTTAGTAGCCCGAACCATTATCTCCCAGCCGGACCCTGCCCGCGTACCATTGAACGGTGAACGTTTCGAGCCCTGCGGCTGTCCTTCGGTCCCTTCCCGACGGCACCCGCGTGGTGGTCCGTTACCGCGTTGACGGTGGTTTCACGGATGTACTGGGGTATCTGGTGGAGGCCACGGAAGAATCCGTAACGGTGGCAGCACGGCGGGAAAACGTCACGGTTCCCTGCGCTCTGATTACGGCGGCCAAGCAGGTGCCCCCGCCTCCGGAGCGCCGCGCGCCCCGCCGCTGAGAAGTCACCCCAGGCAATCAAGCCTGCGTTAAACCATAAACGGCCGCCGGGTGTCCCCCGGCGGCCGTCCGCGTCTGTCTAAGCTTCCTGCTGGGCCCGGGCGAGCCGGGCCCCGGCCAGCACGCGTGAGGTGATGAGCAGGGCGGCAACGGTCGCCAGCGCCTGTCCAAACAGCCAGATGCGTCCGGCCAGGACTATCCCCGGCTGCTCCTCCAGAATGGTTCCGGTGATAATCAGCGGAGTGTCCCAGAGATCCAGCGTGAAGAGCCCCAGCACCACGTAGGCAAGCAGTCCCGCCACTGCACTCCACAGCGCCGCACCGGCCCAAAGGCCGGCAAACACGGTGGCCGCGCAGCTCAGGACCAGAGCAGCCGCTGCGCCGAGGGGCAGGGCAGTGTCTCCGATGTAGAGAATCTGGGCGTGCAGCCCGGTTCCCAGCACGGAGGCCAGAAGCCCGCCAAGCACGGCGGCAACCGGGCCCCGCCAACGCGGGACCCGGGTCAGCGGCACTGTTGCCGAGGTAATGGGATTAGCTCTTGGCGCGTGCGCGGGTGACCTTGGCACGCTCGGAAGCGTTGAGGATCAGCTTGCGGATGCGGATCGACTCGGGAGTAACCTCGACGCACTCGTCCTCGCGGGCGAATTCGAGGGACTCTTCCAGCGTGAGCTTGCGCGGCGGGGTCAGGTTCTCGAAGGTGTCCGAGGACGCGGCGCGCATGTTGGTGAGCTGCTTTTCCTTGGTGATGTTTACGTCCATGTCATCGGCGCGCGAGTTCTCGCCGACGATCATGCCCTCGTAAACCTCGGAGGTGGGCTCCACGAAGAACGAACCGCGTTCCTGCAGCTTGATCATCGCGAACGGGGTCACGACGCCGGAGCGGTCGGCAATCATCGAACCGTTGGTGCGGTATTCGATGGGACCGGCCCACGGCTCGTAGCCTTCGGCGATGGAGGCGGAGATGCCGGCGCCGCGGGTTTCCGTCAGGAAGCGCGTGCGGAAGCCGATCAGGCCGCGGGCGGGAACGATGAATTCCATGCGCACCCAGCCGGTGCCGTGGTTGGCCATGTTGACCATGCGGCCCTTGCGGGCTGCCATCAGCTGCGTCACCGCGCCGAGGTATTCCTCGGGTACGTCGATGGTCATGTGCTCCATCGGCTCGTGGATCTTGCCGTCGATGACCTTTGTAACAACCTGGGGCTTGCCCACGGTCAGCTCGAAGCCTTCGCGTCGCATCTGCTCCACGAGGATGGCCAGGGCGAGCTCGCCGCGGCCCTGGACCTCCCAGGCGTCCGGACGCTCGGTCGGCAGGACGCGCAGGGAGACGTTACCGATGAGTTCCTTGTCCAGGCGGTCCTTCACCTGACGGGCCGTGACCTTGGCGCCCTTGACCTTGCCGGCCAGCGGCGAGGTGTTGATACCGATGGTCATGGAGATCGCGGGATCATCTACGGTGATCAGCGGCAGCGGCTTGGGGTTGTCAACATCGGTCAGGGTCTCACCGATGGTGATGTCCTCGATGCCGGCAACAGCAACAATCTCACCGGGGCCGGCCGATTCGGTGGGAACACGGTCCAGGGCCTTGGTGGCCAGCAGTTCGGTGATCTTCACGGTCTTCATGGTGCCGTCAGCGCGGGCCCAGGCTACCTGCTGGCCCTTGCGCAGGGTGCCGTTGAAGATGCGCAGCAGGGCCAGGCGGCCCAGGAACGGGGAGGCATCCAGGTTGGTGACGTGAGCCTGGAGAACGCCTTCAGGATCATAGGTGGGCGCCGGGATGTGCTCAATGATGGTCTGGAACAGCGGTTCCAGGTTGTCATTGGCGGGGGCTTCGCCGTCAGCCGGCTGCTCCAGGGAAGCGGCGCCAACGCGGGCTGCAGCGTAGACAACGGGAACGTTCAGGACGAGGTCCAGATCCAGATCCGGAACTTCGTCCGCGAGGTCGGAGGCAAGGCCCAGCAGCAGGTCCATTGCTTCGCTGACGACTTCCTCGATACGGGAGTCGGGGCGGTCGGTCTTGTTGACCAGCAGGATAACGGGCAGCTTGGCGGCCAGCGCCTTGCGCAGGACGAAGCGGGTCTGGGGCAGCGGGCCCTCGGAAGCGTCTACGAGGAGCACAACGCCGTCAACCATGGACAGGCCGCGCTCCACCTCGCCGCCGAAGTCGGCGTGACCGGGGGTGTCGATGACGTTGATGGTGATGGTTTCACCCTTGGCGGCCGGGCCGTTGTAGAACACCGTGGTGTTCTTGGCCAGGATGGTGATGCCCTTTTCGCGCTCCAGGTCACCGGAGTCCATCACGCGTTCTTCCACGTCGCCATGGGATGCAAACGAGTTCGTCTGCTTCAGCATGGCGTCGACGAGGGTCGTCTTACCGTGGTCAACGTGGGCCACAATCGCAACGTTGCGGAGATCGCTTCGTACTGCGGTATTTACGGCCGTGTTGGTTTCTGACATGCGTGAGGACTCAATTCATAGGAGATAAGTTCGAAGGTGGTGCACAGTAGCCCGGTCATTTGTCCGGGCTGGTCCGGCCGTTCTGTACGAATCCCGCTCTGCACGTATGCTCCGTAAGAATGTACCGAAGGCGCCGCCGTCAGCGGGCACGCTATTATTCTAGTCCGAAGAGCATAAGTTCCCTAATGGACCCGTTTCGGCCCCGCCGCTGCGGGCCTGACATACGGAAGGCAGGCTGCCCAGGGGCAGCCTGCCTTCCGTATGTCAGATCAGAATGCGCTAGGCGACTTCCGGAGGAAGCACCAGCCCGGCACCCGGGATCGCTGCCAGCAGTGCCTTGGTGTATTCCTGCTGCGGATTGTCGAAGACATCGTCGGTGGACCCGGTTTCGACGATCCGGCCCTTCTGCATGACGCACACCTCGTCCGCGATCTGGCGGACCACGGCCAGGTCATGGGTGATGAACAGGTAGCTCAGCCCCAGTTCGGACTGAAGATCGGCAAGCAGGTTCAGGATCTGCGCCTGGACCAGGACGTCCAGGGCCGACACAGCCTCATCACAAATGACCACTTCAGGATCCAGCGCCAGGGCGCGGGCGATGGCCACGCGCTGGCGCTGCCCGCCTGACAGCTCGTTGGGATAACGGCGCATCATGGACGCCGGCAGCGAGACCTGGTCCAGCAGCTCCCGCACCTTCTTCTCACGGCTCTTGGAGTTACCGATCCCGTGGACCCGCAGCGGCTCTTCGATGGTCCGGAAGATGTTGTACATCGGGTCCAGTGATCCGTACGGATCCTGGAAGATGGGCTGCACCCGGCGCCGGAAGTTGAACATCTTCCTGCGGTCCAGAGTGGTGATGTCCACCCCGTCGAACAGGATCTGCCCTTCCGTTGCCTTTTCCAGCCCAAGGACCATCCGGGCAACGGTGGACTTGCCCGAACCCGATTCGCCGACCACCGCGGTGGTGGTGCCGCGCGGAATCGAGAAGGAGACGTCGTCGACGGCTTTGAAGTCCGTGGACTTGCCCAGCGCCCCGCGCAGCTTGAACACCTTGGAGAGATGCTTGACCTCGATGACGTTCTCGGTCCTGACGCCGTCGGGATGTGCCGCGAGGAGCTCATCCGAGTCCTCCAGGCCCAGCGACTTGGCGGCCTCAATCCGCCGTGAGGCGAGTGAGGGTGCGGATTCCACCAGCTTGCGCGTGTACGGGTGCTGCGGGTTGGTGAGGATTTCCAGTGCGGGACCGGACTCCACCACCTGGCCCTTGTACATCACAACAACCTTGTGGGCGCGCTCGGCGGCCAGGCCAAGGTCATGGGTAATCAGCAGGACTGCAGTACCAAGCTCGTCGGTCATGCGGTCCAGGTGGTCCAGGATCTGGCGCTGCACGGTCACGTCCAGGGCTGACGTCGGTTCGTCGGCGATGAGCAGCCGCGGCCGGCAGGACAGGCCAATGGCGATCAGTGCACGCTGGCGCATGCCGCCGGAGAACTCGTGCGGGTACTGATTGGCCCGTTCCGCGGCGTCCGGCAGGCCGGCTTCGCTGAGCACCTGCGCAATGTCTTTAGCAGTATGCGGCAGTCCGTTGGCCTTCAGGGTTTCCTTGACCTGGAAACCGATCTTCCATACCGGGTTCAGGTTGGACATCGGATCCTGCGGAACCATGCCGATGGAGGAACCGCGCAACTCTACGATGCGCTTTTCACTCGCATGGGTGATGTCTTCACCGTCAAAGATGATGCTGCCTCCGGAGACTGCACCGTTGGCGGGGAGAAGACCGATGGCGGCCAGTGCCGTCGTCGATTTTCCGGAGCCGGACTCACCCACGATCGCAACCGTTTCACCGGGCATGATCGTGAGGTGGGCGTTGCGTACCGCCGGCACGTCGCCGTTGTTCGTTTTGAACGTAATAGCGAGGTCCCGCAGTTCGAGCAGCGGCTTGGGCAGCCCGTTCAGGGGCTGCGACTGGTCCATGGAGTGCGTGGACATGGTTCCATCCTTAGTCATCGCTTACGCGACTTGGGGTCGAGCGCGTCCCGCAGAGCGTCACCGAGCATGATGAAGGACAGCACGGTCAAGGACAGTGCAAGTGCCGGCCAGAACAGCGCCATTGGGTTGGTGCGCAAAGAGGGCTTCGCGGAGAAGATGTCGTTGCCCCAGGACATGACGTCCGGCGGCAGGCCAATGCCCAGGAAGGACAGCGTTGACTCGGCGACAATGAACGTGCCCAGCGAGATGGTCGCGATAACGATGACGGGTGCCATCGCGTTCGGAACGACGTGCTTGATCAGGGCGGAGATCCGTGAGACACCCAGCGACTGGGCTGCCGTGACGAAGTCCGCATTGCGTATTTCAAGCACCGCGCCCCGTGTAATGCGGGCGACCTGCGGCCAGCCGAACGTGACCAGGATCAGGACGATGGTCCAGACGTTGCGGTTCTCCCGGAAGAACGGAAGCTGCACCACAACGATGGCGCCCAGGATCATCGGCAGGGCAAAGAAGATGTCGCTGACCCGCGCCAGGATGGCATCGACCCAGCCGCCGAAGAATCCGGCAAGGGCGCCGATGACGCCGCCGACAACAACCACGCCCAGCGTGGCCAGCAGGCCGACCATCAGCGATGAGCGCGTTCCGTAGACCACGCGGGCCAGAACGTCGCAGCCCTGCTGGGTAAAGCCAAGCGGGTGGCCCGCAATCGGGCCGCCGTCCGAGTTAGCCAGCAGGCAGTTGTCGTTGGGCTGCTGGCTGGTGAAGAGGCCGGGGAACAGTGCCACGACAATCACGGCCAGGAGCAGGAGGGCGCTGATGATGAACAGTGGCTGCTTGCGCAGGCTGCGCCAGGCTTCGCTCCAGATGCTGCGGGGCGCGCCGTCTGCGGTCGAGCTGTCAACGGGCTGGACCGGAGTCTCCTCCACGTCCGCCACGAAGTGCTCAATCGGGTAGGGAGAGACCTTGCCGCGTGAAGCGGGGGTCAGTGCTTTGTCATTCTCAGGCATATCGAATCCTCGGGTCCAGCCACGCGTACAGAAGATCTACCAACAGGTTGGCGAGGCAAAAAATCAGGATCAGCACGGTGACGATGGAAACGACCACCGGAGCTTCACCATTGAGCACGGCGCGGTACAGGGTATTGCCGACGCCGTTGACGTTGAAGATTCCCTCGGTCACGATCGCGCCGCCCATCAGGGCACCCAGATCGGCGCCAAGGAAGGTGGCAACCGGAATCATGGAGTTGCGGAGAATGTGCACCGTGACGACGCGCGGACGGCTCAGGCCCTTGGCAGTTGCGGTGCGGACGTAGTCGGCATTGGCGTTCTCGATCACGCTCGTGCGGGTTAGGCGCAGTACATATGCGAAGGACACCAGGCCCAGCACGATGGCGGGCAGCAGCAGTTCAGTGAAGGACGCGTCACCGCTGACCGTGGGGTTGGTCCAGGCAAGTTTGACGCCAAAGACGAACTGCATCAGGAAGCCGAGCACGAAGATCGGAACGGAGATAACCACCAGGGACACCACGAGAACCGTGGAGTCAAAGATCTTGCCCTTGCGCAGGCCGGCGAAGAGGCCGAAGACGATGCCGAAGACGGCTTCGAAGACCAGGGCCATCACGGCCAGCTTTGCGGTGGTCGGGAACACCTCGGCAATGATCGTGGCGATCTCGCGGCCGGCGAAGTTGGTTCCCAGGTCGAAGGTCAGGACACCCTTGAGATACAGGAGGTACTGCATCCAGAAGGGCTGGTCCAGGTTGTACTGGGCCCGCAGCGATGCTTCAACAGCGGGCGTGCAGCCCTTTTCACCGCAGATGGCAGCCGTTGCGTCGCCGGGAAGGCTGAAGACCAGAAAGTAGAGAAGCAGAGTGGCGCCCAGGAAAACAGGGATTAACTGCAGGAAGCGCCGAAGAACGTATCCGGCCATCAGATGTTTGCCTCTGGCACAGTGCGCACACGGGGGCGCTGATTGGTGAAACTCATGTTAAGAGCACCTTTACATTGAAGCGGCCCAAGGGCCCGGCTGCTTTATTGCGGCCGGGCCCCCGAGCTGTGAGGAATTACTTGCCGGTGATGGCGTAGTACAGGGGTACGCCGTTCCAGCCGAACTCAACGTTGGTTACGTTGGTGCTCCAGCCGCCCTGGGCAACCTGGTACCACAGGGGGATGGCCGGAAGATCTTCGAGGAGCATTTCCTGCGCCTCGTTCATCTTCTCGTTGCCCTCTTCAACAGTGGTGGCCGCGAGGCCCTCACTCAGCAGCGCGTCGAACTCGGGGTTCTCGTAGCGTGCGTCGTTGGAGCTGGCACCGGTGGCGTAGATCGGGCCGAGGAAGTTGTACAGCGACGGGTAGTCTGCCTGCCAGCCGGAACGGATGCTGCCGGTGAGGACACCATCGGTGGCTTCGGTGCGGACTTCCTTGAACGTTGCGTACGGCTTGCCGGTAACCTCAATGCCGAGGTTGTTCTTGAGGCCGTTGACGACGGCTTCAACCCAGGTCTTGTGGTCGCCCTTGTCCGCGTTGTACGCGATGGTCAGGGGCTTGGACTCGTCGTACGGCGAGATCTCCTCGGCTTCAGCCCAGAGTTCCTTGGCCTTTTCCGGGTTGAACTCCAGGTTTTCGCTGCCGGGCAGGTCGGCGTCGTAGCCGTCCAGCACGGGTGCGGTGAAGTCTTCCGCCGGGGTGCGGCCGTTGCTGAAGATCACCGAGGTGATTTCTTCACGGTCGATTGCCATGGAGAGAGCCTGGCGGCGCAGCTTGCCGGCTTCGCCGCTCCAGTTCTCCAGGTAGTACGGGATGGCAATGGTCTGGTTGCCGGCGTACGGGGACTCGATGGAGCGGTCCTCGCCGAGGTCATTCTTGAAGTTCTTGACGTCCGACGTCGGGATCGTCTTCAGGACGTCCAGGTTGTTGGAAATCAGGTCCTGGTAGGCCGTGGTGTCGTTCTGGTAGATCTTGAACGTGATACCGGCGTTCTGGGCCTTCTGGGGTCCTTCGTAGGACTCGTTCGGGACCAGGCTGATCTCCTGGTTGTGCTCCCAGGCGCCTTCTCCGTCGAACTTGTACGGACCGTTGCCCACCGGGTTTTCGCCGTAGGTCTTCGGATCGGCAAGGGCTTCGGGGATCATCGGGTAGAACGCGCTGTAGCCCAGGCGCAGCGGCCAGTCGGACTCAGGCTGCTTCAGCGTGACCTCGAACGTGGTGTCGTCGATGACCTTCAGGCCGGACATGGTGTCCACTTCCGAACCTTCGGCGCTGGCTTCGTCGTAGCCTTCGATGCTCTCGAAGAAGTAGCTGGAGAGCTGGGCATTCTTGGCCGCGGCACCGAAGTTCCAGGCGTCCACGAACGATGCAGCGTTGACCGGTGCACCGTTGCTGAAGGTCTTACCTTCCTTCAGCTTGATGGTGTAGGTCTTCGCATCTTCGGTCTCAATGGACTCGGCCATTTCATTCTGCGGCTTGCCGTCAGCGTCGTAGCTGATCAGGCCCGCAAAAAGCAGGTCCAGAACTGCTCCGCCGCCCACCTCATTGGTGTTCGTAGGGATCAGCGGGTTCTGGGGCTCGGAGCCGTCAGCAATGATGACCCGGTTGGTGTCACCCTCTGCGCCGGATTCCGAGGATCCATCTCCCCCGCCGCAGGCGCTCAGTGCCAGAACGGCCACGGCCGCGACGCTGAGCATTTTGGAAGTGCGTGTGAAGCGCATTCCGCCTCCTATGTTGTCTATGGGTGCCAACGTCCTGCGTCGGCATTGCGGCTCGCAGAAAGTGAGCCGACTCACAAGGTCAAAAGCATATTGCTTTGGAGTACACCGTACTCACCATGGGCAGCCGCTAATGACTTCAGGGGGTCCTTCGACAGCCCTTAACCAGGCAACAAGGTGCCCCTCGTTAGGAATTATATAGAAAGACATGTTGACATAACGATTTGGCATACCCCTGACGTGTTACGTCACAAAGGTGTTGTTCCGCCGTTTCACGTGCGACGATGCCCCGGCAACGCCCACCCCGTGAGAATGATCACTACCTGATCACGGACCATTCCCAGACGTTCCACCACAGGCCGGTTTGGTTAGGCATGTACTCAACGTGCTCAATGGTGTCTGCCGAAGCCTGGAGGCCCGGCACCTGGTACAGGGGCAGGCCGTATCGGGCGCTCCAGATGAGCCGGTCTATCCGGGTTTGAAGTTCATCACGGGTCTGAGGGTCAAACTCTGTCACCAGGTCATCCATCAGCGCATCTGCTTCCGGACTCGAGAAACCGTTGTAGTTGGACGCGGCGCCGGTCCGGAAGATCTGTGGCACGCCGGACGCCCCAACACCGGACGCCGTCCACCCAAAGATGGCCGCGTCGTAGCTGTCCGTTCCCAGCCGGGCAGCCCACTCGGCGGCAGGCAGTCCCCCGTCCACCACCCTGAATCCAGCCTCCGACGCCGATTCTTCGATCCGCTCGTAGGCCAGAACCCGGTTGGCATTGTCACGGTTGTAGAGGATCCGCACCTCGGGGGTGGCTCCGTCGAGCAGCCCGCGCGCCCGCTCCGGATCCGCCTCGGAGAACTCATCGGATCCGTTGGTGGCGGCGGCATTTTCATATGCAGCCTGGTCGGTGAGGAACACCTGGGAATCCAGCGGTTCGGCGCCGGGCTGCAGCGGTTCGACGGCGGCATCGACGATTGCCTGGCGCGGCACGGTGCTGAGGAAGGCCTCACGAACCGCCTCCTCCGCGAAAACGCCGTCGAACATCAGGTCCAGGTGGTCATAGGCGAGCTGATTGCCCTGATGCAGGTTGATGTTCCCGATGGCCTCGAGTTCGGCCCGCGTGCCGCTGTCCGCCTCCGGCAGGATGATGTCCAGCGAGCCGTCTTTCAGGGCTGCCGTCTGGGCGGCGGGATCCTGAAGGAACCGAACCGTGATCCGGTCCAGTTTCGGCTTGGGCCCCCAGACATAGTCCTCATTGCGCACCAGGGTCAGCGAGGCGCCGGGCTCGATGCTCTGGACAATGTAGGGACCGGTGGAGAGATAGAGGGACGGATCATTGGGAAGGCCTTCCATGGCGAAGGCGGTGTTCCAGTAATCGGCGACCGCGCGCAGCTCCGGGTTCTCCGGCGCCGGGTCCAGGGGGTCCCCCGCCGGAGTGTCCAGAAGCAGCTGTGTCAGTTCCTTCTCGTCCGCCAGCCCTGCCCCCTGCGCGACGACGTGGGCCGGGACGCCGATGCCGCCGTCGTCCGCCAGCGAACCGAACGCCGTCTCCCAATCCGTGTACGGCTCTGAATACGTCAGCGTGATGGAGCGGTTGTCGTCGCTGATTTCCGGCAGTTCGGTCAGGGCCAGGGCCTCGGTTGATCCGGCATAGTCGAAATAGCGTGTGCCTGACAGGACAGTGCCGCTGCCGGTGGTCAGCTCATCATCGAACCATGCGGAAGCCGCCGCCCAGGCCAGCATCATGTCATCGGCTCCCACCGGGGCGCCGTCGGACCAGGCCACGCCCTCGTTGATGGTGTATTTCACCGCCAGCGGATCCTCCGAGACCTTCTCATAGCTGCCGAACTGCTCCAGCGGCACAATCTCCAGGTTGTTGTCCACGTAGTTGAACCCCGAGTGGGTGGCGTACGCAATGCGGTGGTTCGTATCGGTGTTGCTGTCCGCGGTTTGCGGGTTGAAGGAACTGAAGACCCCGGCCTCTGCGACGGAGATCTCGCCGCCCGGGGTGGGTGAAACACCCGGCAGGTCCTCGACGGCATCCGGTTCCGCGGTGCAGCCTGCCAGCGCCAGGGCTGCAGCAGCGCAGGCAGCGAAGAGTTTGGTCTGGCGGTCAAAACGCATAATTGCTCCCCGGGACGTTATGGCGTTGATCGCACACCCTGTGATGATGACACACTGCACCCCTTTCCCACGAGCATCGGAAGGAGGGGCCACGCCGGACCAGGCTCAGCGGGCAGGCGCGCCCGTAGGATGGTGGCAGAGCATAAGAGCACACCACGACGAAGCAGAGGACCCTGTGAAGATCACCATTGTCGGAGGCTCAAAAGGCACCGGAGCACAACTCGCTGCGCTCGCCCAGGCAGCCGGGCACGAGGTCACTGTCGTCTCACGGAGCGGCAGTGCACCTTCCGGCGTCCGGACCGTCATCGGCAATGCGACCGATCCGGCCGTGGCTGCCAGGGCCGTGGCGGGAGCCGACGCCGTCGTCGTCACGGTAGGGGGTGCCAAGGGCGTTTCCCGCCAGCGGGCAGCTGTCACTGGAAGCGTCATTGGCGCGATGCAGAAAGCCGGCGTGCGCCGGCTCCTGGTTCAGTCCTCACTGGGCGCGGGCGATTCGGGCTCGCAGATGCCCGCGCCGCTGCGGCTCGTGATGCAGGCGGTGCTGGCCAAGGCGCTCGCTGACCACAATGAGCAGGAGGCGGCTGTTCAGGGGTCCGGCCTCGACTGGACGATCGTCCGTCCCACCGGTCTCACGGACAAGGAGCCCACAGGCACCTGGAAGGCGCTGACAACCAGCGACGGCGGCCGGCTCGGGGGTTCAATCCCCCGCCGGGACCTTGCCGCCTGCATGCTCGGAATTCTCAGCGATGATTCCTCCATCGGCAAGGCCATTGGAGTGAGCAGCTAGTCATTGGGCTGGAGCCCGGGCAGGGGATCTGAGAAGTCCAGCGGAACTAGACGCCGGAACGAACCGCCGCAACGCTTTCACCAGTCCAGACATTCCTCAGGCGGCCCCGCTTGTCGACCGAGGCCGTGGCCACGAGATCAAAACCCGTGACCCCCTCAGGGAGAACGACGTTGAACATTCTTACATCCCCCTGTGACATCTGTTGCGCCTCGATTCCCACTACTTCGGGTGCTGACTCCCCATCGTTGCCTTTCCATTGCGGGCTCCAGACCTGATGAAGAAAAGCGCGGGGCGACCTGCATGTAAGGTGCATCGGAATTACGCCTTCGGGCGCGGGGCGGCTGCTGCGTTGAAAACTGAAATCGATGGGCTGCGAATCGATCGTGAACCGATACGTCAGCCAAGCAACTGCCGACGCGGCGGCAGCGACAATAAGACCAGCTGCAGCAATGACAACCTGCGCCCATGTAGCAGCATCCCACTCACTCACTGCCTACCCCCTTGCCCTAATTCCTAAGAGAAATTCCCAGACCGAAACGTGCAATCTTTTTCTACAACACGCAGGATCGGTCTGGCATCAGTATTTTGCGTAATGGCTTCACCATAATCAGGCAAGGCGTATCCGCGCCCCAAAGATCCGTTTCCTCCAGCGCGAGGAATCCCAACATTTCGTAAAAACGCCGTGTCAGCGCATACCCGGTATCCGGTGTGAAGGGCCAAGGGTCTTAACCTCCAGCAGACGGACACCCCTGTCTACAGCATCTGCTTCGACGGCGGTGAGCATTGCGGTTCCGACCCCAGACCCGTGAATGGCGCGGTCGACCACCGTGAGATGTATTTCCGCGACGTGAGGAAAGTGCCGGTCAACGAGAGTGACCCCGACGACGCAGCCGTCGGGGTCACGCACAAAACATCGTCCGCCCATAGGTCACCGACACAGCACGGCACGTGCGCCCCTGCCCCAGCTTTAGGCTGCGGCGGCTACTGCCTCCCTGCGGGTCTTTGCCGCCTTGATGAACGGTCCGCTGAACCACAGCGCTGCTCCGGCCAAGACCCAGACCGCCAGGGTCAGAGCGGCAGCACCCCCGCCAACGCCGTCGAAGTAGGCTACTGAGCGCACCAGCGTACCGGCTGCGCCCGGGGGCAGGAGCTGACCGATCATCGCCACTCCCCCTGGCAGCCACTGGGCACTGGTGGCGATGCCGGCAAAGGGATTGCCCACAAACATCATGGACATGGCCGCGATGGTGAAGCCCTTCGTGCCGAAACATTCGTTGAGACCGGCCAGCGGCAGGGCCAGCGCAGCAATGCCCAGTGCCACACTTGCGGCAACCGGAACCAGCGGTCCCTCGATGCTGCCGAAGAGATACTTCAGCACCGCGGCGACGACAAATCCTCCGGCCACCGAGAAGCCTGTCAGTCCGGCGAAGATCCACCAGCGCTGTCCGGACAGCATGGAGCGGAACGCCACGGCCGGAACAATGCCGCCGAACACCAGCGGGAAGGCCAGGCCTCCGATACCCACCCCGGTGGGGTCGCCCGGGGGTAGCGGGACAACATCCACGATCTCCGCCGCCTGTCCCCTACCGGCTGCCATGGTGGCTCCGACATTACTAACTGTTCCCGACACGGCCGTTGAGCCGGCGCTCGCGACGTAGACGGTCATATCCGGTTCGGTGAAGTCTAACCCGCCAACGATCTCCCTGTTCCGGATCCCCTGCTCAAGATCCTCTGCACTCTCGAAGGACTGCACTGTAAAGGCGCCCGGTGACTGGTCCTCCAGGGTTTCGGCAACCGATGCTGCTTGTTCCTGCGGGCCCACCACGCCCAGACCCAAATCCCGGGGTCCGGAATGGAGGGAGGGCGAGATGAACAGCATGAGCAGGGCCAGCAGAATGACGGAGAGTCCGAGGGTGAGCGCAGCCCATACGGCCGCGTGTTTGCGATGAGAGCCGGACGACGGAGTGAGGGGTGACATGATTCCTTCTTTCCGGAGGGATTTCCTCCGGTTACACGGACGATATTCCTCCGGTTTAGACTGAAGGTCAACTTGAGGGGAGCACGAATGAGGGCCGACGCGGCGCAGCGAAGAGAGACCATCCTCCGCCAAGCCCGGCACCTGTTTGCCGAGCGCGGCCGAGACGTTGCCCTCGAGACCATAGCCGCTGCCAGCGGCGTCGGCATCGCCACGCTCTACCGGAACTTTTCCTCCCGCGAGGAACTCGTCCGGGCAGTCGTTGACGATATGGTGCAGGAAATCCTGACCATTGTGGCCGCGGCCCGCACCACCGCAGATAAGGACCCGGCGGAGGCATGGAAGGGGCTGCTGGGTGCCCTGACAGACATGGAACTCGGGGCGCTGACGGACGTTCTTGGCCTGGAGTCGCCTCAGGATTCACACGCAGTGTTCGCTGCTATTCAACAGCCGGCACTGGACGCGCTCGATGAGCTGCTCATTGTGCTGCAGCATGAAAAGGCCGTGCGGACGGGGCTCACCGCGCTCGACGTCGTCGTTGCGGTGGCAACCATTACCCGCCTGCAGGTGCCGGCCATCCGCGAAGCAGCCCCGGGTGTTCCGGAGCAGCTTGCCGAGGCCTACCTGCTCTGGAGCCGCGCCGGCTAAACCCGGACCGCTGTTGGTTATCCGCTATAATGGATGCGGCCTCTGGCCACCACGGCATCGATGACACGACACGCGGGGCACTTACAAGTACCTTCTGACACGGCACGGTCGATCGCCTCCACACCGCCGACTGTCAGGAGACTCTATGGCGCCCTCTTCAAATTCCCGTCCCGACATCAAGGGACGTGCAGGTGGAATGATCGCGGTCGCAGCGGCCGCAGCGTTCCTCGCCACCTTTAACGAAACCTTCCTCAACGTAGCTTTCACGCCGATCATGCAGGACTTCGGCGTCAACGTCAGTACCGTTCAGTGGCTGACCACCGGTTACCTGCTCGTCGCAGCCGTGTTCGTGCCCGTCGCCAACGTCCTGTACCACCGGTTCCCCACCAGGCCCCTGTTCGTCGCCGTCGTAGCGATCATGGTCGTCGGTTCAGTGGTGGGAGCCCTGGCCCCCAGTTTCGAAGTGCTGCTCATTGCACGCCTGCTTCAGGCCATAGGAACCGGCCTGCTCACCCCCATCGGCATGAACATCACACTTGCCGTGTCACCGCGCGAAAAGCTGGGGCTCAATATGGGCATCATGGCTGCGATGACCACCCTCGGCCCGTCGCTGGCCATCGTCCTGTCCGGCGCCATTCTGACCGTCGCGCCCTGGACCACGCTGATGTGGGTGTTCGGGGGCCTCACTGTTGCCGTGCTGCTCGCCGGTGCGGTCGTGCTGCGGAACGCCACTGAGCTGGGCCGCCCGGTTCTCGACATCCCCTCATTCATTCTCGTTGCGCTCGGCCTGGCCGGCATCCTCTACGGCGTGTCCAGCGCCTTCGAGGGATCCGCCCTATACGCAGGTGTTGCCGGCCTCGTTGGATTGCTCGCCATGTGGCTGTTCGTCATCCGTCAGCGCCGCATCGAGAATCCACTGATCGACATGCGCCCGTTCTCGAACGCACCCTTCGTGTTCGGTGTGCTGATGACGATGCTCGGCCTGGTCTTCGTCTTCGCCATGAACGTTGTCATCCCGCTGTTCCTGCAGGGCGCACTCGACATGCCGCCGCTGGGCGCTTCGCTGACCCTGGCGCCCGGGATCCTGCTGACGGTGGGAATGGGGCCGATCGCCGGACGCATGTTCGACCGCCACGGAGGCCGCTGCTCGATCCCGCTCGGTTTCCTCGTCATGGCGGTCTTCGTCACGCTCGTCGGTGTTGCCGCCGGACACTCATCGGTCTGGATCTTCGGGCTCCTCTACGTCCCGGCGGTGCTGGCTACGGCATTCGTCATTGGACCTGCCCAAACGTTCGCGCTGTCCAACCTGGACCGTGAGACCAGTCCGCACGGGGTCACGGTGGTCTCCACCAGCTTCCAGATCGCCGGCTGTGTGGGCACCTCGCTCGCTACCGGTATCTACGGCGCCGTGATTGCCTCGAATGCCGGTGCCGGACGCAGTGAAACTGATTCGCTGCTTGCCGGGTTCCACGGGGCCGTTGCCCTGGTGGTTGCCACCTCGCTCCTGGGCATTCTTCTCGCGTTCCTGGCGTACCGTTCGGTGCGGTCCCGCCGCGCCGCGGGCAGCGTTCCGGCCCCGGCCGCGGACACCGTTCAGTCGATCATGAAGTCCGATGTGTACGCCCTGTCCTCGGACTCCTCGGTGCTTGACGCCCTGCAGACCTTTGCGGAGCGCGGCATCTCGGGTGCGCCGGTCCTCAATGCAGACGGGACGCTGGCGGGCTTCCTGTCCGACGGCGATGTCCTCCGCTACCTGTCGGCCACCCATCCATCGTCGACGTCGATCTACTCCTACGCCATCGGGGCTGAAGATGACCTGGAACAGGCGATGTCCGATCTGGCGGATCTGAACGTCATGAGGCTAGCAACGCACGACGTCGTCACTCTCGACGCGGGCGCATCCATCAGTGACGCTGTGGCTGCGCTGTCCGACGCGCGGCTCAAGAAGGTGCCGGTGGTCAGCGGGGAAGATTCCCGCCCTGTCGGCATCGTCAACCGGTCCGCGGTCAACCGCCTGGCCGTCGCCACGTACCTTCGTTCACGCGGTGAGGCTGTGCAGGCTGGAGACACGGCGCCGGTCTAGCCGTTAATACGTTCACAGCAGCAGGCCAGGCTCTCCGGGGCCAGGCCTGCTGCTGTGAATTCCGGGCTTTAGTCCGCCCGCCGGTAGTGCACGGCAATTGCGCCGTTGCTCATTGGCTCCGCAGAGACGAGTTCGAGGCTGCGCGTACTGTCGAGGAGACCCCCGTAGAGGGTGGGGCCGTGGCCGGTGAGCCTGGGCTGGACAAGGAACTTGTACTCGTCAATGAGGTCCAGCCGGTCCAGCCCTGCCGCCAGCCTGCCGCTGCCCAGGAGCACCCCTTCCGGGGTCCGGTCCTTGAGGTCCTGCACCGCGGTGCGCAGGTCGCCTTCAATGCGGTGGCTGTTGTTCCACGGAAAGTCGCTGCGTGTGGCGGAGACAACATATTTGGGTTTGTCCTCCAGCGTGACCGCCCAGTCGCGGATCGCCGTCGGCGCTTCGACATCCCCGCGGGCAACCGCCGGCCAGGCGCTCTCCATCAGCTCGTACGTGGTGCGCCCCCACAGCATGGCACCGGCCTCGTCCAAGAGCGCGGTGAAGTATGCATGGGTTTCGTCGTCGGCGATGCCCTCTTGGTGATCGACACAACCATCCAGGGTGACGTTGATGCTGAAAGTCAGAGCTCCCATGGACCGATTCTAGGTCTCAGGCCCGCCCATGCAATCCGTTTTCCGAAATCAGCCGATCCAATCACGGCGCAAAAGGCCGTATATCCATGAATCGGAGACTTCCCCGCTAACGATGCAGTCCTCGCGCAGTTCGCCCTCGCAGAGGAAACCCAGCTTCTCCAGGACCCGGGCGGAGGCAATGTTGCGGGTGTCCGTTTCAGCCTGGACCCGGTTCAGGTCCAGAGTGTCGAAGGCCCACTGCAGCACGGCGCGTGCTGATTCAGCGGCATAGCCGCTCCCCCAGGCCTCTTTTACCAGGCAATAGCCGAGGGACGCACTCCGGAAGGCGGGATTCCAGCTGTTGAAGGTACACCAGCCCAGGAAGCTCCCGTCTGCTTTCCCGGTAATCACCAGCCGCACTCCGGTGCCTTCCTCCGCCATCTTCCGGCACATGTCGAGGAAGTCCGATGCCTGCGAAGGACTGGACCACGGCGGGCTGTCCCAGTAGCGCAGGACTTCTGCGTTGCTCTGCAGGGCGAAGAGACTGTCCGCGTCCGCATCATCGAAGGGGCGCAGAATCAGGCGCGCAGTGTCCAGGGTGGGAGTTGGGAGAATCATGGCTGCCAGCCTGCCATATTGTGCTGATGTGGTCCCACCCTTTGGCGGCGGCAGAGGGTGCCATGAAGCAGGCGCTTCAGTACCCCGGGCGGGGAGGGAATAGGTGGCCCCGGCGGCGGGTTCCATCTTCGCCGGGGAATTGCCGGCTCCCTGCTGCAAGGAGAGAACGCACATGGCACGAGTAGTGATCTTCGGCGGAACCGGCTACGCCGGCGGACACATCGCCTGCGAGGCGGCTTCCCGCGGGCATCAGGTGATCTCCTACGCCCGCAATGCACCTGAGGAGCCGCTGGACGGAGTCGAATACCGCACGGGTTCGCTGGCTTCCCCGGAAGTGCTCACCGCGGCGGCCGCCGACGCTGATGTCCTCATCGTGGCGGTGCACGGAGCCGACGTCGACGGGGCTCCGCTTGCCGCCCACATGCCGCAGCTGGTCGAAGCCGCGCGCAGCGGCGGCGCACGCCTCGCCTTCGTTGGCGGGGCAGGTTCGTCGCTGGTCGCGGAAGATGGTCCGAGGCTGGTCGACACACCGGACTTCGTCGATGACTGGAAGCCCGAAGCTCTGGCGCACGCCGAAGTTCTCGAGGCACTGCGGCAGACACCCGAGGACCTCGACTGGTTCTATGTCAGCCCGGCAGCTCTCTTCGGTGTTTTCGCTCCGGGCGAGGCCACCGGTACCTACCGGACGGGCGGCGACATCCTGGTGACCAAGGATGACGGCTCCTCAGAAATCTCCGGTACCGACTTCGCGCTTGCCTTCGTCGACGAGATCGAGAATCACGCACATCCTCGACAGAGGTTCACCGTGGGGCACTAGGGCGCATGTCCAAGGTCATTGTCCGGGCGGTCGCAGGATTTCTCCGGCGTCGCTTACCAAGGTGACAGCAACGCCATGCTTCGAAGCCAGTGAAGTGAAAAGCTCCCGCGCTTCCGGCTTTTGACTCCACGCGAACGCCCCGTAGACCACAGCCGTTCCAATCGAATAGTCAGTGAGCCGATCTTCCAAGTCGGGATTCTGGTCGAGCTGCGCATCCGTTGGGGAATCTGGGCCGTTCATCGGAGGAAAGGTTTGAATCAGCTCATTGTAAAAGTTACTCAATGAGGGGGTTGTTACGGCTGCGTCATCATATGAATGGCTTTCCGCCCAACGTGATTGTTCATTCCACCAAGCAGGAAAATCGACATCAGTCACGCTGCCGGGGTCGAACGCCAAAATATCGTAAGTCATAACGCGGAGACTACCGCCCCAAGGACGTCAGACCGCTTATATCCGACACTTTTCATGCCCTTAGTTGCAAGGAATGATGCTCACATGCGTTTTCGTACGGTGGAATACCAGCCGCGATTTCAGCGAGGACGGCACGGGCCAAGAGATCACTTCCTCGCTGCCTTTGCAGGGCATCCGCCTGCTGGTCACGGTGGAGAAAGCTCCGAAAAATGCAACGTGGGCTGTTGCAGCCACCAATGCATCGTGAGCACGCTCCACTGCCCGAACCGGACAGGGTGCAGAATCTAGTCCATGAAGATGACGACGGCGAGCGCCTACCCCGAAGCGGTCCGGGCAGTCCGGGCCGGCGAACTCAACGCGGATGAAGCCGCCGAACAACTGATCAAGCGGATGACGGACAGGGAGTTGCTAGGCCTGCTCGACGGCGATTCCCCCGGACCGCTGCTCCCGCTCATCCCGGTTTTGCTGCACCGGCGGCCGTTCGTGGCCGGAGCGGTGCCTCGGCTTGGCATCCCGGGCATACGTTTCAGCGACGGTGGCCGCGGAGTCGTGATTGGCGCCTCCACCGCCTTCCCCGTGACGATGGCGCGGGCCGCCACCTGGAATCCGTCACTGGAGGAACAGGTCGGGCTCGCCGTCGGTCTGGAAACCAGGGCGCGGGGCGCCAACTACTCCGCGTCCATCTGCGTGAATCTGCTCCGCCACCCCGCGTGGGGCCGGGCGCAGGAGTGCTACGGGGAGGATCCGGTGCTCACCGGCCGGATGGGATCAGCAATGACCCGGGGCGTACGGGTCCACGCAATGGCATGCGTGAAGCACTTCGCGCTCAACTCGATGGAGGACGAGCGCTTCGAGGTTGATGTGTCGGTCGACGACCATGCCCTGCACGAGGTGTACCTGCCGCATTTCAAGGCGGTTGTGGACGCCGGCGCCGACTCGGTGATGAGTTCCTACAACCGGGTGCGGGGCGAGTACATGGATGTCAATCACGCCCTGCTCACCGATGTGCTGCGGCATGAGTGGGGCTTCCCGGGCTTTGTGACCAGCGACTGGGTGTTCGGCACCCACGACGCCGTCTCCAGCCTGCAGGCCGGGATGGACGTGGAGATGCCGCTGCGGCTGGTTCGCGCACGTGACCTGCCTGCCGCGCTGCGCAGCGGAGAGCTGGCCCGCGCCACTGTGCTGCAGTCTGCGCGCCGCATCCTGCGCACCAGCGTGCAGCATGCCGCCACCCGGGAGTTGGCGACGCCGAGCGCTGCCCTCATCGCCTCCCCCGCCCACCGGGCGCTGGCCCGCCGGGTCGCCGTGGAGTCCATTGTGCTGCTGAAGAATGAAGTTCTTGGCGATGCACCGCTCCTGCCGCTGGCTCCCGCTACCGGCCGGCTCGCGGTGATCGGGCGGCTCGCGGCCCGGGCGAACCTGGGCGATCACGGCTCGTCACGAGTCCGGCCTCCCGCCACGGTCTCGCCGCTGCAGGGGCTGCGCGAGGCGCTCCCCCGGGTGCGCATCACGGCTGCGTCAGGTCGGAAGGAACGCACCGCCGCCGCGCTGGCGGCCGCCGCGGACACGGCCGTCGTCGTCGTCGGCCTGGACCAGCATGACGAGGGCGAGTCCGTTGTCACCGGCGGCGTCGACGTCGGTGTGCTCGGCCGGGCCTTTCGCGCGGGACCCCTCCGCCGGGTCGTCATTGGTCTCGCGCATCTGGCGTCGCGGTTCGTCCGGGGCGGGGACCGCAGCTCGCTGAACCTGCGCCCCTCCGATGTGCGCCTCATCCGCGCCGTCGCGGCCGCGAACCCGCGGACCGTCGTCGTACTGATCGGCGGCAGTGCGATCCTCACCGAGGAGTGGCGGGACCTAGCGCCCGCGCTTGTCTTCGCCTGGTACGGCGGTATGGAAGGCGGCCGGGGGCTGGCAGATGTGCTGACCGGTGCTGCGGAACCCGGCGGACGGCTGCCGTTTGTGCTGCCCGCGGACCCCGCGCATCTGCCGCCGTTTGACCGCACGGCGAAGTCCGTCGTGTACGACAACAAGTGGGGTCAACGCCGGCTCGACGGCGACGGACACACGCCGGCGTTCCCGTTTGGGTTCGGCTTGAGCTACACCAGGTTTGAACACCGCCTTCGCGGGCATCGCTTCGACAACACGGGCGGCACCGCTGACGTGCTCGTAACGAACACGGGTAACCGCAAGGGCTCCACCGTTGTCCAGATCTACGCCGCGGATGTGTCAGTTCCCAGACCGGTGGCCCAGCTTCTGGGCTTCCAAAAGGTGACACTGCACCCCGGCGCGGAGACAACGGTGCGGGTTTCCCTGGATGCGGGTCCCACACTGCAGCGCGATCCAGACACCCGGCGCTGGTTCCCCCGCTCCGGCGACTGGGCCCTGCTCGCCGGCCAGCACAGCCCGGTCAGCTGGGCGGACGCGGTCCCGTTGCGGTGCCCTGAGGAACCCGCCGATGAGGACGGGCTCTCTGAACGCGGACAGACAGGATGTCATCCTGCCCCAGGATGGCGCGGAGCAGCCGCCGCTCCTCCCGCCTCAGCGACCTGAACGCTTGGCCGCGCCGGAGCACCAGGCCCCCGTCCGAGGTTCCGTACCGCTGCTGCAAATCCTCCAGCTCCTCAGCCTGCAGCAGGGCAACCGTGCTGCCTGCAGCCGAATCGATCAACCGGACCAGCGCGGATGGTCCGCTTAGATCGGTCGCGACAACGCGCTCCTCGCTCGCGGAGAGGATTGTCTTCTGTGCCGCGCGGGATACGACCAGCGGACGGGACGGCCCGTCCAGCAGCCCGGACAGCACATCCGCAGCAGCATCGGGTCGGCCCGTTCTGTGCGCCGCGGCCTGCATTCGCTGCAGGCGGCCCGGCTCGCGCAGCACCTCGTCGATCTTCCAGCCGATTGTCGCGGGAGAGTTGCAGCGGACCGCCGCCCCCTGCTCCAGCAGGTAGTCGCCGTTGCGGACCTCCTGCCCCGGAATGGGGTTCACCAGGACCATGGGCAGCCCGGCAGCCATGCACTCCGACACTGACAACCCGCCGGGCTTGCCCACAAACAGGTCCGCGCGGCGCAGCAACTCCGGCATCTCCGTCGTGAAACCGAGCACGCGGTAGCGGTCTCCGGCGGGTGCCACGAGATCGTCGATACGCTCCCGCAGTGCATCATTGCGTCCGCATACGACAGTCGCGGTGAAGGGCGAGCGCATGTGCAGCGTCTGCCGTACGACCGAAACAGCGTAGTCGCCGCCGCTCGCGCCGGCGGAGATCAGCAGCATCGGGGGCTCGGCTGTATCGCGTTCGGGCGCGGCCTCCGGCTGCGGAGCAATGGGAATCCCGGGGGCCGCGACGCGGTCGGAGGGCAGGCCCAGCGCCATCAATTCCACCCGCCCCTCCTCGCGGGCCAGGAAAAGCGCGTGGAACGCGCCGGTAAGTGACAGTCCCTGGAAGTCATAGTCCGTCGTCACGACGGCGGTCTTCGCCTTGGTCACGCCGCGAAGGAGCAGCGACGCCAGCAGCTGGGCGGGCAGGAAATGTGTGCAGACAATCGCGGTCGGGCGGAACCGCTTGATCGCATCGATGACCGGAACGGAGTTCATCCGTGTCCAGGGGTCTATCGGGCCCCGGCGCCGGAAGGGACGGTCACTGATGTCGTAGCCCCAGTCAATCAGCCACGGCAGGCCCTCGACCAGGACAAAGTAGCCCTTGTTCAGCAGCGCCCGGTACAGCACGCTGCTGACCTGCAGCACGTCCAGTACCTGAACCTCGGCGACGTCGGCACGCGCGGCGCACGCCTGCTGGACCGCTGCCGCGGCACTGTTATGCCCGGACCCCACCCCTGCGGACAGGATCAGTACGCGCTCCCCTGCAGCGGTCTTGGGAGTTCGTGCCGACGTTTTGCGCATGAAGCGAGGCTAGCAGGGGCAGCATCGCCCTTCGGACCCAAGCCTCTCCCTCACCGTGGGAGTCACGCTCCTGCACCCTTTCCCTCATACCTACGAAAATGCCGCCCCCGAAACTTAACGGAGGGCGGCATTTCTTGGTTCAGGAAAAATCTAGACGTTGAAGCGGAACTCCACCACGTCGCCGTCGGCCATGACGTAGTCCTTGCCTTCGATGCGAACCTTGCCGCGGGACTTGGCCTCGGCCATGGAACCGGCCTCGGCGAGGTCATCGAAGGAGACAACCTCGGCCTTGATGAAGCCTCGCTGGAAGTCGGTGTGGATGACGCCGGCAGCCTGCGGGGCGGTGTCGCCCTTGCGGATGGTCCACGCGCGGGTTTCCTTGGGACCGGCCGTCAGGTAGGTCTGCAGGCCCAGGGTGTGGAAGCCGACACGGGCCAGCTTGTCCAGGCCGGACTCTTCCTGGCCGCTCATCTCGAGCATTTCGCGGGCTTCTTCTTCATCCAGCTCCACCAGGTCGGCTTCGAGCTTGGCATCGAGGAAGATGGCATCTGCCGGAGCCACGAGGGAACGCAGCTCTTCCTGGCGCTCCGGGTTGCCCAGCACGGCGTCGTCCACGTTGAACACGTAGATGAACGGCTTGGCGGTGAGCAGGCTCAGCTCGCGCAGGTGCTCCATCTCCAGCTTGTCCTTCTCCACGGAGGAGAAGATGGTGTCGCCGCGCTCCAGGACAGCTTGGGCGGCCTGCATGGCAGCCAGCTGCGCGGGCTCGCGCTTCTTGATCTTGACCTCCTTCTCCACCCGCGGAATCGCCTTTTCCAGCGTCTGCAGGTCAGCCAGGATTAGTTCGGTGTTGATGGTCTCCATGTCCGAGCGGGGATCCACCTTGCCGTCCACGTGGATGACGTCGGGGTCATCGAACACGCGGATCACCTGGGCAATCGCCTCGGCCTCGCGGATGTTGGCAAGGAACTGGTTGCCCAGTCCTTCACCTTCCGACGCGCCCTTGACGATGCCGGCAATGTCCACAAAGGACACGGTTGCCGGAAGGATGCGCGCGGAACCGTGAATTTCGGCCAGCTTGGCCAGCCGCGGGTCAGGAAGCGATACGACGCCGACGTTCGGTTCGATGGTGGCGAACGGATAGTTCGCCGCCAGAACGTTGTTACGGGTCAGCGCATTGAACAGGGTTGATTTGCCGACGTTGGGCAGGCCGACGATGCCAATAGTAAGAGCCACGTTGCAATCATACCGGTGCCGCTCAGGCTCCGGCGCGCCGCCCGCCCAGACCGCGCGAGGTATCGCCCATGGCTTTGAGGGTGGCGCGGATTTCCTTGGGCAGGGAGAAGATGATGTCTTCCTGCGCCGTGACCACTTCCTCGACGTCGCCGTAACCGTACTCAGCCAGCAGGTGCAGGACGTCCTGCACCAGGTTTTCCGGCACGGATGCGCCGGACGTCACGCCAACAGTGGCAACGCCCTCAAACCAGCTCTCGTCAATTTCATTGGCGAAGTCCACGCGGTACGAGGCCTTGGCACCGTATTCCAGCGCAACCTCCACCAGCCGTACGGAGTTCGAGGAGTTCGCAGACCCAACCACCAGCACCAGATCGGCCTCGGGGGCGATCTTCTTGATGGCAGCCTGCCGGTTGGAGGTGGCGTAGCAAATGTCGTCGCTGGGCGGATCCTGCAGGGTGGGGAAACGCTTGCGCAGCAGGTTCACCGTGTGCATGGCTTCATCCACGCTCAGAGTGGTCTGGGACAGCCAGATCACCTTGTTGGGATCCCGGACCACCACTTTGTCCACATCCTCGGGACCATTGACAATCTGGGTGTGCTCGGGAGCCTCGCCGTAGGTGCCTTCGACTTCCTCGTGGCCTTCGTGTCCGATCAGCAGGATGTCAAAGTCGTCGCGGGCAAAACGCACCGCTTCCTTGTGGACCTTGGTCACCAGCGGGCAGGTCGCGTCGATGGTCTGCAGGTTCCGGTCCATGGCGGACTGCACGACGGCGGGAGAGACGCCGTGGGCAGAGAAGATCAGCCGCGCCCCTTCCGGGACCTCGTCGGTTTCATCGACGAAGATGGCACCCTTTTCCTCGAGGGTGTGGACCACATGCAGGTTGTGGACAATCTGCTTGCGGACGTACACGGGCGGCCCGTAGGCCTCCAGGGCCTTTTCCACGGCAATGACTGCGCGGTCGACGCCGGCGCAGTAGCCGCGCGGTGCGGCGAGCAGGACGCGGCGGTCACCGGAGACGGGTGCTGCGGCGGCTACCTCCTGCGGGCTGCGGCGCCTGCGCGGCACGGTGGGCATAGGCACGGAAACGGCAGTGCTGGTCATGCCTCCATGCTATCGGGTGGACCGGCACCGAATGCGCGCGGCCGCGTTCCGTCCGCTGTCGGCGCATTGCTCCCGGATCAGAGCACTCAGCGCCGCCCGGACCCGGCGATGGCACGCACCAGCAGTCCCAGCACCAGGAGCACAGCCGCACCTACCATGAACGGCAGCGTCCACGCCTGCAAGCTGGGTCCGGCTTCCGCGGCGAACGCTGCGGCAAAAGTCTCAGCCAGGGCACTGCTGTAGGCAGGACGGCCGGCAAGCGCGGACAGGGAACCGGCGGCAAGCCACAGCGCTCCCCCTGCCAGCAGGGCCCCTGCCCCCATCCAGGCCAGGGCTCCTGCGCGGCTGCGCGCCACCAGCAGGGACAGCACCGCTGCTATGCCCGCTCCCAGTCCGAGATAGGGCCATGCGTTGGCGGCCTTCGCTGTGAAGTCGATTTCTTCCCGCTGTTCTGCACTGCCCAGGTCCAGCAGCGACTGCTCCGGTGCCGGCACTTCCGTCCCGGCGGCGCTGCCCAGCTCGTTCGTTACCAGCCCCACCACGGGGGCGAGGTCCAGGGTGACTCCGCCGTCGCCGTCGAACGTCTGGGTGTGCGAGCGCTCCAACGTCTCGTCCCAGGCCTGCGGATACCCGGGCAGCGACTGCACGCCCTGTACCGCGCTGGTGATCAGCGGCTGCACAAAAGAAGCCACGGCGTCGGGCAGTTGGACACTTTCGGTCACCTGCTGCCCCAGCTCCTCCGCGAGCTCCCGCTGGAATGCTTCGTCGGTGCCCAGCGGCTGGACGAGGGACACAAAACCCTTTTCCGACACCACGTTCTCGGCGACCCACGCCGAGCACAGGGCGGCGACTGCCAGCAGGACGGCAGCAAAACCCAAGATGGCCGAGCCGAATGTTCGCATCGGGTATTTCCTCACTCTGGTTGCGGAACCCGCGTTGTGGGCGGCACCTGATAGACATTAACTTATGCAAGACCCCATAGACCGCACCGAACCCGACGAGCCCGCCGCTGCGACGAGCCTGCCGAAGACCGCCGCGGAAACCAGTCCCGAGAATCCGTGGCCGCTGCAGCTGCTGTCGCGGAACCTGAAAAGCTATATCGACCGCGCCCCCGCTACCTGGGTGGAGGGGCAGATTATCGAGCTGAACAAGCGGGCCAACGCCTCCTACATCACGCTGCGCGACGTCGATGCGGAGATTTCGCTGTCACTGACCGTGTGGAGCACGGTCATGAACCGGCTGGAACTGCCGCTGGAACGCGGCGCCCGGGTGGTGGCCCAGGTCAAACCGGATTTTTGGGTCAAGACCGGACGCCTCTCCATGCAGACCCGGGACATCCGCCCGGTGGGCATCGGTGACCTCCTGGCCCGGATCGAACGCCTGCGCCAGTCCCTGGCCGCCGAAGGATTGTTCCGGGAGGACCGGAAGCTGCCGCTGCCCCTGCTGCCCAACCGCATCGGGCTGATTACCGGGCGCAACTCCGATGCCATGAAGGACGTCATCCGCAACGCGTCCCTGCGCTGGCCGGCCGTCGACTTTGAAGTTCGCGAGGTTGCCGTACAGGGCGTCAACGCCGTGGCGGAGGTGACCCGGGCACTGGCCCAGCTGGACGCCCTGCCGGAAGTGGACGTGATTGTGATTGCCCGCGGCGGCGGTTCCCTGGAGGACCTGCTGCCTTTCAGCCATGAGGACCTGGTCCGGGCGGTCTCCGCCGCGCAGACCCCGGTGGTCAGTGCCATCGGCCATGAAGCGGACCGGCCGCTCCTGGATGAGGTCGCGGACCTGAGGGCCTCCACGCCCACCGATGCGGCCAAGCGGATTGTTCCGGATGTGGGCGAAGAGCTGCAGCGCATTGCTGCGGCCCGGGCCCAGCTGCGGCGCATTGTGGAGCTGACCGTCGGCCGGGAAACCGATCGGCTGAACCACATCCGGTCCCGTCCCGTGATGGCAGCACCCCAGACCATGGTGGACGGGCGCCGGGAGGACATCTCGCGGCTGCGCGGACGCGCCCTGTCCTGCATCACTGCCGAAGTGCGGCGGGACTCGGACCGGATCGCCTACCTGCGCGCGCAGGTCCGCGCCCTGTCGCCGCAGAACACGCTGGACCGCGGCTACGCCGTCGTGCAGCTTGCGGACGGCTCCGTGGTCCGTGACGCGGCGGCCGTTCCCGACGCCGCGCGTCTGCGCATCCGGGTTGCCGCCGGCGAACTGGGTGCCGTTGCAGCCGTGCCTGAATAACCCCGGTTTCACCACCAGAATTAGACGCTCCAATCGAAAGAAGACCCGCAGATGAACTCCGCAGCAAACGAAGCATCCACCATCCCGGCAGACATTGAAGCCATGAGCTACGAGCAGGCCCGGGACGAACTGGTTTCCGTGGTTGGCCGGCTTGAAACAGGAGGCGCCTCACTGGAGGAATCACTGGCCCTCTGGGAGCGCGGCGAGCAGCTTGCCAGCCGTTGCGAATCCTGGCTGGAAGGTGCCCGCCGCCGTCTCGATGCCGCCCGCGAACAGGCGCAGGCCGAGTAGCCCTACTGCTTGTAGGTGCTCAGGAACTCCGCGAGCCGGATCATGGCGTCCTCAATGTCATCCACGTTGGGCAGCGTCACCATCCGGAAATGGTCCGGCCGCACCCAGTTGAAGGCTGTGCCCACTGAAATCAGGATCTTCTGCTGCTTGAGCAGGTCCAGGGCAAACTGTTCGTCGCTGGCGATCGGATAAACCTCCGGGTCCAGCTTCGGGAACAGGTACAGGGCACCCATGGACAGCTCACAGCTCACACCGGGAATGTCATTGAGCATCTTGTGGGCCAGGTCGCGCTGCGCCTTGAGCCTGCCGCCGGGCAGGATCAGGTCATTGATGCTCTGGTAGCCGCCCAACGCGGTTTGGATGGCGTGCTGGGCCGGAACATTGGCGCACAGACGCATGTTGGCAAGGAGGTTGATGCCCTCGATGTAGTCCTGGGCCTCATGCTTCGGTCCGGAGATGGCCATCCAGCCGCTTCGGTAGCCGGCAATCCGGTACGCCTTGGACAGGCCGCTGAAGGTCAGGCACAGGACGTCCTCGCCGGTGACGGTGGCTGAGTTCACGTGCACGGCGTCGTCGTACAGGATCTTTTCGTAGATTTCGTCCGAGAAGATGATCAGCCCGTGTTTGCGGGCCAGATCCACGATCGCCTTGACGATGTGCTCCGGATACACCGCACCGGTGGGGTTGTTGGGGTTGATCAGGACAATCCCCTTGGTCCGGTCGGTGATCTTCGCTTCGATGTCCTCAACGTCGGGCCACCAGTGCTGATCCTCGTCGCACATGTAGTGCACTGCGGTGCCGCCGGCCAGTGAAACCGAGGCGGTCCACAGCGGATAGTCCGGTGCCGGCACCAGGATCTCATCACCGTTGTTCAGCAGTGCCTGGAGCGAGAGCGTAATCAGTTCGCTCACGCCGTTGCCGAGGTAGACGTCGTCCACGTCGATGTTCTGGATGCCGCGGCTTTGGTAGTACTGGACGACGGCGGTGCGGGCCGAGAAAATGCCGCGGGAATCGCTGTATCCCTGGGCCTTCGGCAGGTGGCGCATCATGTCCACCAAAATGGCTTCCGGCGCCTCGAAACCGAAGGGAGCGGGGTTGCCGATGTTCAGCTTCAGAATCCGCTGACCGGCTGCCTCCATGCGCTGTGCATGCTCGAGCAACGGCCCACGGATGTCATAGAGAACGTTGTGGAGCTTGTGGGACTGCTTGAATTCGGCCATAAAAACATCGTGCCACAGGCAGGGACCCCTCCCCGCACATGTGAAGCGGAAAAGGGGTCCCGGCAAAGGCGTCTGAGGCGAAGGTTAGGCGACGGTTAGGCGAAGCCCTTTTCCTCCAGCCACATGCGGGCCGCCTCACTGGGATCCATCTTCTGGTCCCCGCTGACCGCCTGGTTCAGCTCGATCAGGTCCTCGGTGGTCAATTCCGCGGACACCTTGTTCAGTACTTCCGCAGCCTGGTCATTGACGGCCTGCGAGGAGGCCAGCGGAACCACCTGCTGGGCGGGCCAGTTCTGCTTGGGGTCCTCCAGCACCACCAGGTCATTTTCTTCAATGGCCGGTGTGGTGGTGTAGATATCGGCAACCTGAACGTCGTCCTTGAGCAGGGCGTCCACGGTCAACGGCCCGCCGCTGTCACCGATCGGCGTGAATTCCTTGAACTCGCAGCCGTACTTGTCCTTGAGCCCGGCCAGGCCCTGGGCACGCTCTGCAAACTCGGCCGGAGCGGCCAGGGTCAGCTGGTCGCAGACCTCGGCCAGATCCTCGATGCTCTCCAGCGAGTACTTCTCGGCGGTGGCCTTGGTGACCACCATGGCATCCTTGTTTTCCGCGTCGGAAGGCTCAAGGATCACCAGCCCCTCGGGCAGGGCATCGGGCAGCGCATCAACAATTTCACCGGCGTCCACCAGTTCGGTGTCCGGGTCCACCCCCACCAGCAGTGCTCCGGAGTATTCCGGGATCAGGTCAATGGATCCGTCTTCCAGCGCGGGGAGGTAGACCTCGCGTGAGCCGATGCCAAGCTTGGTTTCAGCGGGAATGCCGGCGCCGTTCAGCGCACCGGCATAGATCTCCGCCAAGGTGCTGGATTCAGGAAAGTCCGCGGAGCCCACCACAATGGTTTCGGCAGCGCCGGACGCAGCGCTTTCCGACGGCGATTCCGAGGCCAGCGGGTCACCTCCGCCGCCGCTGCAGCCCGCCAGTCCGAGAGCCAGCGTGATGCCTCCGGCCAGAACGGTCAGTCCTCTGGGCCGGGCGATCCGGCGCTTGTGCTGCGTCATTGTTTTCCTCCTTGTGAGCCGGCAACAGCTAATCCGCCGCCGCCGGTGGGTGTGGTTGAGGTTGGGGCTGCGGTACCGGCCGCGGCTGTGCGGCCCTTCTGCAGCCCGGGTGAAATCAAAAGCCGTGCGGCCAGCGCAATCACGGCATCCACGGCAAGCGCCAGCAAAGCGATGATGACCGCACCCCCGAAGACCCTGCCGTAGTCACCGACGGCCAGTCCGTCGATCAGGTACCGTCCAAGTCCGCCAAGATTGATGGTGGCTACTACTGCGGCGGTGGCCACCACCTGCAGCGTGGCACCCCTCAGGCCGCCGAACAGGACCTTCAGCCCGTTTGGGATCTCCACCCGGAGCAGGATCTGCAGTTCCGTCATGCCCATGCTGCGCGCCGAGTCCACGATGCTGCGGTCCACGGCGGCAATCCCGGAATACGTACCTGCGAGCAGCGGCGGTACCGCCAGCAGGACCAGGGCCCAGATGGGCGGCATGAGGCCCAGGCCTGCCAGGAGCACAAAGAGGGTCAGCATGCCCAGGGTCGGCAGGGCACGGAGCAGTCCGGAGATGGTCACCACGGCCAGCTGGCCGCGTCCGGTGTGCCCGATGAACAAGCCGATCGGCACCGAAATGGCCGCGGCGATCAGCAGCGTCAGGCCGGTGTACTGCAGGTGTTCCAGGGTGCGGATGGGAATTCCGGCGGCCCCGGTCCAGTTTGCGGGATCAGTCAGCCATTCCCAGCCCTGGCCCAGGGCATTGGTGGAGGTGTACTCGGTGCGGGGAATCGTCACGGGCATGGGACTATGCCCCCTTCACGGCGACGTCGGGTGCCGCAACCGGGATGCCGCCCGGGGCCGCGTCTGCGGGGGCGGCCGCGGACGTGCTGCCCCGCCTGCGCCGGCGCAGCCCGAACAGACCCGGGGAGGCTGCCGATACCCGGCCCGCGCGCAGCCAGGGCGTCAGCGCACGCTGCAGCAGGACAAACACCAGGTCCATCAGGAAGGCCAGGACCAGGGTGGCAACAATGCCCACCACAATTTCGGTGATGAAGTAGCGCCGCAGGCCGTCCCGGAAGAAGAAGCCCAGGTTCTCCACTCCGATGAGGGCTCCCACGCTGACCATGGAGATGTTGCTGACCGACACCACGCGCAGCCCGGCAATCAGGACCGGCACGGACAGCGGCAGGTCCACGGTGAGGAAGCGGCGCAACGGCCTGTACCCCATGGCCACGGCGGCCTGCCGGACGCCGTCATCCACGGAGTCGAAGGCATCAACGGCCACGCGCAGCATGAGCGCGACGGCGTAGATGGTTAGCGCAATGATGATGTTGCTGATGTCCAGGATTCGGGTTCCGAGGATGGCCGGCAGCGTCACGAACAGTGCCAGGGACGGAATCGTGTAGAGCAGCGATCCGGCGGCAAGGATGGTGCCGCGGACACGGCTGCTGTTGCGGACCAGCGCTGCCAGCGGCACCGCTATGAGGATACCCAGGACCAGCGGCACGATGGACTGGTACAGGTGCAGTCCGGTCAGCCGGAACACCTGGTCCGTGTGGGAGAGGAACCATTCCATGTCAGCCCGCGCTCCGCTGCAGCCTGGCCTGTTCGATGAGGTCCAGCACCTCTGCTGCCCGAATGGTTCCCGTGACACGGTTTTCTCCGTCCACGGCCACGCCGAGTCCCGCGGGCGAGGACAGTGCGGCGTCGAGGGCCTGGCGCAGGGTCTCCCCCTCACGGTAGAGCGATCCTCCCGGAACCAGCTGCTCCGGAGCAGTGACCGAGTTCCGGCGGGAGGCCGGCACCCAGCCCAGCGGCCGCCCGCCGTCGTCGACCGCGAGCGCCCAGTTCCCTTCCACGGCGGCCGCGGGATTCGCCAGCTGGGCGGGGGTCAGGAGCTGCACCGGATGCAGCGGCACGCCGTGTCCGGCTTGGAAGGAAAGATGCCGGAATCCCCGGTCCCGCCCCACGAAGCCGGCCACAAAGTCATCCACCGGTGCGCGCAGGATCTCTTCGGGTGCCGCGTACTGTGCCAGCCGTCCGCCCGCACCGAAAACCGCAACTTTGTCTCCCAGGATGGTTGCTTCATCAATGTCATGGGTGACGAAGACGATGGTTTTTGCCAGGTCCCGCTGCAGGCGCAGCAGTTCCTGCTGCAGTTCGGCACGCACCACCGGGTCCACGGCGCTGAAGGGCTCATCCATGAGCAGCACGGGAGGATCGGCGGCGAGCGCACGGGCTACACCCACCCGCTGCTGCTGTCCGCCCGAAAGCTGGGCCGGGTACCGCCCGCCCATCGTTGACGCCAGTCCGACGACGTCGAGCAGTTCCGCGGCACGCTTCCGGGCAGCGTCCTTGGACTGCCCGTTGAGGCGGGGAACGGTTGCCACGTTGTCCAGCACGGTGCGGTGCGGCATCAGGCCCGCAGACTGCATGACGTATCCCATGGACCGCCTGAGCCGCGGAGCCTTCACCCCGCTGACGTCGTCGCCGTCCACCGTGATGGTCCCTGACGTGGGTTCCACCATGCGGTTGATCATGCGCAGGGACGTTGTCTTTCCGCAGCCGGAGGGTCCAACAAAGACGGTGACGGCACCGCGGGAGATGTCCATGCTCAGGTTCTCCACGGCGGGCGACGGCGAGCCGGCAAAGGACTTGGTGACACCGCGGAAGGTGATCATCGGTTCGGCGGCCCGCGGGGCGGAGTCCGGCAGGGTCATGGGGAAACCTTCCGTTTTTGGTGCGGGAGTCCCGCCTGTGGCTGCGGGGGTTCCGCAGATGGGCCGTCCTGACGTGTGTTCACGGTAGGACACCCGGTGGATGTAGTCCAGCAGATCATTCGGAACGGACAGGCGTGCGGATGGCTGCCAGCTTCAGCCCTGCCTGCACCAGAGGGGTCGGCCCCAGCTCCGGTACACGGTCCAGCGGCACCCAGGCCGCCTCGTCGGTGCTGCCGTCCAGCTCGTGGGTCAGTGTTCCTGACAGGACACGGGCACGGTAGATGATCCGCAGTGCGTGCAGCAGGTTTCGGCTCTGGCCCGGGAACCGGTGCTCCGGTTCAATGAAGATACTGTCTACCCCCAGCAGCTCCCCGGGTTCCACAATATAGCCGGTCTCCTCGCGGACTTCCCGCACGACGGCGGCGGGCGCGTCCTCGCGCACCTCAAGTCCCCCGCCGGGCAGGGTCCAGCCGGAGTACCCGTGGTCACGCCAGTGCGAGAGAAGGATGCTGCCGTTGCGGATGATGACGGCGTAGGCGGCCACTCGGGTGTCGAAACTTTCAGCCACGCCGGACATCCTGTTCAACCAAATACCGCACGCCGTACACCGGGTCCTGGTCCAGGAAACGGATGCCGGTCAGTCCTGCGCGTTCCAGGTCCTGCCGCAGCAGGTCCTGAAGCAGCGGCTGGTTCATGCCAAGACCACCGCCGACCACCACGGGCCCGGAGATGTCCAGCAAACGGGCGGTGTCCGCAGCCAGCCCGCCGAGGCGGCGTGCGGCTGCGGCCACAATCTCGGCGGCGGCGGCGTTTCCCTGATGAACGGCGTCGAAGACCACAGCGGCCTTCGAGGCCCAGTACCGGCGTCCGGTGTCGGCGGCGTGGAACCTGGCGATGAGCTGCTCGGGATCGGTCACGGAGCAGGCGGCCATGAGCGCTGCGGACAGCTCATCCGGCTGCTCGCCGAGGTTGAATCGGCGCAGCGTATGGCGGACTGCTTCTCGTCCCATCCAGTAGGCGCTTCCCTCGTCTCCCAGAAGATAGCCCCAGCCGCCGCAGCGGGCTTCGTCCCCGGCGGGGTTGATCCCCCACGCCACGGAGCCGGTACCGGCAATCAGAGCGACGCCGGCCGGCGTCTGTCCCGCCGCCAGGACCAGGCGGGTGTCATGGATGACGTCCACCGTTGCGTCCGGAGCATACGGGCTGATCAGCGCCCCAAGCGCAGCGGCGTCGTCTGCAGTGTCGACGCCGCCGGAACCGGCGATCACGCGGTCAACCGTGGCGGTGCCGAGGGCGGTGAAGATTTCAGCGAGGCTGGCAGCAGCCTGCGCGCGAGTAACGTTCTGGACATTGGCGCTTCCGCTTACCGCTTCACCGGAGGGAACCCCGTCGATGAGGAGCAGCCCCCGGGTTTTGGTTCCGCCAATGTCCAGCCCAATGGTGATCTGGCCGGAACCTCCGCCTTGGGTTCCGTGGATAGTGTCCATCTGTCCACCCTACTTTCCTGCAGCGGCAACCGGCACGTCCGGAGCAGTTTCGGTGCGTCAGTAACGTTCCCGGGAACGGTGCAGAAGGTCTTCCGCAGCGGCGAGCGTTCGCTCCGCTGCTTCAGGTCCCCGCCCTGCCGCACCGGCCACGAGGGTCAGAGCCACGGCTGCCGCCCGGGAGTAGAGGGCTGCGGGATCCGTTTCGGCGGCAAAGGCCCGGGCAAACCGCTCGGCGGAGGACCGCAAAGCGGGGTTCAGCGGGTTGACCGCCGCAAAAACAAACAGGTGCCCCGCGAAACAGGCGAGGTCATCCACCAGGCGGCCCGGGCCCAGGGCGTCCACATCGAGGATTCCGCTGATCCTGCTCCCGGCCGGGCCGACGTCGACGAGGATGTTGCCGCCGTGAAAATCACCGTGTGCGGGCACCAGCGGGCCCGGATCAGTACCGTTCACCGCGGCATCGATCTCACGGGCAGAGCGGGTGATCCGTTGCTCCCGCTGCGGGAGCGCGACGGCGGCTCCGGCTGCGTAGTCCACGATTCGTTCGGCCCAGGCGGGTCTGCGGGGAAAGGTGAGGGCGTCCGTCGGAAGTCCCGCGAGGAGATCGAGCAGCAACTGCGGATCAAGGTCGGCCGGGGACCCGTTCAGGTGCTGATGCAGGGAACGGCCGGGAAGAGCCCCCAGCGCCAGGATGCTGTCCGGCTCCGGAACGGTCCCGGCGGGCAGGTCCAGCAGCGCAGGTACCGGAAGCCCCGCGGCTGCAGCCGTCTCCAGCCGGCGGCGCAGCCCCGGGGCCTGCCCTGGCTGCAGGACTTTGAGGAAGGCAGTGGCGTCTTCGAAGGTGCTGCGGATGACTGCACGCCGCAGCGGCCGGTATGCCGTCAGCGTCAACGATGCCGCGGCGTTCGGTGCGGCATCAAAGAGGTCACGGGCAACGGCTCCGGGGTTGGTGGCCCAGGCCAGGCCCGGGAGCACCGGATCGCGGGGATGGACCCAGAGCCTCACTGCCGTACCGTCCACGGAGCCCCGCACTGTCCGGAGGCTTTGCTCCGGGGTCAGTGCTGCGGTGGTGGCGCCCACCTGGAGTTCCACGGGCAGGGCCGCGCTGCCCCCTGTCCCGCGGCGGGGTTCTGTCTGGACCCGGTAGAGGGCGCTGATCCCTGCGCCCGGACGGTGGTGGGTGCGAAGGTGGCGCCAGGCCACGGGCACCAACCCCAGCGGGCGCAGCACGGCCTTCAACGGTCCGGACATGCCCGGACCTTCCAAACGCGATTTCTTAAGCGCGGCGGCGCTGGAGCACATCGTCGAGATTGATTTTGCCCGCCCCGGGAACGGCAGCGGGGGCACCCCCGGCACGGAGGGACGGGCGGCCGGCAGGCTTGGGAGTCCGCGGCGGAACAAGCGGCTCCGGTGCCGGACGCTGGGCCACGGGTGCTTCCACATAGATCGGCTTGGGCACTGCAATCGGCTCCCACGGGGTCGCGGAGGTTTTCGGCGGACGCGGAGGACCCTGCGGGGCGGAGGCCGCAGCGAAACTGAGGGCGGCACTGCGCAGTTCCGCTGCTGTGAACGGGTGGCCGGCGGCACCGGGCGCCGTGGTCACTGCGGTCTTTGCCGAAGCTCCGGTCCCGGCGGATCCGCTGCCGGCGCCCGGGGTGCTTTGAGCGTCAAACAGAACTGTTTCCCGCTGCGCCCGGGCGGGTTCCGTAAAAACTTCCTGCGGATCATCTGCCTCGTACTCCGGCTGCGGTGCGTACACCGGTGCCTGGCGGCTGCCGGCGCTCATAGCGGCCCGGAAGGCTGCCTCGATGCGGCGCCTGCGGTCCCGGACCGTGAGGGCACGAAGCGAGGCGACCGCGGCTGCAGCCAGACCGGCTGCGCCCAGCGGCAGCCACCACGAAGCCGCGCCGAATGCGGCCAGCGGCAGTCCAAGGACAACTGCGGCCAGGGACAGTGCGCCGATGAGGGCCAGTGCGGTGCGCCCGTAACGCACGCGGAAAACCGGCGTCGAACCCTGGGTCCCGTGCGGTGCACCCGCGGACGGTGTCCGGGGTGCATGGTTTCCGGGCAGGGCAGCGGATTCGCGGTTCGAGGTGGACTCGTTGTACATGGTGGTGTTTCCCTGCTGGGACAGTCCATCAGCGGAGATGGAAGAGCGGATGGCTGTTGAGGAGGGAGCCGGGCCAACCGTTGAGCGGGAGGCCGGCACCGGCACGGTGCCCGAAAGGCGGAAAATATAGGGCGCAACCCACAGCAGCCAGAGACCAACGGTGACGGCCAGGATCAGGGAGCTGTTAAGAGGGAAGTCCACAACTACGACGTTATGAGCTAATGCACAGCTGATTGCGCATTAGTGCCGGTGTGTCGGAGTTCCGTCTCGAAAAAGCACACATCACCGTCATGATCGGGCCAGCCAGCGCGCCAGCAGACCTTCGGGAACATCTTCGGTGGTAAGGGCGAAACTGCGGTGATCCGCCCATTGACCGGCAATGTGCAAATATCTTTTCCGGAGTCCTTCGTCACGGAATCCCAGCTTTTCCACAACGCGAAGACTGGCGGCGTTCTCCGGTTTAATGTTGATTTCCATCCGGTGCAGTCCAAGGGCGCCGAAACAGTGGTCGGTAGCCAGCGCAACCGCTGTGGGCGCGATCCCCCGGCCCGCCCTCGCTTCGTCCACCCAGTACCCCAGGGTGGCCATCCGGGCGGACCCCCAGACGATGGTGGACACCGTCAGCTGCCCGGCGATCGGCGGCGCTGAGCGGAGCCCCTCGCGTTCCGTGATGAGGAAGGGGAGCGCCGATTCCTGGCGCGCCTGCTGGTTCAGGCTGCGCACCATGGCCGCATAGGACGGAAGATCGCCGCCGGGAAGCGGATTGCTTGCTTCCCAGGGCGCCATCCATTGTGCATTGCGGATGCGGAGGTCCGTCCACTCGCGCCGGTCACGGTAGCGGATGGGGCGCAGCCCAACGTCGCCGCATTCCAGCGTCACCGGCCAGATGGCCGACCCCCGCACTGCATCAGCTTTCGAGCGTACCGGTGAAGTCCTTGAGCCATTCGCGCAGGTCCGGGCCCAGGTCCTCACGTTCGGAGGCCAGCGTCACTACGGCTTTCAGGTAGCTCAGCTTGTCGCCGGTGTCATAGCGGCGGCCGCGGAAGACGACGCCGTACACGCCGGCACCTTCACCCTCTTCCCGTGCGGCCAGGGTCTGCAGCGCATCGGTCAGCTGGATTTCTCCGCCGCGTCCGGGGCCGGTTTCCTCCAGCACATCGAACACAGCCGGGTGCAGGACATACCTGCCGATGACGGCCAGGTTGGACGGTGCGTCGGCAACATCGGGCTTTTCAACCAGCTTGTTCACACGGACGTAGTCTTCGCCTTCGACCACGGAGATGTCGGCGCAGCCGTAGGCGCTGATCTGCTCGGGCTCCACCTCGATGAGGGCGATCACCGAACCGCCGGTTTTCGCCTGGACCTCGACCATCCGGGCCAGGAGTTCGTCACGGGCGTCAATAAGGTCATCACCGAGGAGCACTGCGAAAGGCTCGTCGCCGACGTGAAGCTTGGCGCGCAGCACGGCGTGCCCCAGACCCTTGGGGTCACCCTGGCGCAGGTAGTGGATCTCACCCAGTTCGGAAGCAGCCCGCACCAGTGCGAGCTTTTCGAGGTCTCCCTTGTCTTCCAGCGTCTTCTCGATAAAGGGGACGCGGTCAAAGTGATCTTCAAGGGATCGCTTGTTGCGGCCGGTAATCATCAGGATGTCGGACATACCGGAATTTACGGCTTCCTCCACCACATATTGAATGGCGGGCTTATCCACTACCGGCAGCATTTCTTTCGGCATCGCTTTGGTTGCCGGCAGGAACCGGGTACCCAGCCCGGCTGCGGGAATTACGGCTTTGGTTACGGTGGCGCGTGAAGTCATGTCCGTAAGAGTACATAAGCCCAACCCCATTCCACCAAATACACGCCATTTTCCGACCGCTGTTGGGACAATGGGCGGATGCCACACTCTGCTGCGCCCAAGGACCAGGCCCGAAACGAATATCGGCGGCGCCGGCGCGAGCTGCCGTCCGCCGCTCCGCTGGAAGCCGGCCGGGCTCTGGCGTCCCGCGCTTTCACAGTCATCCCCCGCCTGGTATCCCCGGCTGCCACGGTGGCGGCGTACCTGTCCGCCGGACGCGAACCTGACACCGGTCCGCTGCTGGCAGAGCTGCACGCAAGGGGGTACGACGTCGTCGTTCCCGTCTGCGAGCCGGACCGCCGGCTCTCCTGGTGCCGCTGGACGCCCGGGTCCCGTCTTGTTCCAGGACTCTTCCCGTCCGTTCCCGAGCCTGCCGGCCCCCGGCTGCAGGTACAGGATCTCCCAAACCTCGAGCTGCTCCTGATCCCGGCCCTGGCCGTTGATGCCCGGGGAATGCGCATGGGCAAGGGCGGCGGTTATTACGACCGGTTCCTGGCGGGTTTCAGGGCGGCCGGCAACAGTGCCCCCGCGGTTGGCGTGGTCTATGACGAGGAATTTGCCCCTGCCGGGTCCTGGATGTCCGATTCCCTGGACCAGCCGGCGGACGCGGTGCTAACCCCCTCACAATGGACGGCCCTGCCGCTGGAGCCGGTGTATAGTTAGCACTCAAGGGCACCGAGTGCCAGCCGGATCTGGCACTAGCCAGCTACTCATCCGGGCAGGGGCCCTGACATCTTGGTTTTCAGGAGGAGTAAGTAACAGTGCCTACGTATGCCTATGCCTGCAAGGACTGCAGCCACACATTCGATATCCAGCAGTCCTTCACCGATGACACCCTGACGGTTTGCCCCGAGTGCAGCGGCAACCTGAGGAAAAAGTTCAACAGTGTAGGGGTGGTGTTCAAGGGGTCGGGTTTTTACCGCACTGATTCCCGCGATGCCAAGAGCACCATTCCGGCTGCTAAGGGCAAGACTGACAGCGCATCATCCACTTCCTCTGCTGCTGCTTCCTCACCGTCACCGGCGACTTCCTCCGCCTCCGCAGGATCCTCCGGGTCGTCCTCGGGCACGGGCTCCTCAGCCGCTTAGCGGACGGCCCCAACGCTCCTCCCCAGCGCGTCCCGGGGCGGGAACTTTCCCCAGCTGGGGAACGCCCCCGCGCCCTGGCCGGTTGTCCGGGTCTAGGTTCGGTGCGTGAGTCCCTACCCCGCATCACGTCCCCGTCCAGCCCCTGCCCTTCGGCTGCGGATGAGACGATTCCTGCTCCGCCGCCGCCGCCTGCTCGCAGCCCTGTTGTTCTGCGCCGCCGCCGGCACCGCCGTCCAGGCACTGCTGCCCCCTGCCGCCGGTGAGGTTTCGGTTGTCGTCTCTGCCGCGGATCTTCCGGCGGGAGCGGTGCTCACTTCACGGGACCTCCGGACCATCACGGTTCCGGCAGCGGCCGTGCCGCCGGGTTCCTTTGCAGCGCCCGGTCAAACTGCCGGCCGCCGGCTCGCCACGGCCCTGCAACAGGGCAGTCCGGTGCTGCAGACATCGCTTGTGGGGTCCGGACTGCTGACCGGCGCTCCCCCTGGTTCGGTGGCGGTGGCGGTCCGCCCTGCCGATCCCGCCATGGCAGGCCTCTTGGTACCGGGCCAGTTGGTGGATGTTGTCCTGGCGGGGCCGGACGGGCTGCAGAACCCGGATGGCCCCGTTCTTCTCGCCGCCGGAACCCCCATCCTGTGGACGGCTGCTGCCGACGGTGCTGCCGCCTGGCCGGGTTCCGCCGAAACCGATGCCTTAGTGGTGCTGGCGGCCGCACCGGATCAGGCGGCCGCCCTTGCCGCCGCCTCAGGATCCGGCCAGGTACACCTCGTCCTCACCGGGGGCTGAACCTTCCCGGCTGTTGCGCAGGGCTGTCAGTCCCAGTGGGGCGGGCGCTGTTCCAGCAGCCAGGTGTCCCGGTCTTCCGGCTCATCGCCCCACACCCGCGGGTCGTCCTCCACTGCCTTGGCCTTCAGCTCAGGCGGTACTTCTTCCTTGCGTGCCGGCAGCGGGCGGGGGACGGTGCCCCCGCTCGCGCGGCGGTGTGGCTTGCGGGGCGTCACGGCCGCGGTGCCTCCCGGTTTGATTCATCCGGATCCGTCTCGGGCGCAGGTGCTGCGGTTGTGCGTTCCTTGATTCGGCTGCTGCCGTGCGGCGTCGAGGGGATGTTGCCGCGGCGGGCAAGCGACCCGCTGACGGACGTCCCCACAGTCTTGACCGGCTTTCCTTCGCCGTCCTTAAGTGCCGGCAGGTTGAGGTAGCGTCCCACCAGGTCTGCGCAGGCTGACGGATCGCTGAAGACCTCAATGGTCCACAACGGCATGTAGCGCCAGCCCAGACGTTCCAGCAGCTGGGGCCGCAGCCGGCTGCGTTCGCGCACGCTCATGGTCCGGTACCGTTCGGTGCCGTCGGACTCGATCGCCATCGGCACGGCAGGTTCACCGCCGGTGCTGCTCCGGTCAACGGTGGCCACAATGTCGATGGCTCCCTGGTAGTGGTCCCACACTCTGGCGCCGCGGGCCCGCAGCCGGTTGACGAGGTCAGCCACCAGCGGGTCCTCTTCCATGATCCCGCCTGCCGGATTGTCCGCTCCGCGGGATGCCGGGCCTGACTCGGGAGCAAGGCCCTTCTGGGCGGGGGAAGGCGCCGGCTGGTCCAGTTCCCTCTTGATGAGGTCGTAGAAATCCAGGGCCCCGTAACCGAGACGGGACTTGTCCAGGTCCTCCGGCCGGAAACAGGTCAGGACATGCAGCCGGCTGCGGGCACGGGTCATGGCGGTGAGGAATTTGCCCCGCCCGTCGGACGCGGACAGCGGCCCGAAGGTGTGCAGTGCACGGCCGTGGGGAGTGCGTCCGAACCCGAGGGAGAAGATCACACTGTCTCGCACCAACCCTGCCGCGCGGTCCACGGGGACCACCCGGAAGGATTCCTTGCCCGGAGTGAAGAAGTCCGAGGCCCAGGGGAAATTGGCCATCTGCACCCGGATCGCCTCGGCAACCCGGACGGCGTGCCGCGGGCTGGCCGTGACGACTGCCAGTGACTCGTGCGGGCGGCGGCGGATGTGCTCGAATACCAGGTCAACAACGCGGTTAACCTCGGCGGCCACGCTTTCGACGCCTTCGTGCTCGGAGCTGGGCATGCCGGTGCCGTCCGCCAGGTATTCGACGGTGAGCGGACGTCCGCCGGAGGAAACCTCGGCACCGCGCGGAACCATGGTCAGGCGGCCGTCATAGAAGCTGCGGCTGAGCTGGTTCATGAGTGCGCGGTCGGTGCCGCGGTACACGGTGGACAGGGTCCGGGTCGGCAGGACCGCGTCCAGTGCTTCGAAGACGCTGACGAGCTCCTGCTCCTCCCCCGCCGGCCGGGAGGGTTCAACGCCAATCGTGAACGGCCGCGGACCGCCGAGCTGCCCGTCGCCGAAGGCGATGACCTGGGTGGCCCGTGCCAGGGCCGGCACCGCGGACTGCAGGGAAGTGGATTCCGCGTCAAGGACAAGGACGGCGTCAAAGGACCGCGTGCCGGGCAGCACCATCGGCAGGACCAGCGGGCTGGCTGCCCAGACCGGCAGCAGCGAGGAAACCAGCTCGGTTGACTGCGTGCACAGGTCCGGCAGGGTGAGCGGGCCGTTCTTGATGGCGTCGCGCAGGGCGGCCGCTTTGGAAGGCGCGGCCTCAACGCCGCGGCGCCACCTTTCGGCGAGGGCAAACCGCACCCGGGCGCTGCCGGAGGCAATGTGTGCGTTGTCCGCCAGCCGGTACTCGGCTTCGAGCCGGCGCAGGCTGTCGCCGTCGGACATTGCCAGGTAATCGTCGCCGCTGATCATCGCTTCAAGGGCCGACTGCCACCAGGCAAGTTCCAGCTCGTAGCCAACATGCCGGGGCTGGACTTCGCGGGCTTCGAGGTCATCCAGCAGCTCGCCCAGTCCCTGGCCGCGCATCTCGTCCAGCAGGAGGGTGCGTTCGGGCAGGGTGTCCAGCGTCTCGCGGTCCCCCGCCAGCGCATCAAGCTGTTTTTCCAGCTCATCCAGCGTCAGCTCGGCGAGGTTTGGCTTGGCGGGTGTCCCGTCAAGAATGCCGGTGAGGGTGTCCAGCTGTTCCTTGACCGTGATGTAGGACCGGTTGATGTCCGCCAGCCCGGTGGGCACAGAGGGGTGGCGCTGGCTTGTTGCATAGCGGCCCCAGACGGCGCGCTGCTGCTGGACCTCAACCAGCGAGGAGTGCAGGTCTGAAATGTGCACGCCGGGCCGGATGTATTCCTTGGCAACCCGCCGCAGGCGGGAACGGGTCATGGAGCTCATGTCCACGGCACGTTCACGCCGCCAGGACGAGGACGCCGTGGCGGAAATCAGGTCGCTGACCGGACGGTCGAAGATATCCGGAGTGAACTTGTCCAGGCTTTCACGCACCGCAACCAGCAGCTCCAGCTGCTCGCCCCACTGCGCGAAGGTTTCACCAAGGCGGATCTGTGAATGCTCGGCAACGGACTGCACCTTTGCGCGCAGCTCGGGGAGATCCCGGGCCAGGCTTTGGGTGAGCTCGTACGCCTCTTCCGTTTCCTTGCGGTTGAGCAGCTTGGCGCCGAACCACGGGCTGGTGGTGGCGGCACGGCTGAAGCTGCCCAGTTCAGCAGCCCGGCGCAGCCTTCCGGTCAGCTCGGTCCGGTCCGTGATGCTGTCCAGGACACTGCGCTTGAGCCGGACGGTGGTGGCCGGGGCCGGGTCCATGGAGGTGAGTTCCGCCAGGGACTGCATGGCCTGGTAGGGCGAGCAGCCCCAGCGCTGGCGCACGTTGTGCAGTGACTTGACGTGGTCGCGCAGCTGGTGCCGGTTGGACACCAGGACCTTGTGCAGGCTTTCCAGGTCCGGGTCCGCGGCCTTTTCGTTGCGGACGATGGCCCGGATCAGCTGATCCTTCAGCTGCTGCTCAGTGAGGCCGGCGTTGATTTGGAGCACGGCGGACCCCAGGTGCAGGGCATCCAGTTCGGAGACAAACTGGTTCAGCGTGCCGCGGCGTTCGGCTACCACGAGCACGGACTTCCCGGCATGGACCAGCGCAGCAGCGGCATTGAGGGCCGTTTGGGTCTGTCCGGTACCGGGCGGCGTGGAGACCACCAGTGACTGGCCGTCCAGAATCAGGTCCAGTACGTCCTGCTGTTCCTGGTCGGCGTCCATCACCAGCAGTTCATCTGCCGGGAGCCGGTCATCCAGCGGCGGCAGTCCCGGGTCATTGATCTCCGGGACAGTGCGGCCCGTTCCGCGTGCGGAGTCCATCAGGGCGCGCAGGATGGGGTGCGCGGGATCCAGGGCGCTGTCTTCGGCCGGATCCGACAAGTCAGCGAAGGTGGAGACCAGGAGACGGTGTTCGATGTTGATGCCGCGGACGCCCTCCGTGACGGCCCGCAGTTTCTCCAGGACCGGGTGGGGATCGAACCGGGCGGTGCCGTAGGCAAGACGCGCCAGCGCCTCGACGTCAATGTCCAGGCCCTGTTCATGCTGCAGGTGACGGACAAAGGCAGGGTTCAGGGCTGCCTTGTCGGTAAGCTGCAGCTCATAGTCGTCCTGTGAGGGGTGCACGGTCAGTGAGACCGGAGTGAGCAGGACCGGAGCGGTCAGCGACTCGGGGCGAACAGCGGCGTCAGCGGCATAGCGCCAGGATGCCGTGCCGGCGGCCAGGTAGCCGACGTCGATCCCGCGGTCCGTGCCGAGTTCATAGATCTTGGCGCGCAGGAGGCGGCCGGCCTTCATGGCGGCTCCGTACTGCTCCGAATCACGCAGCAGCGTGGACAGCCGTGTCCGGCGCCCTGCCAGCAGCTGGGCCAGACCCGACGGATGAGCGTGTGTCAGGTCGATGCTGTTGGACGGTGACGGGGTGAAGTGAAGCAACGTGTCCGATCCGGCATGCTGTCCCAGTTGTCCCAGCCACGGCAGCAGGAAGTCCGAGGCGATATCCCCGGGATTCTGCTCAGACACTGGTGCCCTCTTTTCTGCACTTCCGCGCGACGTTCTTGACCAAATTGGCATACCTTCCAAACTATCGCTTTTTGCCGGGTTTACCCGACATAGCAACGCGGGGGACAGCCTGTTCGGCTGTCCCCCGCGGTCAATTTACTCCCACTCGATGGTTCCCGGCGGCTTGGACGTTACGTCCAGCACCACGCGGTTGATCCCGTCGACTTCATTGGTGATGCGGTTGGAGATGCGTGCCAGCAGGTCATACGGCAGGCGTGACCAGTCCGCGGTCATGGCGTCCTCGCTGGAAACCGGTCGCAGGACGATCGGGTGGCCGTAGGTCCGGCCGTCACCCTGGACGCCCACGCTGCGCACGTCGGCCAGCAGGACAACCGGCATCTGCCACACTTCGTTGTCCAGGCCGGCTGCGGTGAGCTCGGCACGGGCAATGGCGTCGGCACGGCGCAGCAGGTCCAGGCGTTCCTGGTTCACCTCGCCGATGATGCGGATGCCCAGGCCGGGGCCGGGGAACGGCTGGCGTCCCACGATTTCGGCCGGCAGGCCCAGCTCGCGGCCCACGGCACGGACCTCGTCCTTGAACAGGGCGCGCAGCGGTTCAACCAGCTCGAATTTCAGGTCTTCGGGCAGCCCGCCCACATTGTGGTGGCTCTTGATGTTTGCTGCGCCTTCACCGCCGCCGGATTCCACCACGTCCGGGTACAGGGTGCCCTGGACGAGGAAACGGATGGGTTCGCCTGCAGCAGCGGCTTCGGCCATGATGGCGCGTTCGGCTTCCTCGAACGCACGGATGAATTCGCGCCCGATGATCTTGCGCTTGGTTTCCGGATCCGTGACGCCGGCCAGGGCTTCAAGGAAGCGCTTCTGCTCGTTGGCGACGTAGAGGTTGACGCCGGTGGAGGCTACGAAATCGCGTTCCACCTGCTCGGCTTCGCCTTCGCGCAGCAGTCCGTGGTCCACGAACACACAGGTCAGCTGGTCGCCGACGGCGCGCTGCACCAGTGCTGCGGCAACGGCTGAGTCAACTCCGCCGGAGAGGCCGCAGATGACGCGGGAGCTGCCGACCTGCTCGCGGATGCGTTCAACCTGCTCTTCCACAATGTTGCCGGTGGTCCAGCTGCGGTCCAGGCGTGCGCCCTTGAAGAGGAAGTTCTCCAGGACGGACTGGCCGTGGGCGGAGTGCTTCACTTCCGGGTGCCACTGAACGCCGTAGAGACGCTTTTCTTCATTGGCAAAAGCAGCAACGGGAGCGCCGGCCGTGGTGGCCAGCACGTCGAATCCGGGCGGAGCTTCCTGGACGCTGTCACCGTGGCTCATCCAGGTGTTCTGCTGCTCCGGCGTGCCCTCAAGGATGGAGCGTGGGCCTCCGACGGCGGTGGCGTCTGTGGAGCCGTATTCACGCAGGCCGGTTTGGGCAACCTTGCCGCCCAGGGCGTTGGCCATGGCCTGGAAGCCGTAGCAGATGCCCAGGACCGGAACGCCTGCCTCAAACAGGCCTTCGCTGACTGCAGGGGCGCCTTCGGCGTAAACGCTGGAGGGACCGCCGGAAAGAATGATCGCGGCCGGGTTCTTCGCCAGGATCTGCTCCGTGGTCCAGGTGTGGGGCACCACCTCGGAATAAACATCTGCATCGCGTACCCGGCGGGCAATGAGCTGGGCGTACTGGGCGCCGAAGTCCACAACTAGGACAGGGCGCTCTTCTATGGGAGGGGTCGCGGAATTAGTCACTCTTCAAGGATAGTCGCCTGAGCATCCGTGCCGCACATCCGCCGGGGCCGGAACTCAGTAGCGCTTGGCCGCTTCCGGGTGCGCAGCAAGTTCAGCCAGAACCTGCTTGTGCGTCCGCCCCTCCACGATGAAGGACAGGAAGGGCACCACGCCGCCCAGGGCGATGAGGATGAACTGCGAGAACGGCCACCGCATCAGCTGCCACAGGCGGAAGTCAGCCAGCAGGTACACCACGTACAACCAGCCGTGGGCAATCAGCACACCCGTGAAAAGGTTCAGCGGCCCAACGGTGATCTCCTCGATCTTCAGCCCGTACTTGAGGATCATCTCGACACACAGCAGGAGAAGAAACACACCGGTGACGTAGGAGGAAACCTTATAAAAGGCCAGTGCCGAACGGATCTGGGCGTGGGTGCCGCCAAAACGGCGCCTCTTCCGGCGGGGTTTGCCGGCTGCTGCGGGGGCCTGTACGGGATCGCTCACTTCTGTACCTCACTGGTCGGTGCCGGACGCCCGGGGACGGTGTCCCCGTCGTCGTCTTCATCATCGTCGTAGTAATAGTCGTCGTCGTCCTCGAAGGAACGCCGGTGGGCATCGGCCACGAGGCGCCACCACAGGAAGACGGAGAACCCGGCGAAGACCACCCACTCGATGGCGTAGAAGATGTTCATCCAGTTCACTGAGGTTTCCTGGGGCTGCGCATCCACGTTGACGACCCGCATGTTCCCGGTGTCGGGCGCTGCACCGTCCACCGTAATCTCGTCCGCGGTGACGAACGCCGAGTACCCCGGGGTGTCCCAAACATTGACCAGTTCGGCGCTGGAGAGGCTGGGCAGGACATTTTCCTCCCCGGGCGCTTTGGCAATGGGGCCTTCGGGCGGCAGCAGGCGGCCGACGACGACGGCCTCGCCGGAGGGGGCCGGTTCGGCATCGCCGGGTGCGGCAACCCAGCCGCGGACCACCGGCATGACGGCGCTGTCCGGGGCACCGTCCACGGCGAAGGCGGTGACCACCCAGTATCCGCGGTCCCCGTCATACAGCCGCTCGTCAATCAGGACGGTGTCCTCACCGCGGAAGGAACCGGTCATGGAGACCATCTGGTCCGCCTGCGTGCCCATCAGTTCCACGCCGGGGGTGAACACTTCGGTGAGGGGGCGGACGTTTTCGGTTTCACCCGCGGAGGGCGGGAGCTCGCTCTCAGCCGTCGAAAACTGCCACTGGCTCAGGAGCACGAAGACCGTCGAGATCGCAAGCGCAAAAAGAAGGGCGGCGATCCAGCGGGGTTGCAGGGCAGTTTTCAGCACTCCTTAACCGTACTTCGTACCCGTGTAGAAAACCCAATGCCTGCTGTCCGCGGCCCCTGCACTGACGCCCGCCGGCAGGCAGCGTCAGTGGTCAAAAAACACCAGCGAGGAGTTGATCAGTTCGGAAATAACCTCGGCATCGTTGGCCCTGCGCAGCGACTCGCGGAAGGAAGGGCGGAACAGCGACCGCGCGAGGGTGGCCAGGACTTCCAGGTGCTCCGAGAACGCTCCGGCGGGGGTGCCTATCAGCAAAATCACGGTGGCCGGCCCGTCGGAAGCACCGAAATCGATACTGTGCCCGTAGCGGGTGATTCCCACGGCGATCGAGGTCTGCACCACTTCCTCGCTGCGGGCATGCGGCATGCCGATGCCGCCGGGCAGGCCGGTGGCCATCTGGTGTTCACGGGCGCTGACCTGCTCCAGGAACACCTCCAGGTTGCGGATCCTGCCCTGCTCGTACATCCGCCGGGCAAGCTGGGCTGACGCGTCCAACCGGTCAGTTGCCTCCATCTGCAGGATGACCATTTCGGGCACTGTCAGGACGGCGCCCTGCTCGTTGAGGGAAAGAACCGGTTCCACGGGCCGTTCCGGTTCAGGCCAGTGGAGCGATGTCATGGGCCTTCAACCGTGCGGCGTCAGCTGAAACGTCATCGGGCTGTTCCTGGCTGAGTCTCTCGGCTTCCACTCTCGCCTCATAGTGGGCCACTTCCTGCTCCACCCGTTCGGGGCTCCAGTTCAGGATGGGAGCCATGAGTTCGGCCACAACGGGTGCAGCGGAGACTCCCCGGTCCCACGATTCGATGGAGATGCGGGTGCGCCGGGCCAGCACGTCCTCCACATGCCGGGCACCTTCGGACGTGGTGGCATACACCACCTCGGCGCGCAGATAATCATCGGCTCCGGGCAGCGGCTCCCCCAGCTCCGGAGTGGCACGGATCAGTTCCAGTACTTCGGTGGCCAGGGAACCGTACCGGTTGAGCAGGTGCTCCACCCGCACCACATGGACTCCGTAGTGCTCCGCAGTGCGGTGCCGGAGATTCCATGCCGCCTTGTATCCCACCGCTCCCAGCAGCGGGATGGTGGAGGTGCAGCTTTCCGGAACCTTGTCATCCAGGGCGCGGGCAGCCTCGTCCACGGCGTCCTTGGCCATGACGCGGTAGGTTGTCCATTTACCTCCGGCCACAACCACCAGCCCCGGCACGGGATGCGCCACCACATGTTCGCGGGAGAGTTTGGCCGTGGAATCATTCTCGCCGGCAAGAAGGGGACGCAGGCCGGCGTAGACACCTTCCACATCTTCGCGCGTCAACGGCGTCTTCAGCACCGTGTTCACGTGTTCCAGCAAATAGTCGATGTCCGCTGACGTGGCCGCCGGATGAGCCTTGTCCAGATTCCAGTCAGTGTCCGTGGTGCCCACAATCCAGTGCCGGCCCCACGGGATCACAAACAGCACGGATTTTTCGGTGCGCAGGATCATACCCACGGTGGACTGGATCCGGTCGCGGGGCACCACCAGGTGCACGCCCTTGGACGCCCGTACTTTGAGCTGTCCCCGGTCCGTCACCATGGCCTGGGTTTCGTCGGTCCACACACCGGTGGCGTTGACCACCTGCCGGGCGAAGACATCGAATTCCCGGCCCGTCTCGGAGTCCTTGACCCGGGCACCAACCACGCGCTCACCCTCGCGCAGGAAATCCACCACGGATACGCGGTTGGCCACGGTGGCGCCGTAATGCGCTGCGGTGCGGACCATATTGGCCACGTACCGGGCGTCGTCCACCTGGGCGTCGTAGTAGCGGATGGACCCCACCATGGCGTCATCCTTCAGGCTGGGCGCCGCCCGGAGCGTGGCTTTCTTGCTGAGATGCTTGTGCATCGGCACACCGCGGGAGTTGCCGGAGGTCAGCCCCATGGTGTCGTACAGCATGATGCCGGCGCCAACATAGGGCCGCTCATAGAACCGGTGTGTCAGCGGGTACAGGAACGGTACGGGCTTGACCAGATGCGGAGCGATCCGCTGGATCAGCAGGCCGCGCTCCTTCAGCGCTTCAGCTACGAGCGCGAAATCCAGCATCTCCAGATAACGCAGACCGCCGTGAATAAGCTTGGAGGAACGCGACGACGTGCCCGATGCCCAGTCCCGGGCCTCCACCATGCCCACCTTGAGTCCGCGGGTGACTGCGTCCAGGGCCGCACCGGCCCCCACCACGCCGCCGCCGACAATCAGGATGTCCAATTGTTGGCCGGGTTCCGCCGTGGAACGCAGCGCCGCCAGGGCGTCCTCCCGGTATTCCGGACTGAGTGCATCTTTGCTCATGGTCAAGATTTCCTCTCTGGGACGCTCGGTCGGCGCAGTGTTCTTTGCAGCCACTGTAGGGAACTACATGGCGGATAGGTAGGGCGCCACCAGCACCTCAATGCGCTGGAAGGCTTTCACGTCGGAGTAACCCGTGGTGGCCATGGCACGGCGCAGGGCCCCCATCAGGTTGGAGGTGCCGTTGGTGTGGTGCGAGGGCCCCCAGAGAACTTCCTGGAGCGGGCCGACAGTGTCCAGGCGGACCCGGTCGCCGCGGGGAAGTTCGCTGTGGTGGGCTTCCTGGCCCCAGTGCCACCCCTGTCCGGGAGCTTCTTCGGCCCGGGCCAGGGCCGAACCAAGCATCACGGCGTCCGCACCCATGGCAATGGCCTTGACGATGTCACCGCTGGTGCCCATCCCGCCGTCGGCGATCACGTGGACGTACCGTCCGCCTGACTCGTCCATGTAGTCGCGGCGTGCCTCGGCAATGTCCGCGATGGCGGTGGCCATGGGGGCGTGGATGCCCAGCGCCCGGCGGGTGGTGGTGGTAGCTCCCCCGCCAAAGCCGACCAGTACGCCCGCGGCGCCGGTGCGCATCAGGTGCAGGGCCGGGGTGTAACCGGCGGCGCCGCCCACGATGACGGGGACGTCCAGTTCGTAGATGAACTGTTTGAGGTTCAGGGGCTCTACGGTCTTGGAAACGTGCTCGGCAGAGACGGTGGTGCCGCGGATGACGAAGATGTCCACGCCGGCGGCCAGGACGGTCTTGTAGAACTCCTGGGTGCGCTGCGGGGTCAGGGAGCCGGCAACGGTCACGCCGGCGTCGCGCACCTCGGCCAGGCGGGAGGTGATCAGTTCCGCCTGAATGGGTGCTTCATAGATTTCCTGCAGCCGGCGGGTGGCCGCAGGGTTAAAGTTTTCTTCGCTGAGGACGGCAATTTCGTCCAGCAGCGGCTGGGGATCCTCGTAGCGGGTCCACAGCCCTTCCAGGTTCAGCACGCCCAGGCCGCCCAGCCTGCCCATCGCGATGGCGGTGGCCGGGGACATCACCGAGTCCATGGGGGCTCCCATGACCGGCATTTCAAACTGGTAGGCGTCGATCTGCCAGTTGATGGAAACATCCTGCGGATCCCGTGTCCGCCGGGACGGCACAATTGCCACATCATCGAGGGAGTAGGCTCGGCGCCCACGCTTGCCACGGCCAATTTCTATCTCATTGCTCACAGGTCTAGGTTATCCCAGCTTTTGGAACCCGGCCCTTAAAGCAGCAGCAGCCGCATCCTTCCCCCGCGGTTTGGAGGATGGATGCGGCTGCTGCCTTCGGCGTCGGACCTAGCGGCGCGTGCCGTAGTTCGGCGCTTCCGCCGTCATCATGATGTCGTGCGGGTGGGATTCCTTGAGGCCGGCAGAGGTGATGCGGACAAATTTGCCCTTCTGCTTCAGCTCTTCGATGGTGCGTGCACCCGTGTAGAACATGGTCTGGCGCAGGCCGCCCACCAGCTGGTGTGCGACGGCGGACAACGGTCCGCGGTACGGAACCTGGCCCTCGATGCCTTCCGGGATCAGCTTTTCGTCGCTGGGGACGTCGGCCTGGAAGTAGCGGTCCTTGGAATAGGACGTGTTCTTGCCGCGGCTCTGCATCGCACCGAGCGAACCCATGCCGCGGTAGGACTTGAACTGCTTGCCGTTGACGAACACCAGGTCACCGGGGCTTTCTGCGGCACCGGCCAGCAGACCGCCCAGCATGACCGTGTCAGCACCGGCTACGATGGCCTTGCCGATGTCGCCCGAGTACTGCAGGCCGCCGTCGGCGATCAGCGGAACACCGGCGGGGATCGCGGCCTTGGAGGCCTCGTAGATTGCGGTGATCTGCGGGACGCCCACACCGGCCACCACACGGGTGGTGCAGATGGACCCCGGCCCCACGCCCACCTTGATGGCGTCGGCACCGGCATCGATCAGTGCCTGGGCACCTTCACGGGTGGCTGCCTGGCCGCCGATGATATCCACGTGCGCCACTGCCGGGTCCTTCTTCAGGCGGGCGATCATGTCCAGCACGCCTGCGCTGTGGCCGTTGGCGGTATCCACGACGAGGAGGTCCACGCCGGCGTCGACAAGGGCCATGGCGCGCTCGTAACCGTCACCGAAGAAACCGATCGCGGCCCCGACGCGCAGCCTGCCTTCCTCGTCCTTGGTGGCCAGCGGGTACTGCTCGGCCTTGTCGAAATCCTTAACCGTAATGAGTCCCTGCAGGCGGCCGTCGTCGTCGACCAGCGGCAGCTTCTCGATGCGGTGCTTGCCGAGAAGTTCCACGGTTTCTTCGGCGCTGATACCAACCCGGCCGGTGATCAGCGGCATGCGGGTCATCACTTCATGAACCTTGCGGCTGGGATAATCGGCACGCGGGATGAAACGGGTGTCGCGGTTGGTCACGATGCCCAGCAGCTTCTCGTCGGGATCCACCACGGGCAGTCCGGAGACACGGAAGTGGGCGCACAGGTCATCCAGTTCCTGCAGGGTGGCGTCCGGGGAGATGGTCACCGGGTTGGTGATCATGCCGGATTCGCTGCGCTTGACCCGGTCCACGTGCTCTGCCTGATCCGCGATGGACAGGTTGCGGTGGATGACACCTAGTCCGCCCTGGCGGGCCATGGCGATTGCCATGCGGGATTCGGTCACGGTGTCCATGGCGGCCGAAAGCAGCGGCGTGTGCACGGTGATCCGCTTGGACAGGCGTGAGGAGGTATCTGCCTCGGACGGAATGACGTCCGTGGGGCCGGGCAGCAGCAGGACGTCGTCGTAGGTCAGGCCGATGAAGCCGAACGGGTCATGCTCTGTGGACTGCTGGCTCAAAACTGCGCCTCTTTCGCGAAGGACCGGAGGGATGGGGGCGCCGGGAAAGCACCGGCTGGCTTCTCTACATCCTAAAACGAAAGGGCGCCCGCCCCTATTCCAATCTGTATCCGGTGGCATCAATCACAGTCCGGGCACGCAAAAGCCCCGGTGCCGCAGCAAAAAAACTGCTGCGGCGCCGGGGCCCCTGTTCTTACCTAGTGCTGGTGGCCGTGATCTTCTTCGTCATCGGCCGGCTTCTCCACCACAAGAGCCTCGGTGGTGAGAACCAGAGCGGCAATGGAGGCTGCGTTGCGCAGCGCCGAACGGGTGACCTTGACCGGGTCAATAATGCCGGCCTCAATCAGGTTTTCGTACTCGCCCGTGGCAGCGTTGAAGCCGTTGTTGACCTCAAGATCGGAAACCTTGGAGACAACAACCATGCCCTCGGCGCCGGCATTCTCGGCGATCCAGCGCAGCGGCTGTGCCAGGGCGCGGCGCACCAGGCCGACGGCGGTGGCGGCGTCGCCTTCCAGCTTCAGCACCTCCGCGTCGGTGTCCAGGGCCTTGGCAGCGTGGACCAGTGCGGAACCGCCGCCGGCCACGATGCCCTCTTCCAGGGCCGCACGCGTCGAGGACACGGCGTCTTCGATGCGGTGCTTCTTTTCCTTGAGCTCCACCTCGGTGGCTGCGCCAACCTTGATGACGCCAATGCCGCCGGAGAGCTTGGCCAGGCGTTCCTGCAGCTTCTCGCGGTCCCAGTCGGAGTCCGTGCGCTCGATCTCGGCGCGGATCTGAGCCACGCGGTCAGCGACGTCGGTTTCAGAACCGGCTCCGTCAACAATCGTGGTGCTGTCCTTGGTCACCGTGATGCGGCGGGCGGAACCCAGCACCTCAAGGCCAACCTGGTCCAGCTTCAGGCCCAGGTCCGGGGAGACAACCTGCGCACCCGTGAGGGTGGCGATGTCCTGCATCATGGCCTTGCGGCGGTCACCGAAACCGGGCGCCTTGACGGCAACCACGTTCAGGGTGCCGCGGATCTTGTTGACCACCAGGGTGGACAGGGCTTCGCCTTCAATATCCTCGGCAATGATGAACAGCGGCTTGGAGGTCTGCAGCGCCTTCTCAAGCAGGGGCAGGAACTCGGCAACCGAGGAGATCTTGCCGGAGTTGATCAGGATCAGCGCGTCTTCGAGGACGGCTTCCTGGCGCTCCGGATCGGTCACGAAGTACGGGGACAGGTAGCCCTTGTCGAACTGCATGCCTTCGGTGATGACCAGTTCGGTCTGCGTCGAGGAGGATTCCTCGATGGTAATGACGCCGTCCTTGCCGACGGTGTCGAAGGCCTTGGCCAGCAGTTCACCGATTTCCATGCTCTGGGCCGAGATGGCAGCTACGTGGGCAACCTGGTTGCCTTCAACTTCCTTGGCGTTTTCCAGCAGCCGTGCAGCCACTGCTTCCACAGCCGTCTCCATGCCCCGCTTGAGCTGGCCCGGAGCGGCGCCTGCAGCAACGTTGCGCAGGCCTTCCTTGACCAGGGCCTGAGCCAGCACCGTGGCCGTGGTGGTGCCGTCGCCGGCAACATCGTTGGTCTTGGTGGCTACTTCCTTGGCCAGCTGGGCGCCGAGGTTCTCATACGGATCATCCAGCTCGACTTCACGGGCGATGGTCACGCCGTCGTTCGTGATGGTGGGAGCGCCCCAGGTCTTGGCGAGCACTACGTTGCGGCCGCGGGGGCCGAGGGTTACCTTGACGGCGTTGGCCAGCTTGTCGACGCCGGCCTCCAGCGAGCGGCGGGCGGAGTCGTTGAACTCCAATTGCTTTGCCATGTGTGTGTCCTTTCCGACAGCTACATCTGCACCTGCATCAGAAAACCCCGGCCAGATTGGCCGGGGTCTTCCTTTTTCAACTACTTAACGACGATGGCCAGGACGTCGCGGGCGGACAGCACCAGGTACTCGGAGCCGCCGTGCTTGACTTCGGTTCCGCCGTACTTCGAGTAGATGACAACGTCACCCTCGGAGACATCCACGGGAACACGGTTGCCGTTGTCGTCAACGCGGCCGGGGCCTACTGCAACAACTTCGCCCTCCTGGGGCTTTTCCTTTGCAGTATCCGGGATGACGAGGCCGGAAGCAGTGGTCTGCTCGGCTTCGAGGGGGCGGACAACAATGCGATCCTCAAGGGGCTTAATAGAGACCGACACTCGGGCTCTCCTTTGCGTAGTTACTAACGGATAGGGACCGTCGGTGGGCGCTGGCCGTCGTCGCGGGGTCCGGATGGCGCTTCCCTCGGGAATTAGCACCCTCACGGGGAGAGTGCTAGCTCCGACTTTATGCAAGCGCTGGCACTCGGTCAAGGTGAGTGCCAATTTACTTTGACGCTTCATGACGCCTTCAAGCGCGATGTGTTTCATCCGGTCCGTAAAAAGTTGCTTAGCCTCACCTAACCCTGTAGTTTTCAAAGGCGCGCAAAATTAGCAAACATTTATATGTCCTAAATACGCAAAGCTCTATGTCCTAATGGCGGGTCTCTCCGCCGGGCCGGACGAGAGACCCGAACAGCTGGAGCCCCCTGACGTGAAGAAAACCCTCAAGTCCCGCCTTGTCGCCGGGACCGCCCTCGCCTCCCTCCTGGCCCTGAGCGCCTGCGGATCAGACACTTCGGCCAACGCGGAAGCCCCCGCGGACAGCTCGGAGCCCACGATGGTTACCGTTGAACACACGCAGGGAACCACCGAGGTTCCGGTCAACCCGGAGGTTGTCTACACGTTCGACCTGGGAGCGCTGGACACCCTGGATGCCCTGGGCATCGAGGTTGACGGTGTCCCCTCAGCAAACTTCCCCGAGAGCCTCTCCAAGTACGGCTCCGATGAGTACGAGAAGATCGGCAGCATGAAGGAGCCGGACTTCGAGGCCATCAGCGCCGGCGCCCCGGACCTGATCATCATGTCCGGCCGCACCGCCGACTCCTATGAGGAATTCTCCAAGATCGCTCCCACGATCAACTTGAGCACCGACGCCAAGGACCCGTGGAACTCCTTCATCTCCAACACCGAGATCATCGGAGACATCTTCGGCAAGGAAGCCGAAGTTGAAGAGAAGCTCGCTTCACTCGAGACCAAGGTGGAAGACACCAAAGCAACCGCTGCCGACGCCGGCAACGGGCTGATCATCATGACCAGCGGCGGCGAAATGACCGCTTACGGTGAAGGCTCTCGCTTTGGCCTCATCCATGACGTCCTCGGTGTTGCCACCGCCGCTGACATCAAGTCCGAGGCCCAGCACGGTGAATCCGTGTCCTTCGAATACGTTGCCGAGATCAACCCGGACAACCTGTTTGTCATCGACCGCGACGTGGCCGTGGGTAATGCCGGCGAAGTTGCTTCCGCTGTCCTGGACAACGAACTCGTGATGGGCACCAAGGCGGCCAAGAATGACCGCATCACCATGCTCGATTCCTCCAGCTGGTACCTCGTGGGTTACGGCCTGAACAACGTTGACTCCATGGTCGGCGCTGTCCAGGACGGTATCTCCTAACCCGCCCACCACCTGCTAATCCCCGCAGGCCGGCCCCTCCCCCATGGGCCGGCCTGCGGGGGAGACGGAACGCACCATGACCACTGCGCTAACCCCCACAGCCCCCGCATCCGCAGGGGCCATTGCTGTCTCCGGCCGCCGCCGGCTCTTCGGCCCCGGAGCCAAGTTGCTGCTGGGAGGAACAGCTGTCCTGGTGCTTGCCGTTGTCAGCATGTTTGTCGGCGTCAGCGACGTTTCACTTTCCGCCCTGCTCTCCGGTGATGAACGTGCGTGGGACATCTTTTGGATCAGCCGGGTTCCCCGGACCCTGAGCATCATTCTTGCGGGGATGGCGCTGAGCGTCGCCGGCCTCATTATGCAGCTGATGGCCCGCAACAAGTTCGTGGAGCCGTCCACCGTCGGTACGGTGGAGTCCGCTTCCCTGGGCATCCTGGTGGTCACGGTCTTCCTGCCGGGTGCCTCCCTGTTCCTCAAAATGTCCACCGCCACCGTCTTCGCCGTGGCCGGAACAGCCCTCTTCCTGCTGGTCCTGCGCCGGATTCCGCTGCGCAACACACTGATCGTTCCCCTCGTGGGAATCATGCTGGGCGGCGTAATTGCAGCGGTGACCACGTTCTTCGCGTACCGGTTCGACCTCCTGCAAACACTGAACAGCTGGATGGTCGGAGACTTTTCCGGCGTACTGCGCGGGCGTTATGAACTGCTCTGGATTGTGGGGGCGCTGACGCTGATCGGTTTCCTTGCCGCCGACCGGTTTACGGTTGCCGGCATGGGCCAGGAATTCACCACCAACCTCGGACTGAACTACAACCGGGTCATGACGCTGGGCCTGATCATCGTGTCCCTGATCAGCGCCGTTGTGGTGGTCAGCGTTGGCTCGGTGCCGTTCCTGGGCCTGATCGTGCCCAACCTGGTCTCGCTGATGATCGGTGACAATGTCCGCCGGGCCATACCATGGGTGGCCGTTTTCGGGGCGGGTTTCGTTCTGGCCTGCGACATCATCGGCCGGACCATCCGCTACCCGTATGAAATCCCGGTGGGGGTCATCGTTTCCGCCATTGGCAGCGCCCTGTTCCTTTACCTGCTCCTGAGAAAGCGCTCCGCCCGTGCCTAGCAGTCCAGTCAGCGCCCTTCCCTCCGCACTTACCGTGCAGCGCCGCCGTCCGGTGCGCAACCTCTCCCCCCGGTTCTGGATCATCCTGCTGTCCGTGTCGGCAGCGGCCCTTGTCGTGGTCTTCATGACCATCGAGCTGCGCGGAAACATCGGTTATGTCCTTCCGCGCCGTGCCGTCAAGGTGGGCTCGATGATCCTGGTGGCGTACGCCGTCGGCGTCTCCACCGTGCTGTTCCAGACCGTCACCGCCAACCGGATCCTGACGCCCTCGATCATGGGCTTCGACGCCCTGTACGTTTTGATCCAAACCATCCTGGTGTTCACCCTCGGCGGCGGACTGGTGCTCGCCATGTCCGATCCGCTGCGGTACGGCATGGAAGTAGCCCTGATGGTGGGATTCTCGTTCCTGCTGTACCGGTGGCTGTTTACCGGCGGCGGCAAGTCCCTTCACCTGATGCTGCTGGTAGGCATTGTGCTGGGCACACTGTTCCGGGGCGTGTCCTCGCTGCTGCAGCGGCTGATCGAGCCCAGCGAGTTCATCATCCTGCAGGACTTGTTCTTTGCGTCCTTCAACAACGTTGACGGCAAGCTGCTCGGCTACTCGCTGATCGCCGCGGCCATTGTCAGTGTTCCGGCCTGGCGTCTGCGGCACGAGCTCGATGTACTGTCACTGGGCCGGGAAACCTCGATCAACCTGGGCATCAACCACAAACGTACGGTGACACTGGTGCTGGTGATCTGCTCGGTGCTGGTTGCCGTGTCCACCGCCCTGGTGGGACCGGTCACCTTCTTTGGTCTGCTGGTGGCGTCCCTGGCGTACCAGCTGTGTTCACATTTCAAGCACGCCGCTGTTGTCCCCATCGCAGTACTGCTGGGCATTGTTGCCCTGGTGGGCGGCCAACTGGTCCTGGAGCGCGTGTTTGCGTTCGATACGGCCCTGAGCATTGTCATTGAATTCGTCGGCGGGATCGTCTTTTTGATCCTGCTCCTGAAAGGCTCCATCAAATGATCTCCGTCAACGGCATCACCAAAAAATACGGGTCCACCACTGTGGTGGACGAGGTGAGCTGCCATATCAAGGAAGGCGGAGTCACCTCGATCATCGGACCCAACGGTGCCGGCAAGTCCACGCTGCTCTCCATGATCAGCCGCCTGCTGCCTGCCGACGCGGGAACCGTCACGGTGGACGGCCTCGACGTCGTAAAAACACCGGGCAAGGACCTGGCCCGGAAGATGGCCATCCTGCGGCAGGACAACCATCTCACCGTGCGGCTTACCGTGCGCGATCTGGTTGGCTTTGGCCGCTACCCGCACAACGGCGGGCGTCCGACGTCGGTGTGCCGGGACAAGATTGAACAGTCCCTGGCCTTCCTGGATCTGGCGGATCTGGCAGACAGATTTGTCGACGAGCTTTCCGGCGGGCAGCGCCAGCGTGCCTTTATCGCCATGGTGCTGGCACAGGACACCGACTATCTGCTGCTCGATGAGCCGTTGAACAACCTGGATATGAAACACTCCGTGGAGATGATGCGGCTGCTGCGCCGGCTCACCGATGAACTCGGCAAAACGGTGGTCCTGGTGATCCACGACATCAATTTCGCTTCCTGCTATTCCGACGACATCATCGCGATGGCCAACGGCAGGCTCCTGCACCAGGGCCCGCCGTCGGCCATCATGCAGCCGGAAGTCCTGAAGGATATCTACGAGATCGATATCCGGATTGAGGAGATTGAGGGCAACCGGATCGGCGTGTACTTCGCCTAGCCGTTGAAGCCCGGCACCTCTGGCAGCCGGAGCGGGATTCCTTCCACGGAAGCGTGAATGAACCGCACGAGGATGTCCCAGGCAACAGCCGGGGACATGGGCTCAAGGAGCACAGCATCTGTCTCCGTCCGGTCCCCTCTGCCGACGAAAAGGCGGTATTGCCCGGCTGATCCTGCGTTCACCCAGCCGAACCGGCCGCCGGACCCTTCGTCCAGGATCTGCCACTCGGTCCATGGCTGCCGCCACATCCGCCCGGCTGCCTGGTCCAGATGCGGCGGTGCCGGGGTTCGGCCGGACTTCAACCGGGCCTCGTAACTGTCCATGCTCAACACCACCGGCTCGTGCGGCAGGCTCCAACCGGGAGAGAGCCCCGCCCAGCCGGCAATGCGTTCCGGCACCATGTTTGCCGGAACCACAGCGGCAGACAGATCATCCGGCCCATACGCGGGCGCCGGCGCGGCTGCGAACAGCGACAACTCAGCGGTGATCCTGGCGAGTCCGCCGCCAATCCACGCCTGCAGCACTGACCCGCGGGCTGCGTTCACTGCTATCACTCGGAAGGAAGCGTCCAGGTTGCGGACCGGCCACAGGAACCGCTCCCCCTCCGGAGTCAGCCCGGCACCGTCCGTCAGCAGGCCTGCGGCTTGGAGGGTCGCCGCAGACGGGTCTTTGCGCTGAAACCGCCCCAGCCGGTCCCTGCCCAAAAGGGTATCGAGTAGTTCCAACGCCGGAATCGGCAGCAGTTTTCCGGCCTCCCGATAGGGTTGGGCGGCAGCGAGACTGCTCAGATCTTCCAACTCGGCGCCCGCCCACCGGCAGGCATCATCATCCAGCCGCGGTTCCTGCGGCGCTATCCTTCCGATGTCCGGCTGATCTGTTTCGGCCCGCTGGTTGCCGTACTCTGCCCGGACCGGTTCATCGATCCGGATATCCCGCACCATCTGTTCAAACAGGAGTTTCATTCCGGTGTGCTGTTCAGCGGTGTAACTGGCCGTTGCTTCGACCGCGAACCCGGAGGCTGTCCAGATCCAGCGGTCCACGCACACCGGATGCCTGCCTGCCAGGTGGAACAACCGCTGTGCACGGCCGGATCCGGCCGCAGCGGGATCCGGAGGGCTCCAGACATCGTTCGAGATAATCCGCCGGTCCCGGAGTCCTTCGAGTGTTGAGGCGAGAGCGGCGGTGGCGTACCGGGCAACAGACACACCGTTTGCCGGGTGCCAGCGCAGCACCATGTTGGGCCGGAAGACTCCGGCAGGAAGCGGCGGATGGGCAACTGCCAGCGTGCCGCTTTTTATCTCGACCTGTTCCCACCCCTCCGGACGCGGCAGGCTGAACCCCTCCAGGCACTCGTAGCTGAATCCTTTGGCAGCCGTCGTCATGACGATCCTCCCTCGCGATGCATCTGCCGGCGTGCGTGTGTTACCGGCCAAAGAGCTTGTTCCAGCAGTCGGCAACAGCATCCACTGCTCCCCGTGCGGCCGTGCCCGCGCCGGACTTCATCAGGTCCGATTCCATGAAACTGTCCGCCAGCTCCAACGCGGTGTCAGCCGCCGCGTCCTTAAGGGTGCGGTTGCCGAGGAAACCCAGTTCGAGAGACGTAACAACCGAAATGCCGATGCCGACCGCGGCTCCCGCCACAGTTCCTGCCGGTCCCCCGATGGCGCTGCCGATCAGGGCGCCGTTCGCCGCTGCCAGAACGTCGATACCGATTTTGGTTCCTCCTTTCACAAGGCCCGCTGCTTCCGCCCGCCCGTTCATATCGTCGGGGTGCATTTCCGGATGCGCCTGCAGGAGTTCGTTATACGCGTCCTGCCGCTCATCGGCGATCGTGAATCCGGCCGTTGCCACTGAGAGCGCTGCGCCGCCCGCTCTGAACGCCGCGGCTGTTTTCGTCAGGTCGCGCCCTTTCAGGGCCGGTGCCCACTTCGCCCGGTTGTTATCCACCTCATTCCGGTAGCGGTGCGAATGCCTGTAAAGCACCCGGCTCACGCGGGGTCTGAGTTCCAGCTGGTTGACGGATATGAGCACCCAGCGGCCGTCGGTCACCCAACGTCCGCGTGCCAAGTACCGCAGCCGTTCAGCCTCAAGGTCGTAGGGGACGTAAACGGGGGAAGGGGTCGGAATTTTCACGACTGTCTGCCGGGACGAGGGCAGGACCGACAACCTGCTCACCGCCCCTGTCACCACAGTGCCGGACAGATCAGTTATCTGATTGGTGAGTCTGCCCTCGCCGAGAACGATGCCGGTCAGCCGGCCCGCGGTCGTTTCCTCCAGCAACGTGTAGTTCCGGGCCAGGACAGCGGCTGAATCCGCTGCTGCGCGCAGCAGGAGTTCCGTTGAAGGAAGCGGGGATCCTGCTTTGGCCTCCGGGCCGTCCGGGAACTCGAGCAGCGCGCGGTTGGCTGCGTGAACCTGCAGCATCAACGCATCCCGCTCAGCCACAAGCGCCCGGATTCCTTCCGCAAAGTCGATCAGGACACCGGTGGCCTGCTCCGCGGTTTGCGCCAACAGGCCTGCATGGGGCATGACGGTCCCGAAGACGTCCTGGATTTCCTCTGCTCCGTCACCGCCATAGTGCGCGTTCAGCTGCACCCACGTGGCCGCAGCCATCTCCACGCTGCTCAGATAGGCCCTGCCCCCGGCGCCGATCACCGGTGCGGCACTCTCGACGGCGTCCGGGGACGGCCAATCGAAAAGGCGGGAGGTATCAACGGACATCAGCGCTCGTCCCGATCAGCGAAGGTGCCCGGCAGATCCCCGCTTCCAGCCCTGCCATACCGGACCCGGCTGAATCCGCCATCACCCGGTCCGCCTCGGACAAGATGTTCACCGCTTGCCGGACCGCGGCAACCGCACTGCCAATTCTTGTTTCGGCCGCTGCAGCCTGGCGGAGCAGCGCATCGGACCACAGCGACTCCAGGGCCCGCACCACCAGGCCCGGTCCGCTGGAACATGCCCGCTGCGCATCCGCTATCCCGGCCCGCAGCGCCGACGATGAAGCTGCTCTGGCCCCGTCGTCCTCGACCTGCGAAAGAACACGCTCACAGCCCTCGCCATTTACGCTGTACCTGGCCAGCAGCATGGTTCCCACTCCCCTAGTCCGTTCCGTCCTGCCCTCAACCTAGGGGGTGCGCCGAACCCGGTCCACGGAAGGCTGGCCCGGTGTGGATAACTTCCCCCGCGAGGCAGCCGCGAGTGTCCCGCAGGCTAATTGCGCGCCGGCAACGGCAGTATTTCCGGTTTGCATTGCGGCGCGCCGCAGGCCTCTCTTACGTTTGGTCTTCGGCCAATCCGTCAGGCACCCGGAGGAAGGTTTCCATGGATCCCAAGCTGCGCGTCACCGCCCGATTCGACATAGATCTCCGGCAGGTCCGCCTGGTGGTCCGGGGCCGTGTCACAGAGCAGAACAGCAGGGTGCTGTATGTGCTTGCCCGGCGTGCCAATGCCACTCTGCCCGGCCTCAACGTAGTCCTTGACCTGCATTTGGCATCGATCGCTCCTGCTGCACTCTCCAGCCTGCGCCTCAGCTCCGAAACCGGCGCGCTGCCCCTGTTGACTGGACACCATGGGGAACCGCTGGCTCCGCGGCAGCTGAGTGTCCTGGCTCCTGCCGGTTAGTGCCTTACCGGTTAGGGCTCTGCCAGCCAGGACCCTGCCCGCCAGGACCCTGCCCGCCAGGTCCCTAAAGGTCCGACGGCGCTGCCCGCACCGCAGCCAGCCGCGTCACGGCCTCCGTCAGCACCTCCGGGGAGCAGGCAAAATTGAGCCGGACGAACCCCGTGCCCTGCCGGCCAAACTTGAGGCCTGATTCCAGCGCCACCCGCCCCTGTTCCAGTGCCACTGCCGCCGGATCCCCGCCCCATCCGACACCCCTGAAGTCCAGCCAGGCGAGATAGCCGGCCAGGGGCCGACGGTAGACAATCTCAGGCATATACGCGGACAGGAGCTCGGCCAGCAGCTCCCGGTTCCCCGCCAGGGAGTCCATGACCCCCGCCAGCCACGGTCCGCCGTCGTCGTAAGCCGCCACGGACGCGTGCAGCCCAAGAATGGAAGTCCGGGCCGAGACCTCCTCGGGCATAGAATCCAGCTGCAGCCGCGTGCGGTCGCTCGAGGCCACCATCACCGCACATTTGGTTCCGGCAATGTTCCACGCTTTGCTGGCTGCCGTGACGCAGATGCCGTGTTCCCGTGCCGCGTCGGAGACTGAGAGGTAAGGCGTAAAGGAACCCGGCTCATAGGCCAGCGGAGCGTGGATTTCGTCGCTGATGACGGCCACTCCGTATTTGGCGGACAGATCGGCGAGCGCCCTCAGCGTGTCGGCCGAGTGCACCAGCCCCAGCGGGTTGTGCGGGTTGCACAGCAACAGTGCATCAGCACCCCTGGCGAAGGCCCGCTCCAGCGCCGGCAGATCCAACCGCCATCCCGTGCCGGTGAGCAGCAGCGGAACCTCCACCACTGAAGCCTCGGCCTCCACCGGCAGCTCAAAGAAGGGCGGATACACCGGCGGCGTAATCACCACCGAGCCGTCCACGGGGACGGTTTGGCGCAGGCACTCGACAATGGCCACGCTGACGTCGGTGGTGGTCCTGACGTCCCGGGGATCAAGCTGCCACCCCCAGGTCCGCTGTGCGTATCCGGCGAACGCCGCGGCTACCGGTTCCGGGCCGGCAACGTAGCCGGTGTCCGAGGCCAGCACCCGGTCGATGATTGCCTGCTGCACGGGTTCAGCCAGCGGATAGTCCATCTCCGCCACAAACAGCGGCAGCACATCTGCCGGATAGGTCTGCCACTTGTAGCTGGTGCGTGTACGCAGTACGGACAGCGGCTCGGCCTCGATCTTCGTCATGCCGCCCAACCTACAGCTAACGGGCCCGGCTGCAGAAGAACTAGGCTGGTAGTCATGCCGGATACTTCGCTTGCCCATGTCCTGACGTCCGAAGGCTGGGAACTGCTGAACTCCCTCGGGCCTTATCTGGAGTCCGAATCCTTCAAGCTCAACACTGACCTTCGGAAGGCCGGACACTCCCCCGAAGTGGTTGCCGCAGTCCTCACCCAGGCCAAGCTGCGGATGAAGGCCCGCGCCAAGTTCGGTCCCTTTTCCGAGCACATGCTCTTTACTGCGCCCGGGCTGGAACAGGCCACGCGGCTCAATGTGGCGGCTCTTCATGCCCAGCGGTACGTCGAGGCCAACCTGGAGAAAATCGCCGACCTCGGCTGCGGGATAGGCGCCGATTCCCTGGCCCTGGCCACCCTGGACCGGCAGGTCACCGCCGTCGAACTCGATGAGATTACTGCCGCCGCCGCCACCATCAACCTGATGCCGTGGCCGAACGCGACCGTTGTGCAGGGCGCCGCCGAGGACTTCGATCTGGACGGGTTCGACGGCGTGTGGCTGGATCCGGCCCGCCGGACCACTTCCACGTCCGGCACCACCCGGATCTTCGATCCGGAAGCTTTCTCCCCGCCGCTGTCCTTTGTGGAAGCCCTGGCCGGCCGCGGCCTTCCGGTGGGCGTAAAGATGGGACCCGGTATTCCCCACGAGGCCCTGCCGGCGAACTGTGAAGCGCAGTGGGTGTCAGTGGACGGTGACGTGACTGAGGCGACGCTGTGGTTCAACGCCCTGCGCCGCGACGGCGTCCGACGGGCCGCGCTGGTGATCGGCCCCAACGGCGCGGCCGAGCTTACCTCCTCGCTGGACTATGCCCCCGGCAGCGAGGACGTCGCCGTCGGCCCCGTGGACGCTTACCTGTACGAGCCTGACGGTGCGGTAATCCGCGCAGGCCTGGTCGCCGACGTCGCACGTTCCCTTGACGGGCACCTGCTGGATCCGCACATTGCCTATATTGGTGCCCCGGAACTGGTTCCCACGCCGTTTGCCCGCGCCTACCGTGTGCTCGAGGTCCGCCCGTACAACGTCAAGACCCTCAAAGCCTGGGTCAGGGCCAACGGAATCGGTGTACTGGACATCAAGAAGCGCGGCATGTCCGTGACTCCCGAGGAACTGCGCAAGCAGCTGCTTACCGGTTCAGGCAAAGGCCCCAACAAAGCCACGCTCGTCCTGACGCGCCTGGGCGAAGACCGTGTGGCGATTGTGGTGGAGCCGGTGGTGGTGCCCGCCGCGTAGGGTCAAGCCTATGCGCGGGAGAATTCGCTGGCCTCCCGGACCTGCTCCGGAGTGGGCCGCACTCCGGTGTACAGCACGAACTGTTCCTCTGCCTGGATGGCGATGACTTCAGCACCGGTGATAACGGGCTTGCCCGCAGCACGGGCGGCGGTGATGAGCGGCGTTTCAGCAGGCAGCGCGACGACGTCGAACACCGTTCGAGCTGCAGCGATGGCCGGGTCGCTGAAGGCCTGGACGGTTTCATGCTCGCCCGTCATTCCCAGCGGGGTGACGTTGAGGAGCAGGTCTGCGGTGCTTTCACCCGGAACAGGCTGCCAGTTGAAGTCGTAGAGGTCGGCGAGCGCCCTCCCGGCAGCCTCATTGCGGGCCACAATGGTCACGTCCGTAAAACCGGCATCCCGCAGCGCCGCCGCAACGGCTTTGGCCATGCCTCCCGAGCCCCGGAGCAGCACCGACCAGGACGCCGGCACGTGGTGGTCCCGCAGCAGCCGGGCGATGGCCAGGTAGTCGGTGTTGTAGGCGGTGAGGACGCCGTCGTCGTTCACTATCGTATTGACGGAGGCGATGGCTTCGGCGGACGGATCCATGCGGTCCACCAGTGCAATGACGTCCTCCTTGTACGGCATGGAAACCGCACACCCCCGGACGGGCAGCCCGCGCACGCCCATGACCGCCTGGGCCAGATCCGCGGGAGCAAACGCCTTGTAGACATAGTTCAGGTCCAGCAGGTCATACAGGTAGTTGTGAAAACGCGTGCCAATATTTGACGGCCTGGCAGCCAGGGAGATGCACAGGGTCATGTCTTTGTTCAGGATAGGCATCCTCCCATTATGTCGGGGGATACGGGCAGTGCAGCAGATCGGGGAACAAGAGGGCTGAACTCAATCCCCCGTCCCCCCGGATAGGATTGAATCCGGGTTCTCAACTGCACCATGCGGAAATCGAGTTCCTCCAACAGCTACGCATACAGCAGGAGACAGTTTGGAAATCGGTTTCGCCCAGTCGGCTCAGTCAACCCTCGGCGTTGAATGGGAGCTGGCACTTGTCGACCGGAACACCGGGGAGCTGGTGTCCGCTGCCGACGAGGTGCTGCGCGGGGTCAGCGCCGCGCATCCCGGAATCAGTGAGGGTGACGAGCACCCGCACATCAAGCAGGAGCTGCTCGAAAACACCGTTGAGCTGGTGACCGGCATCTGCAACACCGTTGCGGATGCCAAAGCTGATCTGACCCGCTCACTCGAGGCACTGCGCCGGGTGACTGATCCCATGGGTGTGGAGCTGTTCTGCTCCGGTTCCCATCCGTTCAGTGCCCCGCGTTCGCAGCCTGTCACGGACAAGGAGCGCTACGCCAAACTGATTGACCGCACACAGTGGTGGGGCCAGCAGATGCTCATTTACGGGGTTCATGTCCATGTGGGCCTGGACCGCCGGGACAAGGTCCTTCCGGTGCTGGACGGCCTGGTCAACTATTTCCCGCATTTCCAGGCGCTGTCCGCCTCCTCACCGTACTGGTCCGGCGAGGACACGGGCTACGCCTCCCAGCGTGCCCTCATGTTCCAGCAGCTGCCCACGGCCGGGCTCCCCTTCCAGTTCGGTTCCTGGGCCGAGTACGAGTCCTATGTGCAGGACATGTTCACCACCGGGGTGATCGACTCGATCAGCGAGATCCGCTGGGACATCCGGCCTGTTCCGGGCCTGGGCACCATTGAAATGCGGGTCTGCGACGGAATGGCCACCCTGCAGGATGTGGGCGCCGTGGCAGCTTTAACCCAGTGTCTGGTGGACGAGTTCTCCACCATCCTGGACAACGGCGGGAGCATTCCCACCATGCCGCCGTGGCACGTCCAGGAAAACAAATGGCGTGCAGCGCGGTATGGCCTCGACGCCATCATCATCCTTGACGCCGCGGGCAACGAAAAGCTGGTGACGGACCATCTGCTCGAGGATGTCCTTCCCCGTCTGGCTCCTGTGGCTGAGAAGCTCGGCTGCTCCGCCGAGCTGGCGGACGTAGCGACGATTATTGAACGCGGTGCCGGCTACCAGCGCCAGCGCCGTGTTGCAGCAGAGAACGACGGCGATTTGCGCGCGGTTGTGCAGGACGGAATCCGGCAGCTGCGCGGCGAAGCCTGATTTCGGGCTCTTGACTGCCCCTCAAGTACGTTCGCTGTCCAAGGGCATGCGCCCGTAGGCGGACGCCCGGATTGGCGAGAATTCGAGTAGTGCAAACGTAATCGCCCCTAGCGTCATGCGTGATCCAGGCCACTAGGGGTGAACACATGTACGAGAAGACTTCGGGCCGTGAAACCCATGAGGCTGGCCGGGTCAGCAGGAATGTTGACCCGGTTCCTTCCACGGCGGACCCGAAGACCAGGACTCTGTACCGGCGGCGCCGGATGCAACGGCAACAGAAGCCCCGGCCGTACTGATTGACCAGATCCGGGCACTGGAAGAACTCAAGGCAGCCGGGTCCGCCGCCCAGGCCCGCGCAGCAGCGGTGTTCGACGCCGTCACCCGCCAGGCCACAGAAGCTCCCGGATAAAAGTCGACAGTTGTCACCGGAAACCGGCAGCAGTCGCAGACCAGCCACGCACACACGGTAGAAACACGCACACCCACCGGCCATGTCTACCAATCCGCTGCGCCGCCCCTGCCTGGAACCACGTGCCGGCGCGGACGTTCAGCACCTGTGTCGAGGACCCTGCCCGCCGTAAC
>NZ_JASDDG010000016.1 GCF_030407495.1 Arthrobacter sp. APC 3897 | reverse complement strand
ACCGGCTCAGCGGCGGGAGATCAGGATGTCAGGAGGGACCCGCAACCGGCTCGGAAGGCATGGCTGCGTGCGGCTCCTGGTCCACAATGCCGGTCAACTCCTGCAGAAACCTCGTCACTGCGTTGGCTTCCCCCGGAGACAGGGACGAGGCGGCATTCATCATGCGCTCGTGGAGCCTGCTCAGACTGGAGTGCATATCCACATGGGATTTATCCGTGGGTACCAGTTTCAGCGCCCGCCGGTCGGTGGGGTGGATTTGCCGTTCGACGTGCCCGCTGCGGACAAGCCGGTCGATGAGCGCCGTGGTGGATGCCGATGAGATCGAAAGCAGGCGGCTCAGCTCAGTAGGCCCCAGGGCGCTGCCATGCCGGTGGGCGTGCATCAGGTATTGCAGCGCCTGCAAGTCTTTCTCATTGATGTTCAATTCGTTTCGGGTCCGCTGCCGCATCTGCTGCTCCGCAGCACGGTATTGACGCAGAGCTTCAAGCACGGCTTTGGCAGGTTGCCGGTCCGGGTCACCCGGGTACCAATAGCCGTTACCGCCCGACTCTGTGGTGGAAGACATGCGCACATCCTAGCGGCGGCAAACCCATGTTTCTTCTGGGGCAGGCTTTTGTGTCGGTTCCTGTGGAAAACGGCGAAGCCCGAAGATCAGCCCCGCTGCAGTCATGCCGTCTCCGGCGCGGGGGAGGCCGCTGCCGCGGGCTGGCAATGCGGGCAGTAGTACAGGTCCCGCAGCTCCAGCGCATTGTCGCCGACAAGTTCGTGGGCCACTTTGGTTCCGCAGCGGAGACAGCCTCGGGTTTCCCGGTTATAGACCCAGAGCGGATCTCCGCCCATGTTTCCGGTGGTGATCCGGCGGCTTCGGGTTTTATTGGCTTCGAGGAGCCGCTTGGACAGGTCGATGATCCTCGGCAGATTCCGCACCTCCCCGACGGGAGTCAACGGATGGACTCCGGCGAGGAAGCAGATCTCGCAGCGGTAGACGTTGCCGATGCCGGCCAGGTTGCGCTGATCCAGCAACGCCAGCCCAATGGGCCGCTCCGGGACGGACTCGATTCGGCGCTGTGCCTCTGCTGCGTCCCAGTCCGGCCCCAGGAGATCGGGGCCAAGGTAGCCGACGGCGTCGTCCTCCTCTGATCGCGGCAGGACACGAAGGAAACCAAGATCGAAACCGACCACCTGTTTCCGGGCGGTCTCCAGAACACAGCGCGCCTTGAACGCAGGACGGCGCCATCGCTGACCGCGGTCATAAACGTGCCAGAGGCCCTCCATTTTGAGGTGCGAATGCAGGATCCAGCCGCTGTCAGCGTCGCCCAGCCGGATCAGCAGGTGCTTTCCGCGGGCGACGACGTCGGTAACCGTGCGGCCGGTGAAATCGGTGGTGGCAAATTTTGGAACCCGGATGTCACATTTGGTCAGGGTCTGGCCGCCCAGCGCTGCGTTGAGCTCACGGGCCGCCCGCCAGACGGTATCCCCTTCAGGCATGCTCTCCCCTGTGGCTGTGGCTGTGGCTGTGGCTGTGCAGGTGTCGGTGACTGTGTGAGTGTCGGCGGCCGTGGCCGTTGAGGTTAGACACGGTAACGCAGCCCTTTGGGCGTGGTGTAGAAACCTGCTTTCATCAGGGCGCGGGCAGCTTCCGTGTCGAGGACGTCCCCGCCGTTGACCTTCTCGATGGCCATCTTCTCCGCAGCGCCCCGGCGAATGATATCCACCAGTGCAGAGGCGGATAGTTCCAGTGCCGCCGGATCCTCCGTAAAGGTCAACAGCGTTTTTCCTCCGCGCTCTGCATACAGGGTCAGATTCCCGTCCACCAGCACCACGAGTGCGCCGGCCTTACGTCCTGGGCGGTGGCCGCCGTCGAGGGTTGGCCACGGCAGCGCCGCTCCAAACGGATTGGCCGGATCTGTTGCCGCCAGTGCCACCGCCGACGGGTCGGGTTTGCGCAGCTGGGAGTCTTCCGAAAAGGACCGCAGCCGATCCACAGTGGCAGGAACGGCAAACTGGGCAGCTCCGAGTTGTTCAATGAAGTACCCTCGGCGGCAGCGGCCCATTTCTTCAAGCCGGGCAAGCACACGGTACAACAGGGCAAAACCGCCGGGCGTGCCCTCGCTGGCAACTGATCCCCGGGTGACAACGCCGTAGCGGTCCAGCAACAGTTCGGCTGTGGCATGGGCGGAGATGGTGGTGTCCTGTTCCACCCCCGGCAGCAGGCTCCACCGTCCGGCGACGAGCGGAGGTGCGTTGCGCAGCGCAGCGGGCTGGTTGCCGGCGGCCAGGCGCATGGAGCTTCCGGTGAGGGAGGCGCCCGGGGCCCGGCCCAGCCTGCCCAGCCGGGCGGTACGTGCCCGGGGTGTCGCAGCGCGTTGTTTGTGCGCCGTTTTTCCTCCGGAGAGCAGGGAACGGATCGGCGTGAAGGTGTCGTTGCTGATCCTTCCTGCCCATACCAATTCCCACAGAGCGCTGATGACGTTCGCATCCGAGGACTCCGCCCCGTTTGCAGCCAGGCCATCCACCAGCTGCCGGAAGAAGTAGGCTCCGCCGCCGGACAGCAGATCCAACAGCTGCTGCTGTTGGTCCGTGGGGACAAAATCCGGTGCGGGGTTCAGTGTCAGCGGAGCGTTTTCGGCCAGATGCAGGGCAATCCAGCCGTCGTTCCCGGGCAGGGATCCGGTCCCGGACCAGAGAACCTCGCCGGTAGCGGTAAGTTCGTCCAGCATGGAGGGGACGTAATTCCGGATCCGTGATCCGAGGATGAGCGGTTCCCACGCGGATGCGGGAATAGGGACGCCGGAGAGCTGGTCGATCACGGTGGCAACGCCGTCGAGCCCCCGCAGGGAAGAGCCCACGTTCTGCCAGGCAGGCAGGAAGCGGGCATAGGTTGCCGGATCCACCGGCTCCACTTCTGAGCGCAGCGCGGCGAGGGACCGCCGGCGCAGGCGGCGCAGCACCTCGACGTCGCACCATTCAGTGCCGGCGGGAGTACCGGGAACCGTGATGACACTGCCGGGAGTTTGGTCCACGCCGGCCGCAGCGTCCAGGATCATGGTTTCGGACGGGCGGAACTCGCCTTCGATAACGCGACCTTCACCGGCCAGCCGCTGCAGAGTGGTGGTAACGACTGCAACGCCCAGTCCCAGCCGCGCTGCAGCTTCTGCCGCTGTAAACGGTCCGTGGGTGCGGGCGTAGCGGCCAATCAGGTCTCCCAGGGGATCAGCCACGGGTTCGATGAAGGCCAGCGGAACGCCCATCGGCAACGGAACGCCCAGAGCATCGCGCAGCCGTGCGGCATCTTCGATGGCGGCGTAGCGCTGCTGCCCTGCGACACCCACCTTTAGCGCGCGGTTGGCCCGGACCAGCTGCTCCAGCAGCTCCAAAGCATCGTGTTCCCCGGCGCTGAGGGTACCCGCCGTGCTCTCTGTCTGGTCCGCATCGCCCGGCTGCAAGCGGGCGGCGACTTCGGGAACCGTCAGTGGTCCCAGCAGCCGCAGCAGGTCGGCAACCCCTTCGATGCCCCGGACCCGGCGGTCATCGGCCAGCCGCTGCAGCTCACGTTCAGTCTGGGCGATGATCCGTGCATCCAGCAGTTCGCGCAGTTCGGCCCGGCCCAGCAGCTCGTTGAGCAGCGTGGGGTCCAGGGAGAGCGCGGCAGCCCGGCGCTCCGCCAGCGGAGAGTCACCCTCATACAGGAAGGCGCCAACATAGCCGAAGAGCAGGGAGCGGGCAAAGGGCGACGGCGAGGGCGTGGTGGTCTCCACCAGGCGGATTTCGCGGCGCTCGATTCCGCCGGCGATGTCTTTCAGAGCCGGCAGATCGTAAACGTCCTGGAGACACTCCCGTACGGTTTCCAGGACGATGGGGAACGTCGGGTATTTTTTGGCGACGTCCAGCAACTGTGCGGACCGCTGCCGCTGCTGCCACAACGGCGTCCGTTTTCCGGGATTCTGCCGCGGGAGCAGCAGGGCGCGTGCCGCGCATTCACGGAAACGCGAGGCGAACAATGCGGATCCGCCCACCTCTGCAGTCACGATCGAGTCGAGCTCATCCGCGTCGAAGATGAACAGCTCGGCCCCGGGCGGTTCGTCCTCCATGAGAGGCACCCGCAGCACAATGCCGTCATCCGAGGCCATGGCCGAGCCGTCCAGCCCATAGCGCTGATGGAGCCGGGCGCCTACGGCGAGGGCCCAGGGAGCATGGACGGGCATGCCGTACGGGCTGTGCAGGACTACCCGCCAGTCGCCGAGCTCATCGTGAAAACGCTCCACCACCAGTGACTTGTCATTGGGCACCACATCGGTGGCTTGCTGCTGTTCCCGCAGGTAGGTCAACAGATTGCCCGCGGCCCAGTCATCGAGCCCGACGGCGGCCAGCCGTTTGGCGGCGGTCTCGTCATCAGCGCCGGACATCTCGCGGACAAAACCGCCCAGCGCCCGGCCAAGCTCCACCGGCCGGCCGAGAGAATCACCCCGCCAGAACGGCAGCTTGCCGGGCTGCCCAAAGGCAGGGGAGACCAGCACCCGGTCGTGGGTAATGTCTTCAATCCGCCAGCTGGTGGCGCCTAGGGCAAAGACGTCGCCTACCCGGGACTCGTAGACCATTTCCTCATCGAGTTCCCCGACGCGGCGGCTGTTTTTGCCCTCGGAATCGCCCACTAAATACACGCCGAACAGCCCGCGGTCCGGAATGGTGCCGCCGGAGGTCACGGCCAACCGCTGCGCGCCGGGCCTTCCGGTAATGGTGCCTTCGGTGCGGTCCCAGACAATGCGCGGGCGCAGTTCCGCAAATTCGTCCGACGGGTAGCGTCCCGCCAGCAGGTCCAGAGTCGCGTCAAAGGCTGAACGCGGCAGGCCGGCGAACGGCGCGGAACGGCGGACGACGTCGAACCATTCCTCCACATCGATGGAGCCGAGCGCAGAGGCGGCCACCGTCTGCTGGGCGAGGATGTCCAGGGGGTTGGCGGGGATATACAGGGGTTCAATCTGCCCTGCCAGCATCCGTTCGGCAACAACCGCCGTGTTCAGCAGGTCACCGCGGTGTTTGGGGAACATGACACCCTGGGATGTCTCGCCGACCTGGTGTCCCGCGCGTCCCACCCGCTGCAGTCCACTGGCCACGGACGGCGGGGACTCAACCTGGATGACCAGATCTACGGCACCCATGTCGATGCCGAGTTCCAGGGAGCTGGTGGCAACGACGCAGCGCAGCCGCCCGGATTTAAGGTCATCCTCAATGAGTGCCCGCTGGTCCTTGGACACTGACCCGTGGTGGGCACGGGCAAGAACCGGGTTGTCGTCATCAACGGCAACCTGGTCCGGTTGGCGGTAGCGGATGGACACACCCGCCTGCGCCATGAGCTGGGCCGGCGGGCGTGCGGTGGGGAGCGCCGGCCCGGCAGCCCCGGCGGCCGGTCCGGGGCCGTCGCCGGTTGTGAATGACGGAGGACCATCACCCGCAGTAGTGGAGCCCTCTGTGCCGGTGTCCGCAGACGAGAGCGACAGGGCGGCTGCCTCCAGCCGGAAGGCGTGGATTTCGTTGAGCCGCGCGGTCAACCGTTCCGCCAACCGCCGGGAGTTGGCGAACACGATGGTGGAGCGGTTCGTCTCGATGAGGTCGACTATTCTCTCCTCGACGTGCGGCCAGATGCTCGCCTGCGGTGCGTACCCGCCCTCTACGGTGTCCTCCACAGCCGGGGCGCCGCCGAGATCGGCCATGTCCTCCACGGGAACCGTCACAGTGATGTCCCAGGACTTCCTGGCTTCCGGAGCCACGACCTGCACGGGCGCGTTGCCTCCCAGGAACCGGGCAACGGTCTCATGCGGCTCCACCGTGGCCGACAATCCGATCCGCTGGACCGGCTTGGGGAGCATGGCATCCAAGCGAGCCAAGGTAACTGCCAAATGCGCACCGCGCTTGGTGCCGGCAACCGCGTGTACCTCGTCGACAATGACGGTGTCCACCTCGGCCAGGGTTTCCCGAGCGCGGGACGTCAGCATCAGAAACAGCGATTCCGGCGTGGTGATGAGGATGTCCGGCGGCCTGGTGAGCAGGGTTCGGCGTTCGTTTTGGGGAGTGTCTCCGGACCGGACGCCGACCGTGATGGACGGTGCCGGCAGTCCCAGCCGTTTGGCTGTCTGGGTGATGCCGATAAGAGGGGAACGCAGGTTACGCTCCACATCTACACCGAGAGCCTTGAGCGGAGAGATGTACAGCACCTTGGTTTTGCGTTTGGGCGCAGTATTCCGTTTGCGTGCGGGCGCTTTGGTGACGTGCCCGGACAAAGCGGAAGCGGCGGCCGGCTCACTAACGGGGGCGCCGGCGGCGGCCGGATCCGCTGAGGATTTATCAGCCGCAGCCGAGGCAATAAAACTGTCCAGGGCCCACAGGAAGGCCGCCAGGGTTTTGCCCGACCCCGTGGGTGCCACCACCAAAGCGTTGGCGCCCTGGGAGATGGCGTCCCAAGCTCCGGTCTGTGCTGGTGTCGGCGCATCAAAGGCACCCTCGAACCACTCTCTGGTGGCGGGGGTGAACTTCTGCAGAACCGAAGCTCCCGATGTCATGTGCACCATTGTTCCGCACCCTCCTGACACTTTCGGGTTCCGCGGCACAGTTTGGCTGCAGGCCGAATCCGCTGAGCGGTCCGTTGCCATTTGGTGAGCGATCCGTCGTCAGCGGTTGCGCCGAATGCCTGGCCGGTGGGCGGTTGGACGGGTGATGATTGGACGGGTGATGATTGGACGGTTGCTCATTGGTAGGGTGCTCAGCCGGCGGAGGGGCGGGCGGGAAGGTCCGTCACCGATGAACGAAAGTACACATTACGCAGCGGCACCCGGTCAGGATCCACATACGCGGGAGGGACGAACCACGGAACGCCGGCTCTCACTTTGATCTTCCAGTATTCTTTGTGCACCTCGTGATGATGGTGAGAGCACAACAGGACGCCGTTGTCTGTTGATGTTGGACCGCCGTGGTTCCAATAACGGATGTGGTGGGCTTCGGTCCACGGAGCGGGAATGCTGCAGCCGGGAAAGGCGCATCCTCCGTCCCGGGCATGGAGAGCTCTGCGCATATGCGGTGGGAACAAACGCTGCGCCCGTCCAACATCCAGGATTCGGCCCTGGCCCGAGAGCACCACGGGCAGCATCTCCGCGTCGCAGGCGAGTTGCCGGACGGTGGCCGCCGGCACCGGGCCGGTGAAGGCAAAGGAACCTGGACTCAGGGGCCCTGGAACCGGTTTCCGCGGCGGAATCTTCTTTCCTGCCGGGCTGTCCGTGGAATCCAATCCTTTGACGACTGACCCGTACCTGAAGTCCGTCAAGAGGGACGCAGCATCAATCGTCACCATGACCTGGGGGCGCAGCCCGCCGCTGGCAGGAACGCCGCCGGCCGCCAGTGCAGCCTTGGCTACATCAATGAGTCCGCTAAGAAGCCGCTGGGGGCGGGTGCGCAGGTCCAGCCGAGATGCAGTCCCGGCATCAGGCTGACTGCCGTCTGCATGCTGAGCCCACCCGGGATCTGCCTGACCGGACTCGGGGCTGTGGGCGGCGGCTGTCGCCGGCGTCGTACTCGGCGCCGCACTTGACGCTGCATCTGACGCCGCATCCGAAACGCGCGGGCCGGCAACGGCATTCATCACGGTCAGGAGGGTCTCGTGCTGTTCAGCGGTGCAGTAGATGCTGAGATGGTGGAGCCCGTTCTTTTTCCGACCGGAAAACACGCCTTGGAAGCGGCGCAGCTCCTCTTCGGTGGGCTCGGCTCCGTCCTGATCCGCCAGCAATACCCAGCGGCGTGCAGTCCGGGCGAGGAAGTCAGCGTCGTACCGGCTCCCCAAGGATGCGAGGTCCGACTCCATGACTTCGGCGGTCCGGGTGCCGCTTCGCAGCCTCACCTGGGCCACAGCCTCGGCAACGATGAGGGCAGACCCGGACGAGATTCGGCCGGATGCGGCGGCTCCGCCGAGAGCGGGCAAAACGGCGGGCAAGGGCTGGCCGCTGCCGCCGGCCGCCGGCAGCAGAACGGAAGCCAGCTTCAGACGCCGCTGTGCTTCACCCCGGCTGATTCGCAACCGGCAGCGCATCTAGTCCGCCGTGCCGCGGAACTCGGCGCGGACTTTGCCGGCCGCCTGCTGGGCAGGTGAAACCGCCTCAGCCCAAGTGTTGTTCCAGCCGCCGGCCGACCCGTCCGGGCTGCCCGATCCGTCCGGGCCGTCCGAGACTGTAGATCCGGTAGAGCCGGCCGAGGCAGAAAATCCAGTAGATCCAGCTGAGTCCGTTGAACACGTAGAGCCGAAGGCATCGGCAACCCGGTGCGCGTCCAAAGCCCCGGCGCAAACGGTTTGCAGGTAGTCCACTCGTCGGGACATAGCTTCCACCTCGTCGGCGAGGTTTACTGCCTGGCCGACGCTCAGGAGTCCGGCTGCCCGGACACTGTCGCGGCACAGGCTGCCTAGGGCCGCAGCGGTCTCGGCCACGGACGCCAGGAACCCGGGCGGATAGGCGCACTCACCGGCTTCACCTGAGTCAGCCTGCATATCAAGCTGAAGGATTGTTTCCATAAAACAATTCTCCGGCGTCCGGGCTGCCCGGTGAGAAAGGAAGGTATGGATGGGGACAAACAATCCGGCGGCGTCACCTGTGGAGGACTAACACCGTTCTTGAGGCTTACCGCTTCTGCAGGGCTCCGATACTCAGCAGCTCTACATTGGGGTTCTCACAGGCAAGAACGTCATGCGGAATTGCCAACGACTCGAGGTCCTCCGGAGGGTAGACGAGCAGCTTCGTTGCCTGATGGGGTTCGCACCTCTCGCCATAGTTCTCGGCCCGGGTCTCCTTCAACTCACCGACCACCGACTGTCCGGGTTCCAGGACAAACACGCCGCCGGGGCTGCTGTTCTCACCCGAGCGGACGGCTGCCGCACCAATCTGCTCGTTTGAGGTGTCGTCAACATAGGAGACGCCCGGGAAACCTGCTGCTGATGTGCAGGGTGTGGAGGAGACGTTCGTCAGGACCAGAGTGCGGTAGACGCTGCCAGCTGCTCCGCCGCCAATGTTGTCCTCGATCTCACCGGCCAGATCTGCGGCAGCACAGGCCCGGGGGCCGGCGGGCGATGCCGGGTCAGCTGAGTTGCCGGCCGTGGGAACCGGTGCGCTGGAGTCCGGGGATGCGTTTCCGGTTTCGTCAGTGGACGTTCCAGTGCTCGGTGCTGCCTCGGGGCTTTCGGAGGCCGAGGCCGCTGACGGCGACGGCGACGACGACGACGGCGAAGCGGACGACGCGGTTTCTTCGCCGTCGGACGCACAGCCGCTGACGACAAGCGCGGCGCCGAGTACGGCGGCGGTCAGCGGCCATGATTTCGAAGGCGAGAAGGACATTTTTGCTGACAACAATTTCCGCGACCGGGTATTCATAAGATCACCATGTCCGCAAGGAGGGCGCGGCGTCAATTAGGCGCCACCGGCGCACTAATAATGACGCCGCAAACGTTATGTATTTCCTCATTGAGTCATTGTGGCGGAATCGGCTATTCGTGGTGATAGGGGCGTCCGCCGGCGATCTCCTGGGCCCGGTAGATCTGTTCTGCAAGGATCAGGCGGACCAGCTGGTGCGGGAAGACCAGGGGAGACAGCGACCAGACGAAATCAGCGCGGTCGTGCACGCTCTGGGCCACCCCGTAGGCGCCGCCGATAATCAGGGTGACGCTGCGGGAGTTGTCCAGGGGCTTTTGCAGGGTCTTGGCGAGCGCCGGAGAGGTAATAGCTTTGCCCCGTTCATCCAGCAATATGACATAGTCGCTGCCCAGCTTGGCCAGGAGCCGTTCCGATTCCTCCTTGCGGGCGGCATCCGACTCCCGGGCGGAATGCGGAATGGAAACCCAGGAGAGGTCAAAGGGCTTTTTGAGCCTCTTTTCATAGCGCCGGATCCCGTCCGCTACCCAGTCTTCGTGCTTTCGGCCAACCATCAAAACGCGCAATGCCATGTCTCCATTGAATACCCCGGCACGGCGGGAGGGAAAACGGGTGGCAGTCTTCACACATCCCGGGTTTAGACTGCCCGCATGACAAACACGAGTGGCACACGGGCAATCGTCCTGGGCGGCGGGGGAGTGGCCGGCATCGCCTGGCAGATCGGCGTTCTGGCCACCCTGCTGGAGCACGGTATTGAACTGAACGACGCCGACCTGGTGGTGGGCACGTCAGCCGGCTCCGTCGTCGGCGCTTCCCTGAGGTTCGGAGGCCTGCAGGAGGTACTCGCCGCCCAGCTGCATGAAAACTCACCGGAAGAAAGTCCGGCAGGGCAGGGCGAGCTGCCGCACTTCAGTGTTGAGGAGTTCATCAACATGATGGGTTCGGCTGCCCGCGGACCGGGCGGGGAGCAGGAAGCCCGTGCCCGGATAGGCAAGGCGGCGCTGGCTGGCGGCCGGGGGCTCGACGAGACCCGGTGGGTGGACACTATCCGGTCGCTGCTGCCTGCACCTTCCTGGCCTTCCGGTCTGCTGAAAGTGACAACGGTAAATGCGAACGACGGCGCGTTCACCGTTTTCGATCAGTCGTCCGGCGCTGACCTGGCCCGGGCTGTTGCCGCAAGCTGCAGCGTACCCGGGGCTTGGCCGCCGGTGCTTATTGGCGGCATTCCTTACATGGACGGCGGGATGCGCTCCGCCACGAACGCGGACCTGGCCACCGGGTATGACAAGGTTCTTGTCCTCTCCTGCGGGCCGGAAGCGCCGGACAGTCCCTTTGGTCCCACGCTTCCCCAGGTATTGAGGGGTTTGTCGGAGGGAACTGAAACAATCCTGATTGAAGCGGATGAGGCCAGCCTGTCAGCATTCGGAACCAATGTGCTGCTCTCGTCCACCCGCCGTCCGTCAGCGCTGGCCGGACAGGAACAGGGTGCCGCAGCGGTGGATGCCGTGAAGGTGTTCTGGGGTGTCTGATTGGCGGTCACCGGGATTTGTCCGGCGGGGATCGGCACGCGGCGTCACCTGATGCTGTAATGGAAAAAGCGTACGGCTTCCCTCAACGGAAAATGGTGACATGTCCAGCGATGATTTTTTTGGCCCCGCCGCCTTTTGAGCGGGGCGGGAGCACACATCAGTCCGCGGGAGCAACGGACCTGATCGATGCTGCACGGGAAGCACAACACGAGACCGGCAAGGATTACTCCGGCCTTTTGCAGGACATGCTCCTGGAAACAAGCGACGTCGAAGGTTTTCTTACCGATCTGACCCGCCTCACCGTCGACACCCTGGCCGCCCCGGGGCAGGAGCTCTTTTCGGGTGTGACCCTCCTGCGGCCCGGCAGCGCGGGCACGGTGGCCAGTGACAGTGAGGAATCCCGCCGTTTTGATGAGCTTCAGTACCGGGTCGATTCCGGGCCCTGCCTGGAGGCAGCCCGCACCAACAACACGGTTTTGGTGCGTGATATCACCACAGATCCCAGATGGGAGGAGTACGCCAGCGCGACAGCCGGGTCCGGCTTGAAATCGATCCTGGGGCGCCGATTCCGCTGGATAACGATGCCCGGTGCGGCCTGAATGTGTATGCACGTGAACCGGACGCCTTCACAGACGACATGATCCGCGCCGCTGAAGAATTTGCCCGCGGCGCTTCCAAATCCCTGCGGCTTGCCGTGCGCATTTCCGAGCTGGGTGAAAGCCGGGAAAACCTCAAGGCAGCAATGGGCTCCCGCACCACCATTGACCTGGCTGCAGGAATCATCATGGCCCAAAACCGCTGCAGCCAAGAGGCGGCAATCAGCATCCTCAAAGCGGCGTCGAGTGCGCGGAACATGAAACTGCGGGACGTCGCCGCCGCCGTCGTTGCCTCAGTGGGCGAAAAGGCGCCCAAGACCCACTTCGTTGACTAAAAGCGGCGCACCTCCGACGACGGCGACGGGCGCGGCCCCTGTCCCCGCCCGGCGTGCCGGGGGACACTGAAAACATGGAACTTTCAGACAGGGATCTCAGCGCAAAACAACCGGAATCCGTGAGCCGGACTGAGACTGGGGACCGGCCGGGGGATGTACGCCCGGGTCTGGTGATCCACGGTTTTGGCCCGGACAGCGGCACATGGCTGAGCGGTGTGCTCCGAAGCGCAGGGAACTCCCGCCGGGCGCTGGGCCCCGAACGGAGACTCGAGGTGGTGGTCCAGGGGTTTGGGGTGCGGCTCCTTCGCGCAGGCCTGGGAGATCAGAGCGCACTCGACGGCGCCCTCTTAGAAGACATCCACGTTTTGGCCTGCCGGAACAGCATGATTCATGCCAGCGTCCAGGCCGATGAACTGCACCGGGGCGTGGAAACCGTGGATGCCGCCGTCGCCCACTTGGCACGCAGGCAGTGGGAAGGCTGGGCGTACGTCCGGCTGTAGCCCGGACCGGCGTGCAAGGGCGCCGGTGAAAGCCGGACGCACCCCTAAGACCTCAGTCTCCGGCGTTCTCACGGGACGTGATCCCGAAGCCGGGGGACTGGAGGTCGGTGAAATTCCCGACGCTGGCACGCACCGTGCATTGGGGCGAGATCTGCAGGGCCGTAACAGTGAGTCCCGAACTGTCGACGGCCAGCGCTCCACCGCAGCCGTCGGAGAACCGCACCCCCTGCTCGCCGCCGGCTACCGCTGCAAGCATCTGTGACGGTTTCCCGGCAGCAGGGCTGACATAGAGCGGATTCAGCTCATCGCTGCCGCCGGCCCACACGGGCAGCAAAGTGATCTTTAGCGGGCTGGGGGTCACCACCCGTGACGGGGTGCGCAGCTCCACTCCCATCAGGCGCTGGACGGGGTAGGCAGTGCCCCTAACCTCCGGGTCCTGCGTTGCAGCCGTTGTGGCCTCGGACCCGGCCTGAAGCCAATCATCAAACGCCTGCTGATCGGCGGGTGCCACCGAGACCTGCGCCGTCAGCTGCAATGATCCGCCCTGCGGAACCTGCAACTCCGACAGTTTCCAGCCGCATTCGACATCAACGCCGCTGATCGAGGCCTGGTTCCGAGATGCGGCTGTCCCCTCCCACACAACCGCCGGGCAGGCGTCCTGATCGCTGAGTCCCGGAACCACTTCCAGGAAATCCCCGGACAACGGGGCCTTTTGCGCCGAGTAAGACACCGTCAGCCGTACCTTTCCGGAGGACGGCTCGAAGGAGGCCCTGCGCGTGATGGTCAGACCGGTTGGCAGAGGTTGTTCCTGCAGCTGCGCGGAAAGCTGCTCGGCGGCCCCCTGTGAAGCATCCGCCGGCTGGCTGTCGGGGGTGAGGACGATGAAGCCTGCGACCATCGCCGCGAGCAGGAGCACGCCCGTGCCGGCAAGAACAAGAGCCTTGCGGGTGCGCCAGAACGGAACGGCGTCGTCGGTTTCCTCCTGCCGGGACTGCGGCTGCCGCACTTCGCGGCGGGGCGTGGGCCTGGCGATGGTGGCGTTGCCGGACTGCCCAAGGTCAGGGGTCTCTCCGTCGTTGTCCGCCGGCGGGGCCGACGCCAGGGCCGCGGCCTCCTCAGCGGTGAAAGCTCCCCGGATCACAGTGGCGGAACGTTCGACCTCGTCGAACTCCGCCGGGGTTTCCCCGAGCGGTAAAGGGCCGTGGCCGGCCAGCCGGGACGCCAGGCGGCGGAGTGTCGAAGCCGCCTCAAGGGCGCTGGGCCGCCCGGCAGGATCCTTGGACAGCAGCCGGTCCAAAAGCCCCCACACCTCATCGTCCACGGGAATCCTGGGCGGGCGCGAGGAAACATGGCGGTAAGCAATGCTGAAGTCCGTCCCCGGTCCGGCGAAAGGCGTGCGTCCGGCCAGGAGCTCATACAGCAGGACGCCGGTGGAGTACACGTCCCCGGCGGGACCGGAACGGCCCTGGCTGATGAGTTCGGGAGGCATGTAGTGCGGGGTGCCGATGAGGCCGGTTGTTTGGCGGATTCGTTCGCCCACAACGTCGGCGATCCCAAAGTCGGAGACCCGTACTCCGCCCGGAGACCACTCAGCCCAGGGCAGCGCAAGGAGAACATTGTCAGGCTTGATGTCCCGGTGGATGACGCCCTTGGAGTGGGCGAAGACCAAGGCGTCGAATACTTCAGCAATCACGTTAAGCGCATCCGCGGGAGGAAGCGGGCCAATGCCCTTCACGACGTCGCGCAGCGAGCCGCCTGCCACGTAATCCATCACGATGGCCAGCCGCGGTCCTTCCACCACCATGTCCCGCACGGTGACGATGGAGCGGTCCTTCAGGCCCAGCAGTACGGAGCGCTCGCGGACAAACCGTTCCACCAGTGTTGGATCATCGGCGTGCTCCGGGCGCAGGACTTTGGCCGCGTAGGTGTGGCCGTCAGCCGCGAGAACAGTCCATACCTCGCCAACAGCACCGGTGCCCAAGCGTTCGCCGAACCGGTAGGAGGCTCCCAGCGCCTGACCCGTCTGTGCGAATTCCATGCCGTACTCTCCAACGCTGTTGATCTGATGTCCTTTGGCTCCCCGCTGTTCGGGGCGCTCAGCTACCGGTGCTGATCGACTGGATAAGTGCCGTTCGACCGCCCACACCGATGTATCCGCGGCCGGCGGTGATGGCTACCGGTGCTTTCCGCGGAAGTGTGGCGCCCAGCAGCTCGCCGTCGTAATCCACATCAGGCTGCAGCAATACCCCCAGACGGGACTTGCGGACAGTCTTGGTCCAGTGACTGTACAGTCCCCGGAGGTCGGAAGATCTTCCGGCGGCAATGACGCACAGCCCTGCCTGTCCGGAGGCCACCACTCCTGCGATGGACTGGTCGACGTCGTCGAAACGCTCCGCGTCATCGATCAGCAGGAACACGGGGTTTCGCTCGAGGCGCAGGGAAGCCAGCAGAGCCGGCACCTCATCCGCGCCCACCGCCACCCTGTCCAGATCGGCGGCAGCAAGCGGCGACCGGCGGTCGCAGATGCCCCAGACCTGGGCAGGGCCTAGGGAGGTGGCTGCCCCCTGCAGGGAACCGGCCAGGGCCAGCAGCAGCGTGGACTTGCCGGAACGCGCGGACCCGGCAATCAGCACGTGTTCGCCCTCATAGACTTCCAGGAACGCCGGCGAGAAATCAGCCTCCTGCATGCCCACGGGGATGAGCCAGGGTTCGGCTGTCAGCTGGGGTTCAGCACCGAGTTCCCGGAGCGTGAGGCGGGAAGGCAGGCGCCTGATGGCCGGCGTCTTGGCCGGTGCATCGGCCCAGGCTTGCCGCACCCGGTCCACTGCTTCCGCCAGCTCGACGCCGGGTGTCGCCACGTGCATCTGCAGTGCATTGCGGGGGTCCACGCAGCGTCCCGGAAGCGCGGCGGGAACCGCCTTGCCCCGGATTCCGAGCGACGAATAGTCATACGTGTCCGCCAGCCGGAACAGCCATCGCTGCAGGGTAACTTCGTTCATTGCCGAGGGGACTGCCTTGGCGCGCGTGGTGGAGACGGCAAAGGACAATCCCAGGGCAGGCCCGTCCGCGTACGCCCGGTACAGCAGATCCAGCATCTGCTGGCCCTCGTAATCCTGGAACTCATCCCGCAGCGAGGCCAGGCCGTCCAGCAGCACCACGGTGCGGCGGTGCTTGCCCGGCTCTGCACGGCGCCGTTCAAGTTCAGTGTGCAGGTGGCGCAGGAAGCGGGCCTGCTGCTCCTTGGCGCCGGCACCCGTTCCCACATACGCCACGGTGTGCGGCAGGCGTTCCAATGCTTCGAGTGCGCGGGAACCCATGTCCAGGATCATGAGGTCCACATCAGCGGGGTCGCAGTCCCTGGCCAAGGTCAGGGCAATAGATGCCAGCGTGGTGGTTGTTCCGGATCCTGCCACGCCCATCAGCATGAGGTTGCCCGCGGACATGTCCCATCCGGCCGGAGACTGGCGCTGGAGCTCGGGTTCGTCCATCAGGGCCACCAGGACGGACGAACCGCTGACGCCGCCCACCACCGGCAGGGCCGGGACATCCGCTGAAGTTGGTGCTCCCTCATCCGGACCGGAACCAAAACCCCCCAGCTCCACGCGTTCGCCCAGGGCTTCCGGCCAGACGGGACGCGGTGCCGCGTACCCGGCTTCAACGTTGGCTTCGATAATCGCGTCGATCAGCAGGTCCAGGTCATTCTCGTCAGAGGACGCAGACTGTGCCGGCGCTGCGGCGGTTACAGGGACGCCGAAGCGCTGAACCCCCCGTACATCCACAGCGGGGCCGCCGCCTAGCTGTGCCCGTCCGGTCACGAGGGCTGTCTGTACGGGAGTGATGTCATCCTGGCCCAGCTTCACGTAGGCGCGGCCCATCTGGGCCCTTCCGATCGCGGAAGCATTGGGGACGCCAATGACGTTGGTGGAGTCTTCCCGGCTCTGTACCCGCAGGGCCACCCGCAGGTTGGTGTTCGCCAGGATGTCGTCATTGACGACGCCGGCCGGGCGCTGCGTTGCGAGGATCATGTGGACGCCGAGCGTACGGCCCACCGCTCCCACGCTGACCAGTGCCTGCAGCACGTCGGGGAAGTCCTTCGCCAGCATGGCGAACTCGTCAATGACCAGCAGCAGCCGGGGCATCGGTTCGGCCGGGTTGGTGGCCATATAGGCGTTGAGATTGTCGATGCCCTCGCCGGCCTGCGCGAACACCCGCTGCCGGCGCTCCATTTCAGCTTCCAAGGCCTGCAGGGCGCGGTCGGCCAGCTGCTCGTCCAGGTTGGAAATGGTTCCGATGGTATGCGGAAGGCGTTCGCACGCCTTGAAAGCGGCCCCGCCCTTGAAGTCGATCAGGATGAAATTCAGGCGGGTGGGGTCATTGCTGGCCGCCAGCCCGGCCACCAGCGATCGAAGGAATTCAGACTTTCCGGAGCCGGTGGTTCCGCCCACCAAACCGTGCGGGCCGTCCTTGACCAGGTCAAGGCTCAGGACGCCGTTCTCGCCTGTTCCTATGGGTGCGGACACTCCGGAGGGAGCTTTCCACAGGCGGGCGACGGCGGCCGCGTCGGGAAGTTCGTAGCCCAGAAGCTCGGGCAGGCGCACCAGTGCAGGCAGTGAGGCGCCGGGCACGTTCAGCTCCGGATCGTCGAAACGGGCCACGTGCATGGCGCAGCGCAGGGCTTCCTCCCGGTCCAGCCCGGCCAGGATGACGTCCTCCACGCGCGTCAGGTCCTCCGGCTGCTCCACGGTGGCAGCAGCATCTTCTCCCACCTTGATGATGGTGGTGCAGGATGCCGGCAGCTGTTCCAGGGAGGCAGCGATGACGATTCCCGCGGCTCGGGGCGGGCGCTCCCGGGGATTCACATAGGTCCCGGTTGCTGAACGGCCCATGCCAAGCAGTGCCCGGGCCGGGGCGTCCCGGCCTTCGGTGAGCACCTCGGAGTCCAGCACCACAAGCAGTGCCGGGGTGGGCAGCTCCTGGACTGAGTCTTTGAGCGAGCGCAGCATGGCGACGCTTGTTTCCCGGTGTGCGGACATCCACCGCTGCCCGGTGCTGCTGCCGGCCTGCCGGGTGTGCGGCAGCCACGAGGCCCACTCCCAATCATCGGCGCGTCCGGAATCGCAGAAGACACCCACGGTCAGGTCCGCAGGGCCCACATGCACGGCGGCCTGGGCCAGCAGCGAGCGTGCAAGGGCGAGGGCACCCGTGCGCGGGCCCACAATGCCCACCACGCCGGCATTGGTCAGGTCCACCAGCACCGGGGCCGCGAGCAGCCGGGCGTCAGCCAGCGATTCCTTGACCAAGACATCCAGCCGGGCGGAGGCCGCGCGGTCCACCTCGGGTTTCCACGGCACATCACCGGTGCCTGCGTGCAGGGCAAGGAAATCATCAGCATCGGCGCGGCGCTGCCACAGCGAGGTAGCAGGGAGCGCGGGGCGGCGCACAACGGTGGCGGGATCAGGGATCATCCGGTGACGGCGGGCGGTCTCAGCCTCCGCGGCCGTGCGGATCTGCTGCTCAAATTCCTCAAGCGCGCCGGTGAACCGGGCCTCCTCGTCCTTCAACCCGCGGGCATGACGGCGTTTCTGCTCGAACCACATGCCTACCGCCATGACGGGACTGAGCATCGCAAACATGGCGAAACGCATGTCGCCCAGAACCATGATCAGCACACCGGCCATCACGAGCGGCGCGAGCACGGTGATGTAGCTGAACTTGCTGGCGGGGGGCACATCCTTGCGGGACGGCGGAACGAGGGCGTCCCCGGCCGGTGCGCGTCCCGGACGGGGCGGACGGTTGAACGGCGCCGTAGCGGCCGGAGTGAGGTTGTTCAGGCTGCCCGGTTCCGGGGCCGGGGTCTCTTCCAGGGACCGGCGCACCAGAAGCACCGTACCGCCGGCGGTGACGGCCGCCGTATCTTCCACGACGATTCCATCAGCCCCAACCGGCTGGCCATTCACCATGGTTCCGTTGGTGGAGCCGCTGTCCAGGATCCGCAGCCCGTCCTCTTCCCGGCGCAGGCGGCAGTGTTCCCATGATGCGCTTTCGGTCGGCAGGGTGAGGTCTGCATGCGGTGAGCGTCCAATGAGCATGTCGCGACCCTGCGGAACGGCTTGGACCCGGCCGGCGCTTTGTCCGCCCGCCAGGGTAACGCTCCAGCCGTGCACGCGGAGCGGGCATTGCCAGGGCGCCCGTGAAATCCGGCTTCCTTCCAGCAGGAGCAGTTCAGAGACCGGAGTGCTGCCCCTCACCTCGGACTCGTCAAGGAACACTGCCTCATCGGGGCCAAGGCGCGGCCCTCCTGCGGCCTCCACCAGCTCTGACAGGGTGGTGGCCGGTGCAACGTGTGCCGCCTCGCACTCAAAACGTTGCTCGTCCAAATCGATCAGCAAACGCACCGGGGCGTTCCTTCCATGGTGGCGGAGGTGGAGGGGACTCTGACCCGCCGGAGGAGGCAGGCCGGGAGGTTGGTCAGGGGCTTGTAGCTGCCGGCACCCAGACGAGTCTCGGTGCGCTTCCATCCGTTGGCCGCAGACCCAGGTCCTGTGACGAGGCATGGACCGGCACTGGCTTTGCGGTCAGAGCGGCCGCAGCGGTGAAATCCAGCGCGGGGCCGGCCAGACCGTCGCCCGCACCCAGCGTCATGGTGCTCAGCGCCTCGCTGACATCTCGTGGAAGGCTGCTTTCGGCGACTGCCGCTGCCCGGACCAGAGCGACGACGGCGTCATGGCCGGCTGCATCCGCTGCCCACGCATCGGCCGAGAAAGCGACGTCGCCGGTCAGGTTCTTGATCTGCGGATCCCCGGAAAACATACGCACGGCAGAGAGGAAAGCCGACATGCCGCGGCCCTGAGCATCCTGCCGCAGTGCAGCACCGTCCCCGTTTACCGCCGCAACGCTCATCAACTGCCCCGAGACAGCGCCGTCGACTACGGACAGTTCTGTTGCGAAGGCCGGGGCGGTAGCCTCGCGGGAAAGGACCATCGGAACCGAAACATCCCGGGACTGCAGTGACTGGACCAGCCGGGCCAACCGGTGCGGTGTCGCCGCCGAAACAATCACCGCGTCCGCAGGATCAGAGACCCGGACAGATTCTGCCCCGGCGGAGGCGCCCTCCGCCGGGGGAAGGGGCTGATCTCCGGTCCTGATGGCTGCCGCCTGCGCCAGCGCTGTGATGTCTTCGAAATCCTGCAGGTTGAGCGTCTGTGCACCCTCCGCCGCGGATGGGACGGAACCGCCGTCGTTGACAACCAGCAGCCGGATCTTTCCTTCCAGTGCGGCTCCCAGGGCCGCATCGAGCGCGGTGGCGGACGGGCTGGTGGTCCAGGTGGAATCTGCGGGCTCCGAAGGTTCGGCGTAGGGCAGGATCACCGGCAGTCCGAGTTCCTCGGCCGCTTTGGCTGCGGCCCGTGCCTGGGCTCCCGTGGTTGAGACCACCACGCCGGAGACACCCTGCTCGGCGAGGGAACGCACGGCCTCCCGCGCGCCGTCTTCCGTGCCGCTGTCATTCCGGGCGGAAAGGGTTACCTCGGTGCCGCCCTTGCTGAATCTCTGTGCGGCAACCACCGCTCCCTGCACCGCCCGGTTGTACTCGGAACCGGGCTCACCCGAAGAACCAAACGTCAGGATGACACCAAGGGAGAACTTTGCCGGCACGCCGTCGGCGTTCAGCGCAACGGGAACCGTTGCCGCCACCGGGTCCGGCCGCGCTGCTTCCTCGGGCCGGTCCGGGATGACGCTCAGGGCGATGACAACTGCGGCAACCATGGCTATGCCCACGGTCAACAGGGTCATAAGCCGGGCCCGCGGGCTCATGCTGCGCCGCCGATCTTGAACGTGTACAGGGTCTGCGACACAGCGCCGTCAGGCACTGTGAGGTGGAAGGCCGGCATCTCGTCGACGGCGGTGAGCGAGGCTTTGAACTGCGCCTGACGGAGCAGCAGCGCCGCAACATCTCGGGACCGGATATTCGCGTACCCTTCGGCGTTCTGCGCGGCCAGGGCCAGCTGGTAATCCGCTGTGTCGGCTTTGGCGGCGCTGGTGGCCATGGAACCGAGGAGGCCGGATCCATTTACCGTCCGGTCGCCCAAATCCAGCATCACCTTGTTGAGGCTGGAGGACAGCAGGGCGTCTGCGCCCTCCATATCGCGGGTGGAGTTTGATGTGCTGGAAGCAATGCGTTCCAGTGAGGACTGCGTGCTCGCGCTAAGAGCTTCGGCCAGGGCGCTGCCTTCCTCCTGCAACTGACCGCGCTGCCGGTCCACGGTCTCCCCGGCGTCGTTCACCACCTGGTCCGAGGTGGACTTCAGCCCGGCGATGGAACGGTTGAAGGCCGAAGTGACAGACTCGGAACCTGCCGTGCCGATCTCGTTGACCTGACGCACCTGCTCGTCCACCGCCCGGTAAATCTCTTCGGCCGTTTCGGCCGAGACCTCAGTCAGCGCATTCTTTACGCCTTCCTGGAGCTTCTCCTGCTGGGACTTTACGTTCTCCAGATTCGTGTGGACCTCCGCCGAACCGGCGATGGCGTCCTCAAGGGTCACCTGCAGTGCAACAAGTCCGCGGCGGGTGCCTGCGGCACCGCCTGTGGCGGCGGTGTCCATGGCCGCAACTGCGTCACTGACTGCGTCCAGATTTGTGGCAATGCCGTCAATCGACTGATCCAAAGCAGTGAAAGCCTGGGAAATGGCCTGGTCTGCACCAGTGGTATCCACATGGCTCAGGACTTCATCCCATGCCGTGGACTGACCGTCGAGCCGTACGTCCAAGGGGTCCCGGAACCCGAGCGGCGGGGTCAGTGCTTCTATGGGGGCAGTCTCACCGGGCTGTCCGCAGGGAACAGAAGTCAGGTAGGAACGCAGACGCTCGGCATCGCGGGTGGAGAGCCGGCCGTCGCGCGGAGCTTCGCCGTCTGCCAACGCGCACAACTCTGCGGCAAGTTCCTCGCTCTGTGCCGTCATGGAACGGTCCCACAACGGGCCGCCATGCAACTCGGTCCGGGCGGTCTCCGCGGACAATCCGACGGCGCTGAGCCGGTCCCGGAGTCCGTCGATGCTGCTGCGGGCTGCGGCGGATGCGTCCCGGGTGGCATCGGCAGAAGCCTGGCCGGATTCCTCAGCAGCCTCAATCGCCTGCAGCACACCCGTGAGTGCGCTCTTGTAGTCCTCCGGGGAGTCCGGCTTCTCAAGGATGGCTGCGAGCTGCGTGCTTGCCTGTTTGAGGGTCTCGGCGGAAGACCGCTGGTTAGCCAGCGCACCCTCTACAATTTTGGGTTCCAACTCGTTCGTCAGCGCCTCGCCTTTTTTCACCAGGCCCACCAAGGCGGCGGTGACTGTCACTGCGGAGCCGTAAAGCGAGCACGTCATGGAACCCTGTTCAGCGCATTCCTCAGGTGTGGGATCAAGCGGGCCCATGGTCGCTTCAATGGCTTCGGCCACCGTGTCGCGGCAGTCCGCGTTGACGGTCGCATAGGCATCGAGCTGCGAGGCCATGGTCAGGATGCTGGAGTAGACGGTTGAGCCCGGTCGGGGCTTGGCCACCTCAGCAGCGCAGCCAACGCCGTCGACCGGAGTCACGGGCGGAGGTGCCGAGGTGTCTCCGAGCATGGAGTCCACCGCCGACACCGTCTGCTGCAGTTGGGACAAGGTCACCGACTGCGTGCCTTTTGCGGCGGTTTCCAGATTGGCACCGAGTGCGGTCAGCTGGTCCTTCAGCCCGGACATGGTGGCGGCCAGCGCTTCGGAACTGTCCCGCAGCTCACCGGCTGTCTTGGCGCCGAGGGTTTGCGAGGTGGTATCCAGGTTCTGCCGGACTTCGGTGATGGTGGCCCCGGCTTTGATCAGGACGGTGTTCACCTCTGAGACCAGGGAAATGGTACGGGTCTGCAGCTCCATTTCCGAACCCGCGTCGGAGGAGAAGGCTGCGGCAAGCACACCGTCAACGCTCATATCGGTGCTGATCCCCGGTTGAACGGCGACGTCAATGTCCGGTACCTGGAAATCCCTGACATCTGCTGCGAGGCGCAGTGTGGTGCTCGCACCCGAGCGCGGCGGTGCCAGCACAGTGGCCCACTGCACTACGGCGGCACCGTCTTCGGAACGGCTGAGGACACCGTTGGTGCCCTGGGCCCCGTCCGCGGAACCCGGCGTGATGTCATCGACCCGGACACCGTTGAGCTTCGTTGACGCGGCAATGGTTAGCGGGGCACCCACAAAGGCGGTGTTGGCGTGGGTCTGGCCCGCGGCGTCATATTCCACAACCTGCGGTTTGACCGTCAGGTTCTCCACCGTCAGGTCGATTTCGACCGGACCGGTATGGCCCTGTAAGTCGGCGAGGTCAGAGCCGGACTTTTCGCCGGCACGGTACTGCAGGCTTACCCGCACCGGCAGACCGTCCACCGCCTCCTCGGCATCGTAGGTCGTGTCTGCAGCAGAGGACGCACCCTCGGCAGACACCGAGATGGTGGTTCCTTCAACTGACTGGACTCCGGCTGCCGGAGACAGGCCCACATGAACACTCTGCAGCAGCTTGACCGGATTGGACACAGCCTCTGCCTGGGGCTCGGGCGACGGCGTGCATGCCGCCGCGGCAACCAACCCGACGGTGATAAAAAGTGTGCCCAGCCATCTGCCCGGAGCGGTTCGGCGCCTGAATTTTTGCAGGCGGGTGTTTTGCGGCATGGTTACTAGTCCCCCGGATCCGTTCGCAGTGCCCTGAGAATCATAATAGGAGGTTCCAGCCAAGACGCTATCCGGCATCTAGATGACGTGTCGCGCTTTCCTAATGTAGTGAAATTGGTACTCTGGGGCGCGCGAGGTAATCACTGGCTGTCGCACCTGTGCGGCACCTGGCGGTTGATTCGCCGGTCGAAAGTAATTGACTCAACAGGGGGAGATTTTCATGTCACGCGTGTTGTCCACTGAGCAGGCCAAGTCCGCAATCGGCCAGGTGCAGGCCATTATCAACGGCGGTTTCACGGATCAGATTGCCGCACTGGATGCGCAGGGCAAGATCCTGTCGGATCCGAACGTTTGGGACGGCCCGCTTGCAGCGCAGTTCCGCGGATCCACGTGGCCGGAAACCAAGGCTGCCCTGGACAAGGCCCGCCAGGAGCTGGAAGAGCTGCGGACACAGCTGCAGAAGATTTCACAGGACATCTTCTCCGCAGGCGGCGGCGCCTGAGCATCTGGTAACTGCTTGCTGGTGTAGGGCCGGGGAGGCACCGTTCCGACGGCTGGCTGCCCGGCCCTTTCATGCTTTTCCGAAGCCCGGTCCGGTTCTTCGAGCCGGTTCCCTGTTAGTGTGCGTGCCAGTTGTCCGCGGTTTACCTCCCGCGCCGGGGCCGCCGAATGTTCTTGTGTTTCTTTTTCTCGCTCAGTGGGGGGCCTGAATATGACTGATTTTGTCGAAATGCCGTTGTTGCCGGAATCGGACCGCAAATACGGCGGCCGCTACGACTATGGCGTTGCGGCCACCGTGAAGCGTATGTTCGAAACCGCGGCTGATTCCATTGAGCAAAAGTCCGGCTCGCGTTCCGCCTATGTGCAGCAGGCAAAGGAAGACTTCAAAGGACGTTTCTCGGACATTTTCCAGGAGAACGCCGATACTGCGGCCAACGACGCCAAGCGGCTCGCTGAAGCGCTCCGCCAAGTGGGCGAGTACGTCAGGAAAATGAGCGAGGCGGGACGGGAAGAGGACAACCGGCGACGGGAAAACAACGCGTGGGTCAGGGATTACCTAGACCGCAACGGGTGGGAAAAGTTCACCGACTGGATCACCGGGGTCAAGGAACGCACGAATATGGACCCGGTGCCGGGACCGAACTTCGAGCAGACAGCAACGGTCGCGCCACGCACCACTCCACAGCCGGGCAGCGGCGGAGGCTACGGCGGAGGAACGTCATCGGCGCGGCCGGCCAACCTGCGGCAGTTCGCGGCCGACTCCCGGGCTTTGGATGATGAGCTGGACGGGATGGTGGGGCGCCTGAGGAACCAGCTCACTGACTTCACGGACAATTGCTACTGGGGCACCATCGAAGCCGGCGGGGTGCTCATGGCCCTCAAGCAATACCGGGATGCCAATGAAGCCGACGCGGTATGGGCCACCACTCTCGCTGACGCATTCGCGGCAGCAGGAGGCGAAGGGAACGTCTCAACCCTGTCAGACGCGGCCCTGGCAGCTGCTTTAGCCGCCGCGGGTGTAGACGCTACGCGGGGCGCGCTGGTCATTGATCCGCCTACGGCTTATGGCGCGGTCCCGACCACCGGATACGCCGATGACCCGGTGAACACGGCCACGGGCAACTTCATTGAACCCGAAAGGGATCTGGGGTTTACCGGCGCTGCCTCGAACCTGGTGTTGTCGAGGATGTACAACTCCTTGGCGCCGCAGGAAGTTGTCGGGGCGTTTGGCCCGGGCTGGGCATCTGTCCTGGATCAGCATCTGGAGCTCTCGGATGACGGTTGTACCTGGACCATGGCCGACGGACGCGCAGTGGGCTTCCCCCGGGAAGGCGAGGGTTGGGCCCGTGGAATCGGGGAGAACTATTGGCTGACCCGCGAACCGGCCGCCGGGGCCATCTTCGCAGAGCTGTCCGCCGTCAGTGAGGGCAGCACGGATTTGCTGGTGGTCCGCGACAACCGGGGCTCCTGGTGGGCCTACACCCTGGCCGGGGTGTGGCTGGGTGCCGGGTCCGGGCCGGGCCGGACTGTGTCCGTGCACCGCGAGGTCCCGGCGGAAAACGGTGAGGCCGACGATGCCGGCCGCCCTGGCCTGGTGTCCCGGCTGTCGCATGTGCGCGGCCGGTTCCTGGACATCGATTACGTGAACGGTCTTGCCGCCGTGGTGAGGGCGTCGGACGGGCGCAGAGCCGAATACGGATACGACGACGCCGGCCGGCTCGTCAGCGTCACCACCGAAACCGGGACACGCACGTACCGGTGGAACGACGCCGGGCTGATTGACGCCGTGTACTCCGCGGCCGGAGTTCTAGAAGCCGAAAACACCTATGACGAGCAGGGCCGGGTGATCCTGCAGGTGACCCAGCACGGCCGCCGCACCCGCTTTGCGTACCTGCCCGGCCGGGTCACGGCGGTCTCGGACGAGGACGGCACCCGCTCCAACTCCTGGATCGCTGATACCAAGGGCCGCCTGGTCGGGGTCCTGGACTCGCACGACCACCGCCAGTCCATGGCCTATGATCGGCACGGAAACCTCGTCTCCTTCACCGAACGCGACGGCGCCGTCACCGTCCATGCCTATGACGAGCGGGGCCGCCGCATCCGCACCGTCACGCCCGAAGGCGCAGATCTGACCTATGGATGGGACGAGCAGGACCGCATCACCACCCTGGTCACGGAATCCGGGTCCGTTGTCACCTATGAGTACGCGGATGAGCTTTCCCGTGATCCCTCGGTGATCATGGATCCGCTGGGCGGGCGCACTGAACTGGAATGGCGGGACGGGCTTCTCACCCGCGTCACCGATCCGGCCGGCGTAAGCGTGGAGTTCGACTACGACCAATATGGTGACCTGGTTGCAACCCGAAACGCTGTCGGGGACACGGCAAGGATTCTCCGCGACGAGGCCGGCCGCCCCGCAGCCGGCATCACTCCATCCGGCGCGGAAACCCGCTTCACCTATAACGCTGCCGGGCTGTTGGCCCGGCGTGAGGACCCCGATGGCGCCGTTTGGTCCTTCGAATACGACGACGCCGGGCGGATCACCGCATCGGTTGCACCGGACGGCGGCCGGACCGCACTGGAATACGCTGCCAACGGCGAGCTGGTCCGCACCATCGACCCGCTGGGCCGGAGTATTGAGCGGGTCTTTGACGAACTCGGCAACGTCACCGCAGCGATCCTGCCCGACGGCGCCCGCTGGGGCTTCACCCACGACACCCTGTCTCGGCTGACCGGGATCACGGACCCGGCCGGGCACGACTGGATTCGTGAGTACGACAAGATCGGGAACCTCACCGCCGTCGTAGACCCGACCGGCGTGAGGTCGGAGGTCGCTACGGACCGCCGGGCCGGCACCGCCACCGTGGCAGATGCGTTCTCCTCCGCCACCTACACGTTCGATGAATACGGCCGGCCGGTCCGTTCCGAAACTGCGGACGGGTCCGCAGAGCTGACCACCTATGACGCAGCCGGGAACCCGGTGGAACTACTCGACGGCGACGGCGGCCTGACCCGCTTGGAACGCGATGTTGCCGGGAAGATCATCTCGGTGACCTCCCCGTCCGGTGCGGTGACCCGGTACGAATACGATGTCTGCGGACGTCCGTGGAAAACGGTTGATCCGCTGGGTGCGGTGACGGAACTGGTATATGACGCTGATCAGCGCGTGACCGCACGGATCCTTCCCACCGGGGAAACCGAAACCTTCGAATACGACGCTGCCGGGCGGCTCATCCTGCGGGTCACCGCCGGGAACGGCAACGCCAGGTACGGGTATGACAAGGTCGGCCGGCTGAGCTTCTCCCAGGACTCCTGGTACGGCACCCGCCGGTTCAAGTACAACGTGGCCGGGGAACTGACCGAGACCGTCAACGGCGTCGGTGGCCGGACCCGGTTCGAGTACGACGTCCGCGGCCGGCTTATCCGGATCACCGACCCGCTGGGCGGGGTTACGACCCGCACGTATACCGAGACGGATCAGGTGGATTCGGTCAGCGATCCGTTGGGCCGGGTCACTACGGCGACCTATGATCCGGCGGGGCGCCAGCTGTCCCAGACGGACCCGGACGGCAACACCACCACCTGGACCTATGACGCGGCCGGACGGGAGGAGAGCACCTCCCATAACGGAAAGCTGCTGGCCTCCGTGGACCGCGACGCTATGAACCGCCGCGTGGTCATTAGTGATCACACCGGTGTTGACGAGCTGACGGTCGAGCACGAACTCGGGTTCAACCGCCGGGGCCAGCTGACCTCCCGCATCCGCGGAGGCGAGGGCCTGTCATGGGAGTATGACGCGGACGGGAACCGTACGTCCTTCACTGACACCACCGGGACCACCACCACTTATAAACGGGACGCTGCCGGGCGGGTCAAGACCGTGCACAAGCCCCGCCTTGGAGAAGCGCAGTTCACGCATGACCCCTCAGGCCGCCTGACCGCTGTCACTGCCGGGGACCTGGCGCAGGAATGGGTATACCGGAACGGGTACCTGTCCGAGCACACCCGCACCAACGGAGCGGATTCTGACAGCGCTGCGGATATCACCCTGATCGGCCGGGATGAGGACGGCCGGATCACCGGCCTGACCCGGGCAGGCACGGTGAGCCGGTACGGCTACGACGGTGCCGGACAGCTGGTTGCCGCAGCCACCACGCCGATGCGGGAAACCGGCGCTGCAGCTAACGCCCGCGCGCAGGTCCCGGAATGGGAGTACGACGCCGGCGGACGCCTGGTCCGCGAACACACCCCGGCTGGACCCCGCAGCTATGCCTATGACGCGGCCGGGCAGCTGCTCTCGGTTGCGGATCCGGACGGCTCCCGGACGGAGTACGTCTACGACGGGTTGGGCCGCCGGTCGCGGCTGATCGGCGCGGACGGGTCCTGGACTGAATACGCCTGGGGCGAGACGGGGTATCTGCAGGGGGCTGTGGACCGCACCCCGGACGGGGCGGAAACGGCGCGGCATACGTTGTGGGTGGATGCTCTGGGTGAGCTGGCGTCCGTGGATGGCTGCCCGGTGTGGTGGGACAGTGCCAGCGCGGTGCCGACGCTGGCCGGTATCAGCGAGGAGCAGGTGTTGAACCTGCCCGGCGGTGTGACCGGGATCGGCGAGGCTTGGGTCGCGCCGGGGTGGCGTGCTGCCCGTCCTACGGATGAAACTGATCCGTGGGCGGTGCTGGGCGCTTCGGTCATCCCCGAACCGGGAACTATGTCCGGAGGCGCCATGCCCGGCATCGGGACAGCGCCCGGAATGGCCGGTGGATTGCCCGCTGGCATCGGTCTGACCGGCGACGGTGGCCTGGATATCGCGGGGCTGGAATGGCTAGGCGCCCGTGGCTACGACCCCGCTACGCGCGGCTTCCTGTCCACGGACCCGCTGGCCCCGGTCCTCGGCGCTGGCTGGGACGGGAACCCGTACTCCTACGCGGGCAACAACCCGTTGAACACTTCGGACCCGACGGGACTGAGTCCGTTGACGGATGAGGAGCTGAAGGCCTACGACGGTTCCAACCGGGGAGCGTTTACGGCAGTAGGTGACTGGATGAACGAGCACTCATATATCGTCGGCGGCGTGGCAGTAGCGGCCGGCTTGGCGCTGATGTTTGTACCCGGCGGCCAGGTTGCCGGTTTGGGATTGATGAGCTTTGGCGCCGACGTCGTCATCCAGAAGGCCACCACCGGCGAGGTCAATTGGGCGCAATCGGCTGCAGTGGGCGTGACTGGTGCTCTGGGCGGTGCAGGCATCGCGGCGTCACGTGCGGCTATGGCAACGTCGTCGTCGTTGTCGCGGCTTGGCGGCTACGCAGCGATCAACGCAGGAGTGAACGGAGCCGCAGGTGCTGTCGGCGGCGGGGCTATCTACACGGTCAAGAACGGAGGGGTTGACAGCTGGCGAGGGCTCGCCGGGGCCATGGTCGGGGGTGGAGTCAGCGGCGCCGTCGGAGGACTTGCCGGTCCTGCAGGCGGGACCCTCGCCAAAGCCGGAGGACACTCGGTGTATGCGCTAGCCAACGGCACTGCAAGTCGAACGTCACACACGCTGTGGCGAATGACAGCTCTCGGGAGCGGCGGCGGCGTAGCCGGTACATTGGCCGACAAGACCATCGCGGGGGACGAGATACGTGCGGGGGATCTCACCTGGGCGGCCATTACTGGCGGGGGGCTGACCTATCTCCCCGGCGGCCCTTCTCCCTCTAGTACGCTGTCCCAAGCGGCACGGACGAATACAAGTACGGTCGCCGGCCTTCTTGAAAACGGGGTTAATAAACAGGCTCTGCTGCGCTCCGGAGGCATAGGAGCAGGGACCCTGGCCGGGATTGAATCCGCGAAGTTCTTGATTACGGGTGAGTAGATATGAATACAAGACAAAGTCCGTCGCATCTTCGGAGCTTTGTGAAGCACGCAGGTATTCCGCTGGGAATTGCATTATTCTTCTCAGTCACCCTGTTTATTACTGTTTTTCTCAGTACTAACGGCACCTATGGGCCGGAGTCCATGGTTCTGATCTTCTCCGGTCTTCTCGGCGGTAGCCTGATAAGGGCGCTGGTTCGGGAGAACCTGGTAACGGTCATTTTATTCATTGTTGTCATAGCGGAATGCGCTGTTCTTGCCCAGTTGCTTCCCTCTCCATGGTCCGGGCTATGGGCGGTATTGATACCAGCCAATGCCATTGGTGTGATGGTGGGCAGCGTCATCAGACAAGGCATCCTGATCAGCAAGCCCACTCCGGCTGATGTCTGGCTGGTCAACGGCTCCGAGAACTCACGGACCGAGAGCGCGCGGGCCGACGGATTGAACGCGCTGGCGTCGTGGGACAGTGCAGGTACGGGTCGTTTCTATGTCCAGCGCAACGAGGCCCTTTTCGAGGCGGTTGGTAACGCTGCCACGGGGTTTATTGTGCACTGCACATCTAGTTTCCGGGATAACAGCCAGTGGAGGGTCCTGGGGGCGACGGCGGGGAAAGACGAGACTGAAATCAGGCTTCCTTCCGGTCCTGCCTATGCGCCAAGGAGGTTTGTTGTCGATTTAGAAACCGCCAGTACGGCATTGCGCGGCTTTTTTCATCATAGAGGCCCGGACCCAGGTCTGCCCTGGGTTTCCGGCACCGACGTGCTGGACTTTCGGTTCGGTTAGAGCTCCCGCTTGGGTCTGTGATGCATTGCCATTCAACTGATTAGACCTGTCATGCATGAAGGGATGCGACACTGGATCACTCGCGAGGTGAATTGATATCCCGCCAGGCAGAAGAAGAAATATGCTAGATCTTTCACCGAGGTCCCCGCAGCAATTGCGCAAAGATCGATGGATCTTTTGGGGGACGATGCTTGGATTGGCAGTGCTGGGTCTAGGGACGATTGGGCTGGTAAATATGAACAGGATTGATGAACAGCACAACTAAGCGATCCAAGGCCAGTCAGGAATCAGGGCTGGCTTACCTTGTACTGGGCAGCGCCATTCTCTGCGGCACCATCGCCATGGTGTTCCTTGGGCGGCAAGACGTCACCTGGCTCGCCCTGGTGGCCTTTGCGGCCGGGACAGTCCTGGGAGTCTGGCTGTTCCGCCTCGGAGCGCGCCATGCCTGGGTGACCCTGGTGTGCTTAATTGCGGCCCTGGTGGTGTGTGTCGCCCTGCTGGCCGAGGTGGAGGCATTCGGGCCGGCGGGCGTGGCGTGGATGGGTGCGCTTGTCGGCGGATCGAACATCGGCGTCGCCTGGCGGACTGCGGCGCAGCGCCGCAAGACGGCGCCCGTCAAGAAAGCGGTGTGGCAGGTCGACGGGCGTGGCTTCAGCACTGTTGCTGGAGGTGGTCGGGTGCTCCGAGTCAGGGATTGTGTGCCACCGCAGTAACGCTGCTGCCGATGAGCGCCCATGGGCGGTTCTGACGCGTCGAGGGCACCTGCCGGATGAGACGGTGGAGGTCCCCATGGGAAAGATCGTGGGCTACATGCCGTCGAGGCTGGTGAATGACTTCGACTCCGCGGCAGCAGCTTTGGGCGACTTCCTCAGGAACCGGGGGCTGCGAAGCTGGGGCCGGAATGGGTCACAGGTGCAGAAGCAGAAGCCACGCGCTTGTCCCTAACTAGAGGAATAGAGAATGACCAAAATGCACGGCCCGTCCCGGTGCCTGATCTTTGTTCACTACCAGACCTTGAAGGAAACCGCCTGGCTCCGAAACCTCGCGCCGTTCGCATGGCCGCGGATAATGCTCGTTGTCCTGGCCGTACTGGTGCTTCTGGTCAGTATCTCGATCGCTGTTGGTTGCCAGCGTTCTGGCGAAAAGCTCCAGAGGTGTTTGGCGAGGAACGGGGCTGAAACCTTAATGGACGTGGGATGATGACAGCTACTGATACTCAGCTTTTAGCTTTTGAGGCGCTGCCTACCGTCGATGAAACGCAGGGAGGGTCTGCCCATAGAGGCACCACGTGATGAGTGACGACACAAGTACTTCCCCGAAGTATACGGAGCGTGACATTGAGCTTGGCGGCCGAGCGAACAAAATCGCCAAGCTGCTGGGTATTTGGGTGTTGATCCTGTGCCTGGCCATCGCGGTTTTTGCGTTTATTGTTCTTCCCCTTGACACAAGACTTGCTTATAGCGGAAGGCTTGGTCGAAGCGGCCTTCCCATGCCCTTAGTAGTAGCAATAATGCCCTTGGCTGTTTTCTTTACGGTGCGGCCTCTGCTGAATCCCAAACCCGATATAGATTACATGGATAAGGGTGGGCGAATGATCATCTACTGCATCGGTGTACCCATGCTTCTCTTTTTCCTCTTCGGTCAATGCTTTCTTGTTCAGTCAATGCTTAATGATGCGGGAGCTTTTTCCGGTTAGTTTGAACGGGCGTTTCTTGGCAGACGATCGAGGTATAAATGATGCAGATGCCGGGCACCGATGGCTGGCATGAACGCTGGTGCTCCTTGGCGTGACAACAGCAGGAACCGTGAAACCGCTTGACCAGACGGAAGCGGATTATGCAGGCATGCGAATTTCCTGTCCCACCCCGCGCTCTTTGCCCAGGCGAAATCGTCACGTAACAGCGGAAGGACGGTTGGGTTTTTGGTTACAACGACAGTCAACGAGCATCGGTCGAGTGCACTGTGACTGGAGCGGACGGATCAGCCAGTGGTCGTGGTGCGGCTTCATGGTGGCAGGTGCGGACTCACCGTGGGGTGCATGAATTTCTAGGGATGATGCCGAGGTTGATCGTTCCGAGCAGTCGGCTGAGGTCCGTTTTGGCCTCATGGCCCCCCTATGGTCCTGCATGGGAGGGGCAGACCGGCCGGCAGCCGTAGCCCGGCGCGGGGATCGCGGCGCAGACGATCCCCGCGGAGTCATCGGCTCATGGGTGACGGCCCGCGCCGTACTGCATGCGGCCGTTTTCCAGTGAACCGGAAGAATTAATCGATTTTGACGAGGTGCTCGTCGAGGCCGTCATAATTGAACTTGGCGACGATCATGCTTGAATCGTTCGCATATTCCACCGGCATCTGCAGGATAGCCTCGCCGGTCACTGATGAGCCGGGCTCCGCAGGACCTGCCTCTGACTCGTCGGGTTTCAGCGTCGAAACGTCATTAAAGGTGGTGCCGTACCTATTTTCGGTGTCAAAGGCGTCATTCCAGTTCTCATTAACCACAGCGAAGCTTGTGCCACCCTCCGCCGGCTCGTCACCGTTGTATGTCCACGTCGCCGTGAGAATCACCCAGGTATTGCCCGGTTCCGGATCAACCTTGGAGATAATGCTGTCCTTGGCTGCCATCTCAGCATTGGCATCCAGATTGATGTCATCAATGGTGAGGGACCAGTCGCCGTCGACCATTTCCTCGCCGATGCTGTACGGGTTGGCGAGCGTCCCCTTTTCGTCCCCCTCTGGCCACTGCGCCTGCGGCGTGAACGTTTCCTCTGCTGTCGGGACAGCTTCAGCCTGCGGTTCAGTATTACCGCCGCAGCCCGAAACGATGAACACGGCGGCCATGGCCAATGCGATGCCTGATGAACTGCGGCCGAAATGAGTTTTGGGCATTAATTTCGTGGAGATCATGAATAGGACTGTATTCGATCCTTTGGAGTTACTTTAAAAGAGGATGTGCAGTCGCATTCCGGAATCGCTGCGGGGTTCATCGTCCCGGGGCAGCGGCAGCCCGGCCTCCCCGGGTGGCTACGCTCAACCCAACGGACACCGTGTCGCCGTCGTCTATCCGTTCCTTGAGGCGGACGTCCTTCCGCAGCGGCAATGCATACCCTCCGCTGCGGGGGAGAAGTGAAGTCTCCCAATCCGTGGATCCGATCCTGACACGGACGGGAACGGCGCCCCACCCGTAGCTGGCAGCGGCAGCCTGGATGCGCACGTAGTCAGCCGCGTCTTCGGACAGGCGCAGCCAATAGAACGGTGCCGGTCCGCGCCACTCGAACACCTCAGCACAAAAATTTGTGTCCACATCGTCGAAGGTAGTCCGAGAGGCACAGCCAACGGAATAGCCGGTGCCAAAGCCCGGCAACCTATAATTTCGGTATGCAAAATCCACGCCTCAAGGGCGCCCTCCAGAAGCAGTTGACTGCACCGCACCAGCAGGGAGTCCGGCTGTGAGCGGCGGGCTCGTTGCCCTGCTGGACGACGTCGCCGCCCTGGCCCGCATCGCCGCAGCCTCGGTTGACGACATCGCTGCCGGCGCCGCGAAAGCAGGAGCCAAGGCGGCCGGCGTCGTTATTGATGACGCCGCAGTGACCCCGCAGTACGTGTCCGGCGCCGATCCGTCCCGCGAACTGCCCATGATCAAAAAGATCTTCTGGGGATCGCTGCGGAACAAGCTGCTGATCATCCTGCCCGCACTGCTGCTCATCAGCGCCTTCATCCCCGGCGTGATCCCGTTCATCCTCATGCTGGGCGGCACCTACCTTTGCTACGAGGGTGCTGAAAAGGTGTGGCACAAGTTCTTCGGTCATCACGAGACCAAAGAGGCACCGGCGGTGGAGCGGGGACCCGACGCCGAGTCCAAGGTCGTCAAGGGCGCCATCACCACCGACTTCATCCTGTCCTGCGAGATCATGGTGATCTCCATGAACGAGGTAGCGGATGCCTCCATCTGGGTCCGGGCTGTGATCCTGGTGGTCGTGGCCATAGCGATCACGGTGCTCGTCTACGGGGCTGTTGGACTGATCGTCAAGATGGACGACATTGGCTTGCATCTGACCAAGAAGGACTCTGCAGGTTCCAAGCGGTTTGGCGGCCTGCTGGTGAAGGGAATGCCGGCCGTGCTGGCTGCCATCACCCTCATCGGCACGATCGCCATGCTCTGGGTCGGCGGACACATCATGCTGGTGGGGGTCTCCGATCTCGGCTGGCATGCCCCGTATGACCTCGTCCATGCCCTGGAGCATCCTTTCGCCGGTATTGCGGTGGTGGGCGGCTTCCTGGGCTGGCTCGTGAACACGCTGTGCTCGGCTGTGGTGGGACTGGCCTGGGGCCTGGTGGTCATGGCTGTCCTGGTGCCGCTGAAGAAGGTCCTGCCGTTCGGCAAGAAGAAGGCCGGGCACGAACCCGGTGACACCCGAGCGGCGATTGCCGGGCACCGGCCGAAGAAGCCGGACACCGACGCCGAATAAGCGCGGCTGGCCTCCAGCAAAGCAAAAGACCCCGTTTCCCTTGAGTTACAAGGGAAACGGGGTCTTTCTCATCTGGCGGTGACGGTGGGATTTGAACCCACGTTGGCTTTCACCAAACAACATTTCGAGTGTTGCACCTTCGGCCGCTCGGACACGTCACCATCGCGTCAACCTTACCGGGTGAAGGGCCGATGCCCCAAAACGGCCGGCCCCGCAGTCCTGAGCGGCTCATGAAACTAGAGGTCGACGACGTCATTCTTGCCGATGTTGGGGGTGTCTCCGGTGACGGCGCTCTTGGCGATCTTGAACATGGTGGCCACCCGCGGTTCGTCTGAAGCCCAGTACTCGGCGGTGTCGGTATCCACCTTGATCAGGGCAATCGAGGGATCTTCGCGGCCTTCGTCGAACCAGGCGGAAACCGAGGACTTCCACAGCTCTTCGATCTTGCCCTCATCCTTGGTGATGGTTGCCGTGCCGCTGATGGACAGGTATCCCTTGGAATCATGCACCGAGACGTTCACGTTCGGGTTGGCCCGGATCTCATCCGCCTTGGGCGAGGGGTCCTGGGTGAAGAACCAAAGGTTGCCGTCGGAATCCGTTTCCTGCAGCTGAAGCGGCCGGCTGACCAGCTTTCCGCTCAGGTCCTCCGTGGTCAGCTGTGCAATGTCGGCGTGCTCGAGAATCTTGACGACTGTAGCCAGTCCGTCCTGGTCTGAACTCATTACTGAACTCCTTGGGATATCGGATTCTGAGTTAGTAAGCCTACGTAGGAATCCCCCGGCTGTCAGCCTGATCGCCGAGAGCCGAAAAAGTCCGTGAGCAACCTGGCACACTCCGCCTCACGAACCTCCGGAAAGACCTCCACCCAATGGTTCAGCCGGCGTTCACGGAGGATGTCGAACACCGACCCCGCGGCCCCCGCCTTTTCATCCCAGGCGCCGAAGACCACCCTGGGGATCCGGGACAGGACAATCGCCCCGGCACACATGGCGCACGGCTCCAGCGTGACCACCAGCGTGCAGCCGTCCAGCCGCCATTCGCCAACAGCGGCAGCAGCCTCACGGATGGCCACCACCTCGGCGTGGGCGGTCGGATCACCCGTGGCCTCGCGTTCATTGCGGCCGGTGCCGATCACGGTTCCGTCCGGACCTACGACGACGGCGCCGATCGGCACGTCCTGCGTTGTCAGGGCGCCGCGGGCCTGGGTCAGGGCAAGATCCATCCAGGACTCGTGCTGTGCGGTGGGGGGCATCATGGTCCTATCTTCCCGCAGTTGCGGCAGTGCCCGGAAAGCGGACGGGATCCCCGCGCGGCAGGGGAGGGGCCGGCTGCGAGTGGTATTTTTGAAGCATGCGCGTACTTGTAGTGGATCACCCCCTAGTTGCCCACAAACTCACCGTTCTCCGCGACAAGGACACCCCTTCACCGGTGTTCCGCCAGCTCACGGAAGAACTCGTCACCCTCCTGGCCTACGAAGCCACCCGCAACGTCCGCGTTGAGCCCGTTGAGATCGAGACGCCGGTAACCTCCGCCGTCGGCACCGGTCTGGTCAAGCCGACCCCGCTGGTGGTGCCCATCCTGCGCGCCGGCCTGGGAATGCTGGAAGGCATGACCCGTCTGGTCCCCACAGCCGAAGTTGGTTTCCTGGGCATGGCCCGCAACGAGGAAACCCTCGAAGCGATCACGTACGCCGAGCGGCTCCCGGATGATCTCACCGGCCGTCAGGTCTTTGTCCTGGACCCCATGCTGGCCACCGGCGGAACCCTGCGCGAAGCCATCAAGTTCCTGTTCAAGCGCGGAGCAGCAGACATCACGTGCATCTGCCTGCTGGCCGCCCCGGAGGGCCTCGAGGTGCTGAAGTCCGAGCTGGCCGACGCCAACGTCACCATCGTGCTGGCCTCCATCGATGAGCGCCTGGATGAGAAGTCCTACATTGTGCCGGGCCTGGGTGACGCCGGAGACCGGTTGTACGGCGTCGTAGACTAACCCGCCGCTTCGTCAGGACCGCCTGCCCGGTCAAGAGAGCCGTCCATTATTTGGACACTTGCAGCATTACTTGACTCGCACCCGTTTATAAGATCACTTATGAACGGGTGCGTTTTTTTGCCTTGAGACGTCCCCCGGCGGCTCTGGAAGGCCTAAATATAGCCTCGGCGCAAAAACAGAACGCCCTGCACCTGATGGTGAAATTTAGTGAAGTAGCTCACATTTGGGCCCAAACGTTCCACATGGTGAGACAACTGCTGCATTGTTACTTGCGCAACAACCTTTGTTACATGCAATAATCCGTAATGTGAACATCCACACGGCAGCACCTGTCGCAGTCCTTCTCTCCGGCTCCGCCGTTGGGAAGACGTGCTGTTGTCGAATGCACGCCTGACTGACCCACCCCCATCTTTCAGGCACCACTCAGGCCCAATGACGGGCGAAACTGCGCCATCTCGACTTGGGCACACCCCCAGCATTCGAGCGTGATGACGGTAATTCACATTGAGGTTGCAACATGTCAGTAGCATCAGGGTACGTACACATCTCACTGCGCAATTCGCAGAACCGGGCCGCCGCAGTGCGGCAGGGTGCCATGGGGGAGTTCCCCCGTCAGTACGGGGCCCAGGGGTACGCGCCGCAGCAGTACGGTGCCCAGGGGTTCGGCAGGCCGGAGACCCGCCTGCAGTCCGTTCCTCCCACAAGTGAGGCTTCGCCCATGACGGCACCCACCGCAGTAGTCGCGCCCAACGGGATTCCGGGTCCCCAGCCGGTCAGCAATGACACCGTTGCCCGTGGATTCGTGATTTACGTCGGTCTGGACGAGAGCCAGGCGGCAGCCAACGGCACGTCGCTGACCAAGCTCGCCCAGGAAGTCCGCGCCTACATTCAGACGCTGTGCCCCGGTGCCCAGAGTCACGCTGCCGTTGCCTTGGCGCCGGCGGAAGCGGCCGGGTCCGATATCGACGTCGTCCGCCAGGCCCTGGGAGACCCCACGGTGCAGCGCCGCCCCCGCGCTGAAGCGGCCCAGCCGGTCCAGGCCCAGAGCGCACCCAGGCCTTCAGGGGTCCTGATTGACCTCTCCCGCCGGGAAGTGCACCTGGACGGCGACACGTTGAACCTCACCTTCAAGGAATTTGAGCTCCTCAACTACCTGGTGGAGAACGCCGCCCGCACCGTTGGCCGTGAAGAACTGCTGGCCGGGCTGTGGCGCAACGCCGAGGAAGTGCCCAATGAGCGGACCATCGACGTTCACATCCGCCGGCTCCGTTCCAAGCTGGGCCGGCTGGCCAACACGGTGCGGACGGTCCGGGGCCAGGGCTACCGCTTCTATGAGCACCCCGAGGTTGTTGTGTGGGCGGCGCCTGAATACAGCATCTGATGCCGGGGCGGTGCCGGGGCCGGAGATCGGATCCCGGCACCGCCGATAGACTGGGCCCATGAGCGGCCACCACCTGAAAAAGTTGATGCTCCTGCGGCACGCGAAGGCGGACTGGCCCCGGGATGTCTCCGACCACGAACGCCCCCTGTCCGGCAGGGGACACCGCGACGCCCCGCTGGCCGGTCGCTGGATGGTGGAACACAACTCCATCCCGGACTTCATCCTCTGCTCCTCCGCACTGCGGACCCGGCAGACCTGCACCTGGATCTGCGAGGAACTCGGCGACAAGGGGCCAACGCCCAAACTTGAGGACGGGCTCTACAGCGCCCCGGCCACCCAAATTCTGAGCATTATCAACAACGTGCCGGAGACCGTGACCAGCCTGCTGGTCATTTCGCATCTGCCCGGCGTGCAGGACCTGGCCATGCGGCTGGCTTCCGTCGATTCAGATGAAGACGCCGTCATGGAAATGGCCACGCGCTATCCCACGTCCGGCCTGACCGTGATGCAGACGGACAAGCCGTGGGCCGAACTCGACGGGCGCGACGCCCGGGTGACTGACTTTATTGTCCGCAGGGCCTAGCCTGACCTGCAAATCCCGGCACGGCGCCAAACGCAGCGGGGTGGCTGGTGACTGCGCTACAAGCCGTATTTCTCCAGCAGCCGCAGCCAAATTTCGCTGATTGTGGGGTAGGCGGGCACCGCGTGCCACAGCCGGTCCAGAGGCATTTCGCCGGTGACGGCAATGGTGGCTGCATGCAGGAGTTCGGATACGTCGGGGCCGGCGAAGGTCACACCGACCAGAACCCTGCGGTCTTCATCAACCACCATCTGGGCCCAGCCCCGGTAGCCGTCGCTGTGCAGCGCGGAACCCGCCACGGAAAGCTCCAGCGAGGTTTCCGTGGCATTGATGCCGTCAGCCCGCGCCTGTTCCAGGGTCCGGCCGACAGTGGCCACTTCCGGATCGGTGAAGACCACCTGGGGAACAGCAGCGCGGTCCGCGGTGGCTGCCGCCCGGCTCCAGGGCTCCGGTGCCCCGGAAGGCGGGAGTTCTCCGCGGGCCCGGGCAATGATGGCAGTCCCGGCGGCCCGCGCTTCATATTTTCCCTGGTGGGTCAGCAGCACTTTGCCCGCGGCATCACCGACCACGTACAACCAGTCGGTGCCGTGCACCAGCCCGGAGTCATCCGTTTCCGGCCTGTGCGCATCCGGCCGCAGCGCATCCAGTCCCAGTTCCTCGAGTCCCAGATTGGCCAGTGCCGGCGTCCGGCCGGTGGCCACGAGCAGCCGGTCTGCACTGAGCACCGAACCGTCGCCAAGCCCGAGTTCCACTCCGCCGTCTCCGGCCGGACGAACATATTCCGCCCCGGTATGGGTGCGCACGTCCACGCCGTCTTCCGCCAGTCCCGCCTTCACCAGCTCCCGTGCCGGTTCCGGATACTTCTCCAGTACGTCGTGCCGCGCCAGCAGAGTTACCTTCGAACCCAGCCGGGCCCACGCCTGGGCGAGCTCGGTGCCTGCCACGCCGCCGCCGAGAACGATCAGCCGCGGCGGGACCTCCTGCGCCGAGGTGGCCTCGCGGGTGCCCCAGTAGTCGACGTCTTCCAGGCCCTGGAGCGGCGGAGGCGCCGGCACGGACCCCGTGGCCAGCACCACCGCGCGGCGCGCAGAAATAGTGACGGAGCCGCCGTCGTCGTACTCCACGCGCACCTCCCGGGGACCCGTGAGCCGTCCACGTCCGCGCACCAGGCCGATTCCCGTGTCGCGGACCCAGTCCTCCTGCCCGGAATCATCCCAGTGTGAGGTGAAGCTGTCGCGGCGTTTAAGCACCGCCCGTGGATCGAGGGCGCCGGTCACCGCTTCGCGGGAACCGGCAACGGATTGTGCTGCGTGCAGTGCGGTGCCCGGACGAAGGAGGGCTTTGGAGGGCATGCAGGCCCAGTAGGAGCACTCGCCGCCAATGAGTGACGGCTCCACGAGGATGGCTTCCAGACCGCCCTGGACCACCCGCCCGGCTGCGTTCTCACCTACCGCGCCGCCGCCAAGGACGACGACGTCGGTCTCGAGCTGCTGCGGGTGCCGGGGTGCGGGGCTGTCTTCCTGATCAGTCATGCAAAGAGCTTGGCACGCGTCGTCGGCGGACGGAACCCCGGCATCGTTCCGCCCCTCGGCACGCGGACACCGTTGCTGCCTCCCTCATACCTAGGCTGGAAGAAAGGACAGCTGCGCACTGCGCAGAGACCGCCGTGATCCATGCCGCCGGACCGTTGGGCCGGGGCGCGTTGACGAGTTAGCAGGAGTGCCCATGACAACCGTACAGATTCCCGATTACACCACCGACGCGTTTTTCGGCCTGGAAGATAAATGGCTTGAGACTGCTCCCGGCGAGGTAACCCATTATCACGAGCTCGGCGAAGGGACCCCGATCCTGTTCCTGCACGGCTCCGGGACCGGAGTCACCGCAGCCGCCAACTGGTGGCTGAACCTGCCGGATATTTCCGAGCTGGGCCGCTGCATTGCCATCGACTCCATCGGCTACGGCCAGTCCATCGTCGCGCCCGGCACGGAATACGGCATCAGGGAATGGGTCCGCCACGCGGTGCGTGTGCTCGACGCGCTCGGCATCGAGAAAACCTGGATCGTGGGTAATTCCATCGGCGGCTGGGTTGCCATGCAGTTCGCCATCGATTTCCCGGAACGCCTGCTGGGCATTGTTTCCATGGGTACCGGCGGTGCCAAGAAGACCGCGGCACTCTCCGGCCACGCCAAGCCTGAGCTCTCCGAAGCGGGTATCCGCCGCACGCTGGAACAGTTTGTGGTCGACAAGTCACTGGTGACCGAGGAGCTGGTTTCCCTGCGGTACCAGGCCGCGCTCAATGACACCGCTTCGGACCGGCTGGTGGAAGTTGTCACGGCCCGCGACCGTGACCGGGATGCCCTTCCGCTGGACTTCGACGTGCTGGCCAAGCTCGACGTCCCCGTCCTGCTCATCCACGGGATGCAGGACGTGGTGATCCCGCCGTCGCGGACCTGGGAGCTGCTGAACGTGATCCCCACGGCGGACGCCCACATCTTCAGCCAGTGCGGCCACTGGTCCCAGGTGGAGCGCGCCGAAGAATTCAACACCGTGGTTAAGCAGTACCTCACGGCGCAGGGCATCGGCGCCAAGTAGGACGCGCCTTCAATCCGGTACGACGACGGCGGCCGGCTTCCCGGGGGAGGCAGGCCGCCGTCGTCGTACGGTCAGCGCAGGCAGGTCAGTGCAGCTCGGCCGGCTGCGGGTTGAAGGACATGGAGGCCAGAATTGCGTCCAGGGTGGCCGGACCGTCCTGGGTCAGGCAGGCGCCGGCAACGAAGCGGTCCGGGCGCAGGAACACCATGGGTGTGGGGCGGTCGTCGAACCATTTCTTCATCCGGCCGGTGGAATCACCCAGCACAAGCACGTCTTCACCCATGCTCTTTTCCGCCCATTCGCGTTGCGTTTCCGGCAGGATGCAGACGAGTTTGGCGCCGAGGGCGCGGAGCTTTTCCAGCGACGCGTCCGGCAGTACGTCCTTGGGGCTGTTGCCCCAGACGATCACGGACCACCAGTTGCCGACGGCGTCATCCAGCCGGACATCGCGGCCGTGCCGGAAGTTCACCCGCGGCTGGGGGAACTGCACGCCCACCGGAGAAACCCTGCTGTTGGCAGTGCGGACCGGGATCAGGTTCCCGGCGATCCGCGCTGCTGCCCGGCCTGCCGTCCTGGTTCCCGGGTCCGCCAGGACGCCCTGCGTGTAGCGCGGCATCGGCTTGAACTTCATGTCCGAAAAGTAGCTCTTCACTGACGGAAAGAGGTTCAGCACCGAAGAGGCGGCGTCCCGCCCTGCCGCCAGCAGAGGGTTGGTGATCTTGATGATGTTGCCGAAGGTCAGGGACAGATCGACCATGGCCTGGGCGTGCTCGCGGCGTTCCGAAGTGTAGGTGTCCAGCAGCGCGTCGCCGGCCTGTCCGGAGAGTACCGAGGCCAGCTTCCAGCCGAGGTTTGTGGCATCTCGCATGCCCGAGTTCCACCCCTGGCCCATCCACACCGGCATCAGGTGGGCTGCGTCGCCGGCCACCAGCTGGCGCCCCCGGCGGAAGGTGCCGGCCACCCGCCCGTGGTGGGTGAACACCCGGCGGCGGATGAAGGACAGCTGCGAGGGATCCGGGACATGGTCCTTCAGGAGTGCGTTGACGTAGTCCGGATCGGTGACCTGGTCCTCCGTCTCATGGTCATGGAGCATGAATTCCCAGCGGCGTACGGCATGCGGCAGGCCAATGGAGACATACGGGCGCTTTGGGTCGGCGCCGAGGAACACATTGGGCGTGCCCAGCGGGTCATTGTTGACGTCCACGACAAGCCACCGGGTGGCGGGGGACTTGCCGTCGAACGTGGTGCGCAGGCGCTTGCGGGTGGGGGATTTGCCGCCCTCGCAGCCCACCAGATACTGCGCCGTGAACAGGCGTTCCTGCACTGTGCCGTCAGGCCCGGACACCAGGGCTGTGGCGGTGACGCCGTCTGCGGTCTCCTCCACATCCTCGACGCGGTGGCCAAACAGGACCTGCACGTTGTCGAAACGGCTCAGGCCTTCAAACAGGACGCGGTCCACGGCGGGCTGGATAAACCCGTGCTTCCGGCCCCACCCGAACTCGTCCGTCTGCGGATTGTTGACCAGGATGACCTTCCCGGCCCCGTTGACCAGGCGCATGATGTGCTGCGGCGTGGTGTGCGGCAGGACGGAATCCACCAGGCCCACGGTCTGGATGGTGCGCAGCGATTCGTCATCCAGGCCAACCCCGCGGGGGAAATCGATGAGGGTGTCCATCGCTTCCAGCACCGTCACCCGCCGGCCGTACATGCCAAGGATGTTGGCCAGCATCAAGCCGGCCGGACCGGCTCCGACAATAAGGACTTCACTGTCCCGGGGTGCGGTGTCCTGCGGTTTGTTCACGGAAGGCCCTTTCAAAGCGTCAACAATGTGTAAATAATGTTCATCTAGATTCGTTATTTACACAGAACTAGACCCACATCACAGCATCCTGTGTGACGCAGGTCAATGTGGCGTTCTGAGGGGCGGAACGGTTTAGCGGAGAAGGGCAGCGATGCGGGAAGCAGCGGACTGCAGCAGGGCAACCGGGTTCCCTGCAGCGTCACTGCGTGCTGAAATAACATTCAGGCAGGCCGGAACTCCGGTGGCTGCGGCGTCGAGGGGTACTGCGAGCCCGTGCATATTCGGTTCCACTTCGCCGTAGGTGCTGGCGAAGCCCAGCTGCCGGACGCGGGTCACGGATTCTGCTTCATCCGCTGAGCCGGGTGCTGCGGCAAGCAGGGCGTGTCCGGCGGCACCGCGGGTCAGGGGGTGCGTGCTGCCTTCGGAGAAGGTCACATGGTAAGTGCCGTCCGCCGGTGAGATGACGGCGAGCGCAACGGCCTCCTGCCCCTGCCGGACAAGGAGAGACACCGTTGAACCCAGCTGGTCAGCCAGCCCGCGCAGCACCGGTCTCGCCGCTGCGGCGAGGGAGGAATGCGCAGCGGACGAGAGGGAAAGCAGCCCCGCCGCGCCGCGGTAGCGGCCGTCCCCGCCCCGGTGAATGAGGCGCGCGTCCTCCAAGGTGTTCAGGAGCCGGTAGGCCACGGTCCGGTGCACACCGGCATTCGCGGCGACATCCGCCACTGCCATGCCGTCCGGTGCCGCGGCAACGGCACGCAGCACCTCCAGGCCCCGGGCGAGGGTCTGGGACCCCGCGGTACGGGACGACTGGGCGGGCTGGGAATCTGCAGCGCGTGCTGCATCGGTCTGGTGTTGGGCCACGGTGACGATCTTTTCACAGGAACGCAGGAGGCAGGGTGCCGCGGAATGCGGAACCCTGCCTCGTGTGCTGCTGGTTACCTGGCGCCGGCAAGCTGGACGGCGACGTCCACGATCATGTCTTCCTGGCCGCCCACGTACCCGGCCTTGCCGATTTCCTCGAGGATCCGGTAGGCCGGAACGCCGTAGCGCTCGGCTGCCCGTTCAGCGTGGATCAGGAAGGAGGAATACACCCCGGCGTAACCCTGCATGATGGAGGCACGGTCCATGACCGGCATGCGTGTGATGAACGGCTTCACGATGTCCTCGGCGGCAGCCATCAGGGCCTGGGTGTCCACGCCCGTGGCGATGTCCAGGCGGTCGAACGCAGCTGCGAGGACCTCGGTGGGGGAGTTTCCCGCGCCGGCGCCCAGGGCAACCAGCGTGCCGTCAATCTGCTTGGCTCCGGCACGCACGGCAAACACCGAGTTTGCCACGCCGAAGCTCATGTTCTGGTGGCCGTGGAAACCCACCTGCGCGTCATCGCCCAGTTCGGATACCAGGGCTTCAACGCGGTCGGACACGTCTTCCAGGATCAGGGCGCCCGCGGAGTCCACCACATAGACGCACTGGCAGCCGGCGTCGGCCATGATCCGCGCCTGCTTCGCCAGGTTCTCCGGAGAGGTGCGGTGCGAGAGCATCAGGAAGCCCACGGTCTCCATGCCCAGCTTGCGGGCGTGCTGGAAGTGCTGGATCGAAATGTCCGCCTCGGTGCAGTGGGTGGCAATGCGCGCCACCGAGGCACCGGCGTCGTGCGCCTGGTTCAGGTCATGGATGGTGCCCAGCCCCGGCAGCATGAGGACGGCGATGCGGGCCCGCTTCGCTTCGTCCACTGCCGCTTTGATGAGGTCCAGTTCCGGGGTCAGGGAGAACCCGTAGTTAAAGGAGGAGCCGCCCAGTCCGTCACCGTGGGTGACTTCAATGACGTCAACGCGCGCGTCATCCAGGGCGCGGACCACGTCGCGGACGTGGCGTTCGGTGAACTTGTGGCTCATGGCATGGGAGCCGTCGCGCAGAGTGGTGTCGGTGAGACGGACGCTGAAGGGCGCAGTCGTGGTGCTCAAGGGATGCTCCTAGTTGCTCTGGGTGCCGGCGGCGGCCAGCTCGGCGGAACGCTCGTCCATGCGCTGTGCGAGCAGGTCGGCGGTACGGGTGGCGGCGGCGGTGATGATGTCCAGGTTGCCGGCGTATTCCGGCAGATAATCGGCGGCGCCGGCCACCTGGACCCAGATGCCTACGCGGCCGTTGCCGCCCCAGTCCTCGCGCGCGGCGTCGAACTGCGGGGCGACGCGGAGCTCATAGCCGGGGACGTAGTCGCGGATCTTGGCTGCCGCTTCCTCGATGGCAGCGCGGATGCGGTCCTGGGTTTCGCCGGGCTCGGCGGCTTCTGCCGGGATGGAGCAGTAAACGGTGTTGCGCATCATCATGGGCGGTTCCACCGGGTTGATGATGATGATGGCCTTGCCGCGCTTCGCGCCGCCCACTGCTTCCAGGGCCTTTGCCGTGGTTTCGGTGAACTCGTCCACGTTGGCGCGCGTGCCCGGGCCGGCGGACTTGGAGGCGATGGAGGCGACGATTTCCGCGTACTCCACCTCAACGATCGATGACACTGCAGCGACAATCGGCGTAGTGGCCTGGCCGGCGCAGGTGATCATGTTCACGTTCATGACGTCCGTGAGGGAATCCAGGTTCACCACGGGGGCCAGGTACGGGCCGACGGCGGCCGGGGTCAGGTCGATCGCGCGGATGCCGGCAGCCTCGTACTTCGGGGCGTTGGCTTCGTGGGCCTTGGCGGACGTGCACTCAAACACGAAGTCCGGCAGTTCGTCCTGGGCCAGGAGCCAGTCCACGCCCTCGGCGGAGGTGGTCAGGCCCAGGCGGGCGGCACGGGCCAGGCCGTCGGAGGCCGGATCCACGCCGATCATGTACTTCACCTCGACGTTCTTGCTGCGGCGCATGATTTTGAACATGAGGTCTGTGCCGATGTTGCCGGAGCCGACGATCGCGGCGGTTTTCTTGGGCGTTGGAGTCACGGGAGCTGTTCCTTTGCGGAAGGGGGGGCGGCTGCGGAAAGGTGCAGCGGGGCCGGCGCTGAAGGGCGCCGGCAGCCCTGAGGTCGATGAACGTTCTATAAATTGCTGATCTGAAGAGCGGCGATCTCTAAAGCGGAGTCAAACAAACCGGATGGTGAGGGACCCCAGATCCCCGAAATGAGCCGTCGCCGATTCGCCGGCAACAACGGGAAGAGCCTTGGTGAAGGAACCGGGCAGGACCAGCTGTCCGGCTTCCAGCGCCACGCCCTGCTCGCCCAGGACATTGGCCAGCCAGGCCAGGGGGGCCACCGGGTCGCCCATGACGGCGTCACCGGTTCCGGTTTCACGGATCTCGCCGTTGATGAGCAGCGAGCAGGTGACCGAGGTCAGGTCCTCGACGGAGACGGGCAGCGCCGTGGCGCCCACCGCAATGGCGCCGCAGGAGGCATTATCCGCCACCGTGTCCAGGAGCTTGATGTCCCAGTCGGCGATGCGGGAGTCGATGATCTCGATGGCCGGGTAGACGGCGCCGATAGCGGCGCGGGCCTGCTCCAGGGTGACGCCCGGACCCTGCAGGGTCTCTTTCAGCACAAACCCGAACTCGGGCTCCACCTTCGGCGAGATGAAAGCGTCGGCGGGCACGGCGTCGTCGTCGCGGTGCACCATGTCGGTGAAGAAATAGCCGAAGTCGGGTGAGTCCACGCCGAGCTGCCGCTGCATGGCCGGGGACGTTAGCCCCACCTTGCGGCCGGCGAGGACCCGGCCGCCGGCAAGGTGCCGCTCGAGCTGGCGGCTCTGGATCAGGTAGGCGTCATCGAGCGTCAGGTCCGGCACCCGGTTCCGCAAAGGAGCTACGGGAACCAGTGTCCGGGTGGCTTCGAAGAGCTCATCGGCCAGGCGGATCATCTGCTCGCTGCGCGTGGCGTCACCGGACTGGTTGGAGGTCCAGTCCGCTGCGCCGGCTTCTGCCGCCGCCGTCACGGGACCAGCACCGCCGTGGTGACACCAAAGCCGGCAATGTATTCCTTGATGGGCTTGTAGAACTCGTATGTCACTTCATATTCGCCGCAGGCCCGCAGTGCGGAGTAGGCGGCAACCCAGGTGCGCACCTCATGGGAGGAATGGCCGGCAACGGCGTCCATTTCCGCGGGGATGTAGGCGTCGAACCGGGACACGTCGCCGGACCGGCAAACGTCAAGGAAGGCACGGTCCCATTCCGGGTTGAGCTCCATGATGTCGGCCTCGCCGCGGGCAAAAGCCTTGGCGGTGTCGATGGTGCGCTGCTGGCGGGCTGCCCGCGCTTCGGCGGTGGGGCGGCGTCCGTCGGTGAGGAAGGCACGCTGCTCTTCGGTGGCCGTGGCGATCTGGGGAACGGGCGGGTCATGGGACAGTCCGCCGGAACCAATGAACAGGACTTTCTTGTCGGTGTTCTTGAAGTAGTTGCCCACCGCAGTGCCGAACTCGCGGATCCGGCTCATCTTGGAGAAGGGCGGGGCCACCGAGTTGATGAACACGGGAATGACCGGAACGCTGCTCAGGTCTCCGTAGATAATCTCCATCGGCTGGACGGCGCCGTGGTCAACTTCCATCTTCCGCGAAATTGCGGTCTCGATGTCCTGGTCGATGACGTACTGCGCCAGCTCATGGGCAATGTCAGTGGGGACGTTCAGGGGGCCGTCCCATGAATCGTAGTCGCCGGTGCCGTGGGCCTCGTAGCCGATGCAGAAAGGCGGCATCAGGTCGTAGAAAAAGCCGTTGTAGTGGTCCGGACCAAAGTTCACGATCAGGTCCGGCTTGAATTCGGCGGCGAACGCCCGCACCTGGTCGAAGGCAGCTTCAACGGCGGCCTTCACTTCGGCCGGCGGATCGGTGTGTTCGAGCAACGGGCTGTGTGACATGCACACGAGGGCCTGCTTCATGGCATTACTCCTTTGGATCGTCCTGCATTCATTGCACACCCGGCGGTGCGCGTCTTCCGCACGCTTGTTCCGTCCTGCGGTACGCGCCGGGCTTACTTGCCCAGGGACCGTTCCTTAAGCACGTAGGTGAACGTGGAGTGCACCAGGTCCTTGCCGTCTGCGTCACGAACCGTCACCTCTGCCACGGCCACGGATCCGCCGCCGCGCAGGATACGGGCGGTGGCGACAGCGGGCGAGGCTTTGGAGTTGGACATGAAGTTCAGGCTGGACTGCACGGCCAGGGGGAACTGGCCGGACCCGGCGTAGGCCTGCATGGCCAGGAACGTGCCGGTAATGTCCGCTGCGCCAAAGAGGGCGGCTGCGGAAAACATGCCGTTGGCCTGGGCCAGAGGTTCGGTCAGCGGCATGCTCATGCTGATCGAGTCGGCATCCACGGCGTGCGGCTGCAGGTCCAGCGTTGCGGCAATGTCATCGAAGCCGCGTCTGGCGGCGAACTTGTCCACGTAGGTCTTGAACTCTTCGAGGCTGGCGGGCAATGCCATGGGCGGTTCCTTTGAACGGTTTGCGGGTATCTGTTTCCACCCTAAAGACGGCGGCACCCGGCTTTTGAAGCCGGGTGCCGCCAGGCAGAACAGATGAAGGGGCAGGACTAGCTGACCGGCGTCAAACCGGCGTCGTCGCGGGCCGTCAGAGCGCGGGCAGACCTGCCCCGTGTCTCCTTGGAAAGGATCACCGAAGCCGCGCCCACCGCAATGAGGGCGATGAAGTACCAGGCAATGTTGTCGGTGCCGCGCCCGTTGTCCAGGTCAATCAGCCAGGTGGCCAGCAGCGGAGCCGTTCCGGCGCCAACGACCGAACCCAGCTGGAAGGTCAGGGAGACACCCGTGTAGCGGTCCTGGGTATCGAACTTCTCCGCCAGGAAGGCGCCGATGGGGCCGTACATGGAGGCCTGGATGATGGGGTTGCCCACCATGAACGCCAGGGCAATCAGCCAGAAGCTGCCCGAGTTGAACATGGCAAACATGGGAAAGACCAGCACAGCCGAGACTCCGGCACCGGCGAGCATGACCGGTCGGCGGCCGAGCTTGTCGGACAGCCAGGCGAAGAAGGGAATGGCGAAGATGTGCACGAAGGAGGAGGCGGTGAGCATCATGAGCGCGGTCTGCCGGTCCAGGGCGCCGGTGCCAACAACGTAGGGAACCATGAAGACGCCGAGCAGCGCCTGCATGAAGAGCGGGCCCGCGGCGGCGAGAATGCCGTACAGCGAGGACAACGGGTACTTCTTGAGGACCCGCACGATCGGCACGCCCGTGTGCACCGTCCCGGCCGCCCGTGCTTCCACGAAGTCAGGGGACTCGGTCACGCGGTAGCGCAGGTACAGGCCGATAACCACCAGTGCCGCGGAGAGCAGGAAGGGAATGCGCCAGCCCCAGTTGAGGAAGTCATCCTCGGGCAGGCCGGCGAAGAGACCCAGGATCAGCGTGGCGAGCACCGACCCGGTGGGCCCGCCGGTCACGGCGATGGAGGCGGCAAGGCCGCGGTTCTTTTCTTTCACGTGCTCGGCCGCCATCAGTGTGGCCCCGGCCCATTCGCCGCCGACGGCGAGTCCCTGCACTACGCGCAGGAGCACCAGCAGCAGCGGTGCGGCCACTCCGATGGCGGCGTAGGTGGGCATCAGTCCAATGGCAACGGAGACCAGGCCCATCATCATCAGGGTAATGAACAGCATGTTCTTCCGGCCGTACTTGTCACCGAAATGGCCGAAGAGCACGCCGCCGATGGGCCGCGAAATGTAGCCGGCCAGCAGGATGACGAAGGAGAGGATGGTGCCCAGCGTGGGATCCATCTCCGCGGAGAAGAACAGCTTGGGAAAGACCAGGCCCGCGGCGGCGGCATAGAGAAGGAAATCGTAGTATTCAACGGTCGATCCCAGGAAGCTGGAAACCAGTGCGCGGCGCGAGTCCTTCGCGGAGGTGCGCTGACCTGCTGCCCGCGGGGACGGAGGCAGGGATTCGGGTGTTGATGGCATGGGGGTCTCCCGGAAGAAATGTGCGGATGTCTTCTATGAGCCTGATGCGTGTGACGGCCATCACCCGAACCCTCGTGCCGCAGTGTGGAACATCCGGGTGTGGGATTTCTCTTGTTCGGGAGGAGTATCGCCCGTCTCCGCGCGGCTGAAACCTATTTGACAAAGAAGTTCGTCCTAGTGTTCGGAACGCCGGCTGGTGTCTGCCCGGCGGTCGCGGTGAGATTGAACCAACGCAATCGTGCCGACCGGCGCCTACCCGTCGACCCGTCAGAAGGAATGATCCACATGAGTACCGAGGACTCCTGCCCGTCGAAGGCCAATCCGGCTATTGGTCGGCTGCCGCGCCCGGCTTCCATGATCACCAATGTTGATGTGTCCGCGCTGGTGGACACCGACGGCGGAATGATCGACCGTTCCATCTACACGGACCGTGGTCTTTACGGCCAGGAGATGCGCCGCGTGTTTGCCCGCAGCTGGCTGTTCCTGGCCCATGAGAGCCAGTTCAAGAAGCCCGGCGACTTCTTCACCACATTCATGGGTGAGGACCCGGTGATTGTCACCATGGACAAGACCAAGACCATCCGCGCCTACCTGAACTCCTGCCGCCACCGCGGGGTCCGCCTGTGCCGGGCTGATGCCGGCGCCACCAAGATGTTTACCTGTACGTACCACGGCTGGTCCTTTGACCTGGCCGGCGCACTGCAGTCCGTGCCCAATGAAAAGGCCTACCCGGAGGATTTCGACCGGAAGGACTGGAGCCTCATCGACGTGCCCAGCCTGGCTACGTACAAGGGACTCATCTTCGGCAACTGGGACCCCAACGCCGAACCCCTTGAGGAGAGCCTGGGGGACATGCGGTATTACATGGACGCCATGCTGGACCGTGATCCCGAGGGCACCGAGGTTATGGGCGGGGTCATGAAGTGGGAGCTGGAGGGCAACTGGAAGCTCGCCGCAGAGCAGTTTGCCACGGACTGGTACCACGTGAACATGTCCCACGCTTCGGCGCTGATGGTCATGTCCCCCACCGGACGCGGCCCCAAGGCAGAAATTGCCGCCACCCCGGGCCGGCAGTTCGTGGCGCCGAACGGCCACGGCGCAGGGTTCCCCACCCATCCGAAATCGCGGTTCGACGCCGGCCCCGTCCACGAGTACTACGACTATCCCGCCCTGCGCGAGCGGCTCGGTGACGCCGCAGTGGAGGGTCCCATGACCACCGGGCACGCCACGGTGTTCCCAAATTTCTCCTACCTTCCGGTCAACGGATCCATCCGCGTCTGGCACCCCAAGGGACCTGACAAGATAGAGGTTTGGGCCTGGATCCTGGTGGACAAGTCCATGCCGGACGAGGTCAAGGATGCACAGCGGCTGTACAACCTGCGCACCTTTGGGCCTTCGGGCATTTTCGAGGCCGACGACGGCGAGAACTGGTCCGAGGTCCAGGCCATCTCGCACGGGTTCGTGACCAACAGCGTGCCGCTGAACTTCCAGATGGGAATTGGCAGCGAACGGAACGACGGCGTGTACCCCGGCCAGACTTCCGAGCTGTACTCCGATGCCGCCGGACGCTCGTTCTACAAGCACTGGGCCGGGCTGATGAACACGCCGGCCTGGCATGAGCAGGGCCAGCCGGGCCAGTAACAGCAACTTTTGAGTTAGGACTTTTATCATGAGCGAAGCAATCAACCTGGGCAGCATCGACGACATCGATGAGGGCGAAGCGAAGGTGGTTTCCGGCGCCGAAAACGGCACCGGGGAGGACATCGCTGTTTTCCACGCCGAGGACGGCAACTTTTACGCCCTCGATGACAACTGCACCCACGAAACCGCGTCCCTGGCGGACGGCTGGATTGAGGGAACCGAGGTCGAATGCCCGGTGCACTCCGCGAAGTTCTGCCTGAAATCCGGAGCCGCGCTGTGCATGCCGGCAACGATTGCTGCGCGGACCCACAAGGTAGTTGTTGAAGACGGAGAGGTGCTGCTCTACCCGAACACCTCAGCAGTGCCGGCGTCTGCCTGACCACCCGCACTGCGGCCTGAACCGGCCACCGCTGCACCGAGCTGTACCGATCTGCAAGGAAGAACATTTCATGGCGCTTGAATCAGTCATCGTCGTAGGCGGCGGGATGGCGGGCTTCACTACGGTCAAGGACCTGCGAGCCCGCGGTTTCGAAGGAACGCTGACGATCGTCGATCCGGAGGGGTTGCCCTACGACAGGCCCCCGCTCAGCAAGGATTACCTCCTGGGCACCCGCACCGGCGAGCAGATCCAGCTGGCGGACGCTTCCTGGTTCGAGGAACAGAACGTTCAGGTGATCACCGGCAAGGCCGTGGCCCTGCGCCCGGACGAGGGCATGGTGATTCTGGAAAGCGGCCGGGAGCTGTCCGCGGACAAGATTGTGCTGGCCACCGGCGGAGCTGCCCGGCGGCTGGATATCCCCGGCGGAGATCTCGAGTCAGTCCTTGAACTGCGCAACCGTGCCGATGCGGACAATCTGCGCAGCCTGCTGCGGCCCGGAGTGCACCTGGCCATCATCGGGGCCGGGCTGATCGGTGCTGAAACGGCGTCTTCAGCGCTGGCATTCGACGCCGAGGTGACCCTGATCGATCCCGTGGAGCCGCCGCTGGTTCCCGCCGTCGGGCTTGCCCTTGCCGAGCGGCTGCACCACATGCACGGCGCCCGCGGCATCAAGGTGGTCACCGGCGTCCCCTTGGCCATCAGCGCCGACGAAGCCGCACACCGCATCGAGATGGACAGCGGTGAAGCGATCACGGCCGATCTGGTACTGGTGGGCATCGGCATCGTGCCGGAAACCGCACTGGCCGCATCTGCCGGGCTGGACATTGATAACGGAACCCTGGTTGACGACCACCAGCGCACCAGCCACCCCAATGTCTATGCCGTAGGTGATTCCTCCCGCACCCGGCAGCCGGACGGTACGCTCCTGCGCCGGGCCGAGCACTGGGAACATGCCATGCACACCGGATCGACGGCGGCCGCGGCGCTGCTCGGCCAGGACCTGCCGGTGCACGGCGCTTCCTGGTTCTGGTCCGACCGTCACGGCGTGCACGTTGAAGGCGTCGGATCGATGCTCGGCGACGGGATCATTGTGGTGCGCGAGAAGGACGGAGTCCCTGTGGCGAGCTTCCGGCTGGCGGCTGACGGCACCATGGCCGGCTGTGCCGCCATCGACGGCGGATTGACCGTCCGCGCTGCGCGCCGCATTATCGACCGCGGCATCCGGGTGGATCCCGTGCTCCTCGCGGATCCCGGCGTCGACCTCAAAAAACTTGCCCGCTGACCCTTTGACGAAACGTGAGCTGACACGATGACCGAGACCATGGCCCCGGCTGCGGGCACCGACATTCCACCGACGGACGGCCGGCTGGTCGACTCCGAGCTGGCGTACCGCGTCCAGCAGTTCTACTTCCGGGAAGCCGAGCTGCTTGATGACGGCCGCTTTGCGGACTGGCTGGAAGTCTTCGACGACGATCTGTTCTACTGGGCGCCGCTGCGGACCAACAGGCTGCGCCGCCAGGCCGCCCTCTCCGTGGGAGCCCAGGGCGAAGCCGCGTACTTCGATGAAACAAAGGAATCGCTGGCCTGGCGAATCCGCCGTTACGACTCCGGGATGGCCTGGGCGGAAGACCCGCCCTCGCGCACCCGGCACCTGATTTCGAACGTCACCGTCCACCACCAATCGGACGGAACGCTCAGCGCCCGATGCGCCTTCCTGGTGTACCGCAACCGGCTGCAGACGGAAACCGACATTTATGCCGGAGGCCGCACCGACATCCTTCGGATCCAGCCCGACGGCGGCTTCAAGGTGGCGCGCAGGGAAATCATGTTCGACGCCAATGTACTGCAGGCCAAAAACCTCAGCACGTTCTTCTAAGCCAACCAACAGGGCCGGTGGCCAGCCAACTCCGGAACCATCTCTCCGGGGTTCTGTTCCGCTGCGCGTCAAACCAGCACCTTCCACATCTGCGTATGAGAGGTACACATGTTTGCAACACAGCAGGCCGGCTGGCTGCAGGGCGACGTAGCCCTGATCACCGGCGGCGGCTCCGGCATCGGACAGGCGGTGGCCGAGCGTTATCTTGCCGAAGGGGCTTCCGTTGCCGTCTTTGGCCGCGACGCCGACAAACTGAAAGCGGTGGTGGAGGCATCCTCCGCCCCGGAACGTATGCTCGCTCTTCCCGGCGACGTGCGCAGCAGCGAAGACCTGCACGCTGCCGTCGCGCAGGTTGTAGCGCGCTTCGGAAAACTGGACATCCTGGTGCCCAATGCCGGGATCTGGGACTACAACCGGTCCATCACGCGCCTGGACGGACAGCAGCTCACTGACACGTTCAATGAATTGTTTTCCATCAATGTCCTGGGCTACCTGCTGACCGTGCAGGCCGCATGGCAGGAACTGGTCAAAACCCGCGGCAGCGTTGTCATGACACTGTCCAACGCCTCCTTCCATACTGCCGGCGGCGGGCCCGTGTACACGGCGTCCAAGTTTGCCGGCCGGGGCCTGGTCAACCAGCTGGCCTACGAATTGGCTCCGAAGGTCCGCGTCAACGGGGTGGCTGTGGGTGCCATGAACACCGATCTGCGCGGCCCGGCCTCCATTGGGCTGAATGAACGGACCATCTCCGACTCGTTTGCCCGGTCGGAGATCACCGGCAACAATCCGCTGATACCCCTGCATGACGCCTCCGTGGAGCCGCAGGACTTCACGGGTTCCTACGTGCTGCTGGCATCACGCAAAAACGCCGGCAACATCACCGGCGCCATTGTTCCCGTTGACGGCGGCATCGCGGTGCGCGGTTTCGGAGACCGGGCAGCAGGAGGAGACCAGCTGTGAGCACTGCAACCAACCTCAATCCGGTGGCGGCAGTCCACCGCGTTTCCGCGTATGCCCCGGAGTCGACGGCTCTGATCTACGAGGACCGGGAGATCAGCTATTCGTCACTGCTTGCGGAAGCCGGGCAGCTTGCTGCCGCTCTGCGTGCCAGGGGCGTGACCGAGGGGGACCGGGTGGCCTACCTGGGCCTTAACAGCGGAACCTTCATTAGCACCATGCTGGCCGCCTGGTGGGTGGGCGGGGTTTTTGAGCCCTTCAATTTCCGGCTTGCCCCGCGTGAAGTGAGCGTCCTGCTCCAGCGTTCCACCCCGAAAGTTCTCGTTGTTGAGCCGTGCCATCAGGACGTTGTGGAAATCCTGTCCGGATATGACGGTTTCGATGCCGGCGACCTGACGCTGGTGCTGGTCGACAATGATCCGGCTGTTCCCGCGGCAGCCGAAAACTCCCCGATCTGGACCCTGCTGAGCGATTTCCTCGGCGAGGGGGGAGGCCCGGCCCCGGAGGTTACCCCGCGGGTACAGGAAGATCTGGCCATTCTGATGTTCACCTCGGGGACCACCGGAGTTCCCAAGGGAGTGCAGCTTTCTTTCGGAAACCTGTGGTGGAACTCCGTCAACGTGGATTCCCTGGTGGATACCCGCCGCGGAGACGTCAACCTCGCCGTCGCCCCGCTGTTCCATATCGGCGGACTGAACGCCCTCACGCTCCGCGTCCTGGCACGGGGAGGAACCACGGTCATCCGCCGTGCCTTCGATCCCCGGCAAACGCTGCGGGACATTGAGCAGCACGGCGTTGCCCAGGCTTTCCTCGTGCCTGCACAGCTTTCCGCCATGCAGCAGGCAGAGAATTTCGAGGATGCCGATATCTCCAGCCTGAGGGCCCTCATCTGCGCGGGGGCTCCGGTTCCGACGGTGCTGCTGAAGCAGTATGAAGGCAAGGGCGTCCGTGTCCAGCAGGCCTGGGGGCTCACGGAAACGGCGCCGTTCGCCACGTACCTCCCGGCTGAACTGACCTATGCCAAAGCCGGATCGTGCGGCATCCCCATGCCGTACACGGAAGTGCGGATCGTTGATCCCGCAACCGGCAGCGACGTTGCTGAGCGCGGCAGCACCGGTGAGATGTGGGTAAAGGGACCCAACGTCACGCCGGGCTACTGGCATGACGCTTCGGCCACTAAAGCGGCTTTCAGCGACGGATGGTTCCGCAGCGGGGATATCGGATATCAGGATGAGGACGGATTCTTTTATATCGTCGACCGGCTCAAGGACATGATCGTAACCGGCGGAGAGAACGTCTATCCCGCTGAGGTTGAGCGCGCGCTCATGGAGTTTCCGGGCGTCCTTGATGTCGCCGTCGTCGGCGTTGAAGACAGCAAATGGGGAGAGTCCGTTGTTGCCGTCATGAGCTGCGTGGATGGAATTGTGCCGGACATCGAAGAGGTCCGTGCTTTCACCGGAACGTACCTTGCCCGCTACAAGCTGCCGAAGAAACTGGTGCTGACGGGTTCCGTTCCCCGCAACGGTGCCGGAAAACTGAACAAAATCGCCATCCGCGAGATGGCATCGGAGGAGAACTGACCATGTCTGCCGACGAAGTTGACCTTTTGAAGTGGCCCGCCAGCCTTCCCGCGTGCTGGTCCGCCGATCCGGTCCTGCCGGCAGCGGGTTTTGCCGAAGCCTTTGCCGTCACAGAGGCGGGCGAGCCCCGCGGTGTTGTGCAGGTTGGCTTCGTGGTCCGCGGAGAGCTGGATGCCGCCTACCCCGCGTCGGTGCGTGACCGTGTCCTGCAGCCTTCGGCGGACGCAGCTGCGGAAGCCCTGCAGCTCGTCTCGGAAAAGGTAATGGCAGCGGATCGGCAGTGCCGCCGCCTGGTGATCGCTACAGCGGAAGGCGATGTGGCAGAGATCGCCCGCGCGGAACGGGCCGGTTACCGCTACGTTGTGGACGTGGATCTGCCGGACCGGTCAGTGTCACTGATGGCGGCTGAACCGGCCTGGGTACTGGAGGAATCCCGCAGGATCGACGACGTTCCCACCCGCTGACACGGCCGCCGTCGTACTGCGTGTCAGCGGCCGCGCCGGCCGCACCTGCCGCGCTAGGCGCTCTGGACGAGCGGGCGGCGCATCTGGTGCTGCTGGCCGCTGACCGCGGCAACGGCCCGTGACGCCGCGTAACAAACCTTGCGCAGCGGCGTTGCCTGGGACTCCGGCACAAACTTGCCCACCGGTCCGGAGACGGAAAGCGCGGCAACCGGCCGCCCGTTGGGGCCGAAGACAGGGGCTGCGATGCAGTTGAGGCCGGTGAGGATCTCCTCCCGGTCGTAGGCGAGGTTGGTGCGCCGTACCTCCAGCAGCTCAGCCCGGAGCCGGGACGGGTTGGTGATGGTGGCCGGAGTCCAGTTGAGCATTCCCGCTGCCATAGCCTGCTCAGCGGCGTCCGGGTTGTAGGCCAACAGCACCTTGCCCACTGCCGTGCAGTAGCCCGGAGCCCGTCCGCCGATGCGTGACGGGCTGCGGACCTGAAGGTGGCCGTACAGCTTGTTCAGATAAACAACGTCAGTGCCGTCCAGGACTGCCAGATGCACCGTCTGCTTGCTCAGTACGTAAAGGTCCGCCAGGAAGGGTGTCAGGGCGTCCCGTATCCGGCCCTGCAGGGCGTCCTCCTGTGTGGCACCCAAATCCTGGATCATCTTGCCGAGCCGGTAGTTGTTGCCGGCACGCTCCACCGCGCCGTTGTCCTGCAGCGTGGCCAGAAGCCGGAAGGCAGTGGACTTGGACAGCGAGGCCCGGCGTGCAAGTTCGCTGACCCCGACGCCGATATACGCGTCGTCTCCGAAGGCACTGAGCAGTGACATGGCTTTGTCGACGGCCGTCCGCGAATCACGGACAGGTGGAGTGCTGCGGGTCATCGGTTCCTCCGACGCTGGAAGTGGGTGCTGGCCCGGATGGAGCGGGGCAACGTGCCGGCCTGTGGAACAACCGGGCAATATCAGTGTTGCCCGCCACAGATAGGCGTGTCAAACATGACATATTGTCACTTATATGTGACAGACTGGCCGGCATGCAGACCAACGAGCTGGTATCCCGGAATATTCGGCGCTTCAGGCTCGAGCGGGAACTGTCCCTCGGTGAGCTCGCTGCCCGCGCAGGCATCTCCAAGCAGACCCTGTCCAAAGTCGAGGCCGGAGTGGGCAACCCCACGGTGGATACCCTCGAGCGCGTGGGCCGGGGGCTGGGTGTGGGCATGCTCCGGCTTCTCACCGAATGGGGAACGCAGGTGCATCTGTCGCCGGCGGACGGGGCGTCCTGGCGGGCCTCACCGGCAGGGCAGGCCCGGCATCTGGACCGTGTCTACGGGTCCGGATATGTACGAACCCAGCTGCTGCGTCTTGAAGCGGGCCCCGAACTCTCCGTGGTTGAGCCGGACGGGACGGGAACACTTCATCAGTTGTACGTCGTCAGCGGAACGCTGGAGGCCGGGCCCGAAGCCGAGCTGCGGGTCCTTGGCGCCGGAGATTTCCTGCGTTTCCCCGGGGATGTCCGGCACTGTTACCGCGCAGTGGGCGGCCCGGCGGTTTCCCATCTGACCACCACGGCGCCGTCTGTTCCGCAGTTTGCACGGCAAGGTGATGATCCGGCCGAACCGCAGGGGAAAGTCCGGTAGCCCTGAGCAGCAGCTAGTTTTGTCATGGAGTTCAGGGCGCCAAAAACCGGGCAATAAAAAACCCGGTCCCACCAGCATTTATACTGGTGGGACCGGGTTTCTCAGTGGTGCGCGCGAAGGGATTCGAACCCCCAACCTTCTGATCCGTAGTCAGATGCTCTATCCGTTGAGCTACGCACGCATCTGGATTTTCTTTATTTTCCGGCCGGTGAGGCCTTCCTTCAAAGTTTCTCCGTGGCTGTTTTGCCGTAAATAACTATAGCCCAGATTTACAGACGCGCCTAATCGGGACCGCCGGCCGTAAAGTTACTAGACCGGTCTATATGACCTTCGTCACTTAACGGTAGGGTGCGAGCTGAAAGTTCCCTGAAATCTAGCTGAACCTCAGGTGTCGCCAAATATTGGTAATACCTTAGGTGCCGTGGTCCACGGCACACCGGCAACTAGCATCAAAACCACACCACTGGCCCAACGAAGGGAAGAGTCATGGGCGATGACGCGCGTCAGCTAGTTCTCAATGAGAGCGGCGACAACGCTGCTCCTAGCCATTTGGACAGCAACACACCGGGGGCCTCCGCGGATGCTCCCACCACCCACCAGGCACTCCTTGCGTGGGTCCAGCAAGTGGCCGAGCTGACGCAGCCTGATCGCGTTTATTGGGTGGATGGTTCCGAGGCGGAAAACAAGCGCCTCACCGATGAGCTGGTGGATGCTGGAACCCTGGTCCGGCTCAACCCGGAGACGTTCCCCAATTCCTTTGCCGCTTTCTCGGATCCGAAGGACGTGGCCCGCGTCGAAGAGCAGACCTTCATCTGCTCCGAGAAGAAGGAAGACGCCGGCTTCACCAATAACTGGATGGACCCGTCTGAAATGCGGGACAAGCTCAACGGGCTTTTCTCCGGTTCCATGCGCGGGCGCACCATGTACGTCATTCCCTTCGTCATGGGGCATCTGGAAGCCGAGGACCCCAAGTTCGGCGTCGAAATCACGGACAGCGCCTACGTGGTGGCATCGATGCGGATTATGGCCCGCATCGGGACCGACGTACTGCGGAAGATGGAGGAGCTGGACGCGTTCTTCGTGCCGGCCCTGCACTCCGTGGGGGCGCCCCTGGCCGAGGGCGAGCAGGACGTGGCCTGGCCCTGCAGCGACGACAAATGGATTGTGCACTTCCCCGAGGACCGTTCCATCTGGTCCTACGGTTCCGGCTACGGCGGCAACGCCCTCCTGGGCAAGAAGTGCTATGCCCTGCGCATAGCCTCCATCATGGCGCGCGACGAAGGCTGGCTGGCCGAGCACATGCTCATCCTGAAGCTCACCAGCCCGGCAAAGAAGGATTACTTCGTGGCGGCGGCTTTCCCCTCCGCCTGCGGCAAGACCAACCTTGCCCTGCTGGATCCCACGATTGAGGGCTGGAAGGTTGAGACCCTCGGTGACGACATCACCTGGATGCGGTTCGGCCACAACGGCGAACTGCGCGCCACCAACCCGGAAGCCGGTCTGTTCGGTGTCGCTCCGGGCACCGGATGGAGCACCAACCCCAACGCCATGCGGGCGATTGCCAAGGGCAACTCCATCTTCACCAACGTGGCACTGACCGACGACGGCGGTGTCTGGTGGGAAGGCATGACCGACGAAGCTCCGGCGCACCTGACCGACTGGCTGGGCAATGAGTGGACGCCGGAATCCGGGCGTCCCGCTGCGCATCCGAATTCGCGCTTTTGCACGCCGATCGACCAGATCGACATGCTGGCCGAGGAATACCACTCTCCCGACGGCGTGCCGGTATCAGCCATTCTCTTCGGCGGACGCCGCAAGACCACGGTTCCCCTGGTGACCCAGTCCCGAGACTGGACCAACGGCATCTTCATGGGCTCCACGCTGTCCTCGGAAACCACGGCTGCCGCGGCAGGCCAGGTGGGCGTGGTGCGCCGCGATCCGATGGCCATGCTGCCGTTCATGGGATACGACGCCGGTGACTACCTGCGGCACTGGATCACGCTCAGCGGCAAGGCCAACCAGGAGACACTGCCCAAAATCTTCCTGGTGAACTGGTTCCGCCGCACCGCCGACGGCGGATTCGCCTGGCCCGGATTCGGCGACAACTCCCGCGTGCTCAAGTGGGTTATCGAGCGGATCGAAGGAACCGCCGACGCCGTCGAGACCCCGATCGGTTACGTGCCCACCGGGGAGTCACTGGACCTCACCGGCCTGGACATGACGCCGGCCGATGTTGACGCCGCTGTGCATGTTGACCCGGAGGAATGGAAGAAGGAACTGGCGGGCATCGAAGAGTGGTACGCCCGCTTCGGTGAATCCCTGCCGGAGGATCTTGTGGCGGAGCTGCAGACGCTCAAGGAGCGCTTCGCGGCCGCCTAATCCGACAGGCAGCCAAAAGGCCGGCGGTACTGCGCAGATGCGCGGTACCGCCGGCCTTTTGGTCCGTGCGGGAAGCCTTAGGCTTCGCTGGACTCTTCGGGTCCCCAGACCAGCCGGTCGCCGGACTCCCACTGCGGTTCGTTGAAGGTCCACTCACCGTCGGTCTCGGAGTAGGTCTGAATCGCGGAGATGCAGACACCCTCGGAGTGCTCGGCCACAACGTGGATGGCATCGGTGGACTCATCCGGCAGGTGGATGTCGGAGAACACGGCTGCGGCGCGGTTGTCGCCCTTCTGCTCCGTGAGGACCTGGTAGATGTCATCGATCATGGCATCGGCGTCGAGGTCCTCGTCGCTTTCCTCCGGAGCCACGGCAATCATCCGCAGCTCGCCGTCGTTCTGGACCACCAGAGCGGCGGGCAGGAACGCGCCCTGCGCTTCCAGCTGCTCCTGGGCGACACCCAAAGCGGTGCCCAGCAGGGAATTCAGGTCCTCCTGGACCTGGGCGGAGGGCTCGGAGCCGTTCAGTTCAACATCAGCCATTGGTTTTAGTTCCTAACTAGTTCAAGTACGCGGTCGCGGACCCGCACCATGGTGGGAAGGTCTTCGGCCTCGGCGTTCAGCCGGAGGAAGGGTTCGGTGTTCGACGCGCGGAGGTTAAACCACCACTGTCCGTCATCGGCGGTGAAAGTCAATCCATCGAGCGTATCCACGGTGACGCCGTCGCGGTCAAATTCCGCCCGGACCCGGGCCACGGCCGCGGGAACGTCGGAGAGCTCTGAATTGATCTCGCCGGAGGCAAAGTACGGCTCATATTCACGGGCCAGGTCGGAGAGCGGCAGCGTCTGCTCGCCCAGTGCCGCGAGCACGTGCATGGCCGCAAGCATGCCGGTATCAGCGTTGTAGAAGTCGCGGAAGTAGTAGTGGGCAGAGTGCTCGCCGCCGAAGACGGCGCCTTCCTCGGCCATCAAAGCCTTGATAAAGGAATGGCCCACGCGCGTGCGGACGGCGCGGCCGCCGTCGGCCTCCACCAGCTCGGGAACGGCGCGCGAAGTGATGAGGTTGTGGATGATGACCGGCGTCGCTTCTCCGGCGGCCTTTGCCCGTGCGATCTCGCGGCGGGCCACCAGGGCGGTGATGGCCGAAGGGCTCACCGGGTCGCCCTTCTCATCGATCACGAAGCAGCGGTCGGCGTCGCCGTCGAAGGCCAGGCCCAGGTCCGCGCCGTGCTCAACGACGGCAGCCTGCAGGTCCACCAGGTTCGCCGGCTCCAGCGGGTTGGCCGGGTGGTTCGGGAAGGAACCGTCCAGCTCGAAATACAGGTCAACAATGTCCAGCGGAAGCCCGGCCAGCAGCGTGTCGCCCAGGACAGCCGGTGTGGTGAGGCCGGCCATGCCGTTGCCTGCGTCCACAACTACTTTCAGCGGCCGGATGGCGGTCAGATCCACGAGGCTGCGCAGGTATTCGGAATAATCGCGCAGGATGTCGCGGACACTGATCTGGCCCGGCGTGGCGACGGAGGGGATACTGCCGTCGTTGAGGTACTGCTCGGCCAGGGCCTGGATCTCGTGGAGGCCCGTCTCAGAGGAGATGGGAACAGCTCCGGCCTTGGCCATCTTGATGCCGTTGTACTGCGCCGGGTTGTGGCTGGCCGTGAAAGTGGCGCCGGCCGCGTTGAGGGCGCCGCAGGCGTAGTAGAGCTCATCTGTGGAGATGAGATCCAGCAGGAGGACGTTGGCGCCGCGCATGGTGGCGCCGGCAGCGAAGTCCTTGATGAATTCGGGAGAGGACGGGCGCATGTCTCCGCCCACCAGAACGGTCTGACCGGCAAGATCAAGCACGTCCACAAATGCGGCACCTACGGCTTTGACGATCTGCGGGGTGATGGTCTCGCCTACGACACCGCGGACGTCGTAGGCCTTAAAGGACGCGGAAAGATCGAATGCACTAGTCACCCCGACAGTCTATAGGCCAGCTCCGGCAGCTCGGTTGCCGAATCCGTTGCCTGTCCACAGAGGATTTTGTCCACAGGGGCGTATCGGATCGGAGGAAACAGTCAGTACCAGCTGGAATAGTGGAAGGTATGGATATCCGGCAAGACATCACCCACCCAGAAACCGCACAGCAGGAACTTACAGAGCAGGAACCCGCACGGCAGGCTTCAGAGTCCGGTTATGACGTCGCGCCTGATGCCGGTCTGCGGGCTGAAGCCGTGGGCTTGCTTCGTGCCCTGGTAGGAAATGACACGGCCGAGTTCCATGAGGGGCAGTATGAAGCCATCGAGGCCCTGGTCTCCGGCGGACGGCGGGCCCTGGTGGTCCAGCGCACCGGCTGGGGAAAGTCGGCCGTCTACTTCGTCGCGAGCCTGCTGCTGCGTGCCCGCGGTGCCGGTCCCACACTGATTGTCTCGCCGCTGCTGGCGCTGATGCGGGACCAGGTGGCCGCTGCCGCCCGTGCCGGTGTGCGTGCGGCGGCAATCAACTCCGCCAATCAGCTGGAATGGCAGGACATCTCCGCCAAGCTGGAAACCGATGAAGTGGATGTTCTTCTCGTCTCGCCCGAGCGCCTGAATAATCCGGGGTTCCGGGAAACCCATTTGCCGGAGCTGATTCGCCGCTCCGGCCTGCTGGTCATTGATGAAGCGCACTGCATCTCCGACTGGGGCCACGACTTCCGCCCGGATTACCGGCGCATCCGCAGCCTGATCGAGCAGCTGCCCGCCTCGGTTCCGGTGCTGGCCACCACCGCAACGGCCAACTCCCGCGTCGTGAAGGACATCGAGGAGCAGCTGGCCTCCGGCGGTGAAGACGTGTTCACCATCCGCGGGGCACTGGCCCGGCAGTCCCTCCGTCTGGGGGTGCTGCGGCTGCCCACAGCCAAGGCCCGGCTGGGATGGCTCCTTACCCACCTCGACGAGCTGCCCGGCTCCGGCATCATTTATGCACTCACTGTCTCCGCCGCGGAGGATACAGCCCGCCTGCTGCAAAAGGCAGGACATCCCGTCCTCGCCTACACCGGGCGCACCGATCCTGCGGACCGGGAACAGGCTGAAGCGGCGCTCAAGAACAACGAGGTCAAGGCCCTGGTGGCCACGAGTGCCCTGGGCATGGGGTTTGATAAGCCTGACCTGGGGTTCGTGGTTCACCTCGGCGCTCCGTCCTCGCCGGTGGCCTACTACCAGCAGGTGGGCCGTGCCGGCCGCGGCACCCCGAGCGCCGATGTGCTTCTTCTTCCCGGTGCCGAGGACAAGGACATCTGGGAGTACTTCGCCACTTCGTCCATGCCCGCGGAAGGCCCGGCCACTGCGGTGCTGTCGGAGCTCGCAGCCGGTGCCGTCATGTCCACGGGAGCCCTGGAAACACGGGTCAACCTGAAGCGCTCGCCGCTGGAACTGCTGCTGAAGGTTCTGGCAGTGGACGGCGCGGTTGAACGGGTCGCGGGGGGATGGCGCGGCACGGGAGAACCATGGAGTTATGACCGGGAACGTTATGAACGGATTTCGGCCGCCCGGGTCCGCGAACAGCAGGCGATGCTGGATTATGAAAGCACCACCGGCTGCCGCATGGAGTTTCTTTCCGTTCAGCTCGATGATCCCGCTGCAGCTCCGTGCGGGCGGTGCGACAACTGCGCCGGACGCTGGTTCTCCTCAGAGGTGGCGGAAGAAGCCACTGACAGTGCGGGACAGGCTCTGAGCCGGGTGGGAGTGGATGTGGATCCGCGCGGCATGTACCCCTCCGGCATGGATCGCCTGGGGGTTCCGGTGAAGGGGAAGATCAAGCCCGATCTGGCCTTGTCCACCGGCCGTGCGCTGGCCCGCCTGACCGACCTCGGCTGGGGTGGCCGGCTGCGGGAGATTTTCGGCCCGGAAGCGGCGGACACCACCGTGGATGATGCTCTCCTGAAAGGCTGTGTGCAGGTGCTGGCGCAGTGGGGCTGGGACCAGCGGCCGGTGGCCGTGGTCAGCATTCCCTCCCGCTCCCGGCCCCAACTGGTCGGGTCGCTGGCACACGGCATCTCACGTCTGGGACGGATCCCGTATCTGGGGGCGCTGCAGCTGCCGCACGGCGGCCCCACCGGAGGGTCCGGCGGAAACAGCGCCTTTAGGCTGGCATCCGTCTGGGACCAGTTTGCTGTTCCTGAAGAGGGAGCAGCCTGGTTTGCTGCCAACCCCGGTCCGGTTTTGCTGGTGGATGACTTCGCGGACAGCCGCTGGACCCTGACCGAGGCCGGTCGGGTGCTCAGGCAGGCCGGCGCGGCTTCCGTGCTGCCTTTTGTCCTGGCGTTGAAGGCATAGCGAACAACTCGTACACGGCCGGATCGGGGGCGATGCGGGCTATTTGCGGTGCCGGAGTCCGGACCTGCGGTGGTGTTGACGGAAGCGGGGCGGGGGCCGTTTCCGGCTCCTTTCGTGCTGCGTCCTTGGTTTTCCTACGGGGTGTTTCCTTCGGCGCTGAAGCCGGAATCACTGCCGCCCGGTGCTGGTCCGGCGTCACGGGACTGGGCGGCGAACCGGTTCGGGGTGAGGCAACAGTGCGGGGTAAATCGTCCGCCGGCGGACGGCGGAGCCAGCGCTCAGCGGATGAAACATGGACGGTCATGAGGGAGCGCGCGAGCTCGGCGTCGCCCACGGTCAGGGCTTCGAGGATGGCCGCATGCTCCCCAATGACAGTCTCTTCCGCTCCTGCCTCGGTAATCCGCTGCCAGGTCCGCAGCCGCAATGCGCTGCCGGTCAGCGAGTCCAGCAGCCCGGCCAGATAAGGGTTTCCGGAGGCGCGTGCAATGAGCGAGTGGAAGGTGAAATCGTGGGCGGCCAGATCGGCGGCTGAGGCTTCCGGCGGAACGGACTCCAGACACTTGCGCAGAGCCGCCACGGAACGGGTATCGATCCGTCCGGCAGCGTGGGCGGCAGCCCCGGGCTCAAGGATGCGCCTCACCTCCAGCAGCTCAGCGGCCGAGCTCTCCTGGTGGATCTCCACCATGAAGCCCATGGTTTCCGTCAGGAGACCGGGTTCCAGACTTGTCACGTAGGTGCCGTCGCCTCGGCGGACATCAAGTACGCGGATCAACTCCAGTGCCTTTACGGCTTCCCGAAGAGAACTGCGCGACAGACCGAGCTGTTCGCTCAGTTCATTCTCCGGCGGAAGCCGGTCACCAGCCTTGAGCTGCCCGCTGATGAGCATCTCCTTGATCTTGGTAATCGCTTCATCGGTAACAGCCACCCGACTATCTTAGGGTCTGCTGTGGGACAGCCCGACGGGCCAGGAAGAGCGAACCGGTGCCGTGCGGCGCCGGCCCTTTGAATGTCGCCCGTTGAGTGTCGCTGGTGTGGGAGTCAGTCACCCATCGAATGTCGAGCAGATGTTGTTTCCGCTGGTCGAGTGTCGAGCTCCTGCCGGAATCCGGCGGGCTAAGTCAACGGGATGTCTACAGTCGGCGGGAGTGAGCGGCGGGATGCCCACACTCGACCGGGACGGTGCAGGAAACTTCAGTCGCCGGTGAAGACTGCGGGACGGCGTTCAGCGAAGGCGGTTGCCGCTTCATGGAAATCACGGCTGGCCAGAAAAGCCGAGTTCCAGACCTGAACGTAATCGAGCCCGGCCCGGACGGAGGCTTCGCGGCCGTGGTTCATCACCTGTTTCACACCCTGCACCACCAGCGGAGGATTAGCGGCAACCACGGCGGCCAGTTCGCGTCCGCGGCCGACGACGTCGTCCGCCAGTTCTGTGACCAGCCCCAGGCTGTGGGCGCGGCCGGCGTCGAAATCTTCGCCGGTGAGAGCGAGATGTCGGGTAGGTCCTTCGCCGATGATGCCGGGAAGCCGCTGGAGGGATCCCAGGTCCGCAACTATGGCAACCTTCACCTCCCGGACACTGAACCTGGCGGCCGGGGACGCAATACGGATATCTGCGGCAGCGATGACGTCAATCGCACCGCCGATGCACCAGCCGTCCACGGCTGCGATGACGGGCTTCGCGCAGCGGGCCAGAGAATTCACTGACTCCTGGAGGTCACGAATACTGCGCCGGAAGCCTTCCCGCCGGCGGGCATCCATGCCGTCGGCAGACAGCATGGGAGCAAAAACCGGAGCCATGGCCGGCAGATCCAGCCCGTAGCTGAAGTTTCCGCCGGAACCGTACAGCAGCACGGAGCGCACGCTCTCATCCGCGCTCAGGGCGTCAAAGACTTCGGGGAGTTCCCGCCAAAAATCCGGTCCCATCGCGTTTCCCTTGGACGGACCTATGAGCTCAACGTCGGCTACTCCGTCAGCAATGCGCAGGCTCAGCGAACGCAGGGAAGTGCTCAGGCTCATGGCGTCTCCAATGATCAGCGGGCAGGGCTGCACGTCAATATACCGGCAGGAAGGTGCCGCTGCCGCGGGCAAAGCTAGGATCGGTATATGGAGTTCCTGGTGATTGTTCTTTTTGTCGTAGCCATTGTTGCGGTCAACTTCGTGATCAGCCGCGCCCAGCGGAGGAAGAAGCAGACCGACGGCGAGTCTCCGGCGGGCGGAGAAAGCCGGAGTGCGTCCAAGGGAGCGGCCAAAGCTGCTCCGGGAACGCCCCGGACCTCCGTTGAGGCGGCGCGCGAGGCCAATGCGCGGCTGGACGAGACCCAGCACCAGCAGGTGTACGCAGCGATTGCCCAGGGGCATCCCATTAAGGCCGTCAAACTTTACGCCCAGTTCACCGGCGTCGGGGTCCGTGCCGCAGGCGCCGCAGTGGAGAATCTCGCGGTGCACCCGCAGCCGCACCACCCTCAGCAGCCGCAAAAGCCGCAGCGTCCGGCCCCGGACGCTCCTGCCGGTGCTGCAGCCGCTGAACCGGTTGCAGCCGCTGAACCGGTTGCAGCGGCTGAACCGGGGGAAGCCGGCGAACCGGGGTCTCCGAAAATCGGGGACACCGGTTCACCGGTCACTGGCCGGACAGCAGCGGATCAGCATTTGGGCCCTGACACGTTGCACGCCCCTGACCTGGAGGCGGACAGGAAATCAGACCGGGAGGATATCAATCCGAAGGATGCAGCGCCGGAGGGCCCGCTCGCTTCCGCGGACAAGCCCCGCCAGGGTCCGGCAGCCAAACCTTCCGCCACTCCTGAAGAAGACGAAATCAGCAAGTGGGTCAAGAACCTCCGCCCGGAGGACTTCTAGGATCTGCCGCAGATGTCCTGCCCGTTCGCCTGTTATGCCGGGGGAAGCTGCCGGGAGCGCTGGTTTCGGCCGTCTGCTCCATAGGGATAGTTGCCAACGGCCGGCCGGCTCAGCTCGGTAAGCTGCTTTTCCTCGGCAGCAGTGAGCCGGAGGGCGGCAGCACCAAGATTGTCAGTGAGCTGCTCCACCGTGCGGGCACCGAGGATCACCGAGGTGACACCCGGTTGGGCGGCAAGCCAGGCCAGGGCCACTTGGGCAGAGCTGGCTCGATGCGCATCGGCAATGGCTTTCAAGGCATCGATGATCTGCCAGGTGTGTTCATTGTTGCTGCGCAGATCCCAGCCCTGGAACTGACGGGCGGGGTTGTCTCCAACCCGCGTCTTGCCCGCCGGAACTGATTCCCTCCGGTACTTGCCCGTGAGCCATCCGCCTGCCAGGGGCGACCAGGGCAACAGGCCCAGTCCGGCGTCGAGCGCTGCCGGCACTACTTCAGACTCAATTTCGCGTTCCAGCAGGTTGTACTGCGGCTGCAGGGTCACCGGCTCGTTCCAGCCGTGCATCCGGGCGGTGTACACCGCTTTGGTCAGCTGCCAGCCGGTGAAGTTGGAGAGGCCGTAATAGCTGATTTTTCCGGCTGTGACGGCGTCTTGGAGGAAACCAAGGGTCTCTTCCAGAGGGGTCAGCGGGTCCCAGGAGTGCAGCTGGTACAGGTCAATGTGGTCCACACCCAGCCGCTTCAGCGACGCGTCCAGTGCCTGGCGAAGATGCCTGCGCGAGGTGCCCAGATCATTCGGTCCGGCGCCCATGGGGAACCGGCCCTTGGTGGCGAGCACCAGGTTCCTCGCCGCCTCCGGGCGGGCCTGCAGCCAGTGGCCGATGATTTCCTCAGAGGCACCCTCGGTGTAGACATCCGCGGTGTCGATGAAGTTGCCGCCGGCTTCGACGTAGGCGTTCAGCAGTGCGTGGGAGACGTGCTGGTCCGATTCGTTGCCGAAGGTCATGGTGCCGAGGGCGTAACTGCTGACAACAGTGCCGCTGCGGCCCAGAAGGCGCATTTCCATGGAAGGGTCCTTTGCTTGATTCTGTCGGACTGACAGCATATGCGTGGTCGGCCGGTACTTGTCTCCCTATCTCTGGGCGATGATGCCGCGCTGCGTGTACCCAGCGATTTCGGCATCCGAAAAGCCGTGGTCGGATAGCACGGCATGACTGTGTTCGCCCAGGAGCGGGGGAGCGGAGTGCAGCCACGGCGCGTCACCTGTGTCGGCAGGACGGCCCAGCACCTGCAAGTCGCCCAACGTTGTATGACGCACCGTGCCGGCCAATTCCAATTCCGTTGCGAGGGGGTGGTTGAAAACTTCGTCCACTGACAGCACGGGGCCGCAGGGGATTCCCGCGCCGTTGATGATTGTTCAGGACTGCCAAACCTCCGACATGGTGTTTGGCGTGGGCGAGCTTCTTGAGTGGATAACCCGGTGGATCACTTTGAAGCCCGGAGACAGGGTGGAGGTTGAAATCGCCGGTATAGGCGCACTGGCCAATACGGTGGGCCGGCGGTCGTAAGAAACAAAAAAACCCCCGGTTGCCCGGGGGTTTTAGCGCGGAGACGGGGAGATTTGAACTCCCGGTGGGCTTTAGGCCCACACTTCATTAGCAGTGAAGCCCATTCGGCCGCTCTGGCACGTCTCCAACATGCTTCTCAACATGGCTTGCAGCTTCCGCTGCCAGCCTGACAAGACTACCCATAAGGGGCGGGTTAGAGCAAAACGCCGCAGGCCGGAACGGCTCCGGACAGCCGGCTTCCTAGGCCGCACCGCCCCCGCGGAGGCCGCCGGTGAGGGCTTCCCAGAGGAATTCATAGGACATGGCATGCATACGGGCGGCCTGGCGGTTGTCGGCAGCGCCGGCGTGGCCGCCTTCCAATGCTTCGTGGAACCAGACGTTCTCCGCTCCCATGGCCTTCATCCGTGCTGCCATTTTCCGCGCCTGCACCGGTCCAACACGGTCATCGCTGGTGGCGGTCCAGATCAGTGCGGGCGGATAATCGGCATCCTCTTTGATCAGGTGATACGGGGAGAAGGTCTGCACAAATTCCCACTGCCGGGGATCATCAGGGTCACCGTATTCGGCAATCCAGGAGTACCCGGCGGAGAGCTTGGTGTAGCGGCGCATGTCCAGCAGCGGCACCCCGCAGGACACGGCTCCAAACAGGTGCGGATACGTGGTGAGCATGTTGCCGACGAGCAGACCGCCGTTGCTGCGTCCGGTGCAGCCCAAATGCTCCCTCGAGGTGACGCCGCGGTCGATCAGGTCCTGCGCCACGGCGGCGAAATCCTCGTAGGCGCGGTGCCGGTTTTCCTGCAGGGCCGCCCGATGCCATTCGGGGCCGTATTCCCCGCCGCCGCGGATGTTCGCCAGCACGTACACGCCGCCGCGCTGCACCCCGGCTGCGTCGGTGAAGCTGCGCTCCAGCCAGCCCCTGCCCACCAGTCCGCTGTAGGCGGGAGTGAGCGCCTGCTCGAAGCCGCCGTACCCGTTCAGCAGCGTGGGGTTGCCGCCGTCGAGCGCCAGGTCCTTGGGGCCAACTTGGAAGTAGGGCACCCTGGTGCCGTCAGCGGAGACCGCAAAGTGCTGTTCCACGGTGCAGGCAGAAGCATCAAAGAACGACGGCGACGTCTTAACCGACGCTGCTTCGCCACCTTCAGCCTGGCCGAGGACTCCGCGGGAGAGCGTGGACGGGGTCAGGAAACCGGTGCTGATGAGCCAGTAATCGTTGCCGGCTTCCTCATCCTCATCGTCCACGGCGTAGGCATCGACGCTGTGCAGGGGAGGACAGGCCTCCAGTTCGGAGGCGGCCCACCCGTTAGCCGGATCCAGCACCGAGATTTGGGAGGAGACATCGCGCAGCAGGTTCAGCAGCAGGTAGTCCCGGGTCCAGCTCCAGGACTGCAGCGAGGTGGCCGGGTCCGGCGTAAACAGCGTGAGAAGATCCCGGCTGCCCGCGAGGAAGGCCTCCAGTTCCACCGCCAGCAGGGAACCTGCCGCATGCACGGTGTCGCCCGGCTGCCAGTCCGTGCGCGGACGGAGCACAAGCCACTGCCGGTGCACATCCACAGTCACATCCAGCGGAACGTCCAGGCGCACCCAGGCATCACCGCGGCGCAGGAAGGTGGAGCTGTTGTAAAAGTCCACGATGTCCACGGCGAGATCCCGTTCAAATCCGGGAGTCTGGTCGTGCGCCACCACCGCCATCATGTGGTCCTCGGGAACCTCGAAATAGGGAACCGCGTCTGCCAGTTCCATCCCGCGGCGAAGGATTCGGCTGGTGCGCGGATAGGACGAGCTGGTCATGGAGCCGGGGCCGAAGTCGGTGCCGACGTAGAGCTCATCCGGCCCGGCCCAGCTGATCCGGTTTTTCGCCGCAGGAATGTCAAAACCCCCGGGAACAAAGGCGCGGTCGACGACGTCGAACTCACGGTAGCGGGCGGCGTCACCGCCGTCGGGGGAGAGGGCCACCAATGCCCTGCGGTAAGGGCCGCCTTCGGTTGGGCGCAGGAATGCCGAGCCGCCCCAGACCCAGTCGATATCCTCGGCGCGGCTGAGTTCATCCACGTCCAGCAGGATTTCCCAGTCCGGATTGTCCGTGCAGTAGCTTTCCCACCTGGTGCGGCGCCATAAGCCTTTGGGATGCTCGGCGTCTCGCCAGAAGTTGTAGTAATGACCGCCCCGTTTCGCGGCCATCGGTATCCGGTCGGTGGAGTCCAGGACTTCCAGCAGACGCTTCTCGGTGTCCCGGAAGCCTGTTTCGGACAGCAGCTCCTCGGTGACCTTATTCTCGGCGCGCACCCAATCCAGTTGTTTGTCGCCGTAAATGTCCTCCAGCCACAGGAACTCATCATCGGCAAACGGTGCGGGGGACTGGTCATGAGTCGAGGAAGTCATGAGCCCATCCTAGGGGCGATGAGACCGGCGGCGGCTGCACCGGTGTCGGGCTGCCCGTCCACCCTTTTACGGCGGAGATGGGCGCGCGGATACCTGCAGTTCCGGGGTGCCTTCGCCCGCACCTCTCCTGAGCCGCGGCTACCGGGCAGATACTCTTGAAGCATGATGAATACCACGCAGAGCTTCCAGGTGGCCGTGATTGGTGCGGGACCGCGCGGAATCTCTGTTGTGGAACGCATCCTGGCCAGGCACCTGGCCCTGCCGCCTGAGTGCCGCCCCGCCCTCAGAATTACGGTCTTTGACCCGTTCAACCCCGGACCGGGCCACGTCTGGCGCACCGGACAGTCCCGGCTGTTCCTGATGAACACGCCCTGCCTCTTTCCGACCGTGGTTCCGGCCGGTGCCACGGCGGATGAGCTGCCGGCGTCGCCGTCCGGCGGGTTGTCCTTTGACCAGTGGCGGATGCTGATGGCCGAACCACGCAACGCGGCGGACCTGCCCGCCGCGGACCGGGAGGAACTGGCCGGCCTGACATCGGGGGCTTTCCCGAGCCGGGCCGTGTACGGACGCTACCTCGAGTGGACCTACGCGCAGCTTCAGGAGGCGGCGCTCGCTGCCGGAGTGGAGCTGGAACACGTCCGCGCCGAGGTGCTCAGCCTGGTCCGGCCGGACACAGGTTCGGGCTGGGTCCTGGATGTGGCGGGCGAAGGCAGCATCGACGCTGACGCCGTTGTGCTTGCCCTGGGACACCTTCCCGCAGCGCTGAGCGCGGATCAGGACAGGCTGCGGGACGCCGCGGACCGCCACAATCTGCGCTACCTGCCGCCTGCTGTTCCCTCGGATGTGGACTTCAGCGTCTTTCCTGCGGGTGAGCCGGTGCTTGTCCGCGGTCTCGGCCTGAACTTTTTCGACATCATGATCCAGGTGACTACCGGCCGCGGCGGACGCTTCCTGCCCAGCGGACTCCCGGCGGGCCGGGCACTGCGCTACGAGCCCAGCGGCCGCGAACCCGTCCTGGTAGCGGCCTCGCGGCGGGGAACCCCGTACCGGGCCAAGGCACGGCTGGACTCCTACGTGCCGCGCAGTGTTCAGCTGCGCTATCTCACTCCGGAAGCAGCTGAGGCCTTCAAGCGGCAGGGTATTCTGCCCGGCTTCGACCATGATCTGTGGCCGCTGCTGCACCGCGACGCCGTCTGGGCCTACTACTCCACGCTGGCCCGGGTGTCATCACACGAACTGCTGGAACCGGCCGAGCTGTTCCTCGAAGAACTGCGGGCAGCCCTGGAACTGCCCGGCGCCGAATGGGACCGGGCCAAGGAAAAGGTCCTGGACCGCTTTGTGCCGGCGGATCGGCGCACCAACCTCGAAGCCCTGGCCCAGCCTTTGGGCCGCCGTCCATACCGGGACGCGCAGGACCTGGACAACGCAATCCTCACCTACTTGGAGGACGACGCCGCCGGATCGGCCGCGGGCGAAGACGATCCCCTGAAGATGGCCATCGGTGCCCTCAACGCCGGACGCACGCTGCTGAAATCCATAGTGGCCGACGGCGGACTCGCCGACGCGTCCTGGCTCTCCGAACTGCGGGGCTGGTTTGAGCCGCTGGTCGAGGGGCTGGCGAGCGGTCCTCCGCCCGAGCGGATCGAACAGCTGGCGGCTCTGGTGCGTGCCGGCGTCGTGCACTTTGTGGGCCCGGATCCGCGGTTCGACGTGGATGAAGCGCGCGGTGTGTTCACCGGTACGTCGCCGTGGGCGGGAACGGAATATGCGGCGCGGACTTTGGTGGAAGCGATGATGCCGCCAAACCGGGTGGACCGGAACATCTCTCCGCTGCTCAGCGGGATACTGCGCGACGGCCAGGCACGGCCGAAGGTCATGATGGCAGCGGACGGGACGGCGGTGATCACTCCCGGGCTGGACGTCACCGCGCCGCCATACCGGCCGGTGGGCATCAGCGGTGAGCCGCAGGAGGACCTGTATGTACTGGGACTCCAGTTGTCATCGGTGCAGTGGGGAACCGCGATTGCCGCTGAAGCGGGTTCTTCGGCCGGGGCCGGGGCCCGCACGCTGCGGGATGCGGACGATATTGCGGCCGCGGTCCTGGCGGCGGCGGCCGGCGGCAGCCGGACCGGCGGGGAAAATGAGCGCCAGGGAGCGGGCCTCGCCAGTTCCAGCTGACCCGTTTCCTTGCCTGCACACGCATGCGTGCCTATGCTCAGGCGATGTCTGCGAAAACCTCTGCCGGGGAATCAGGAAGCGTGCTGCGGCGGGAACGGTCTGCACTGCTCGCTGCCGGATTGACTTACGGTCCTGCTGAACTGATCGATTTCCTCATCCCGCTGTGGGCCGGAATTGCCCTCGGCGCCAGCGCCTCGCAGGTTGGACTGCTGATAGCGGCGGAGCTCTTGGTCTCAGTCCTTGTCCGCCCGCTGGCGGGACGGCTGGCCGACAGCAGGGAACGGCGAACTCTGGCCGGAACCGGTGCTGTTGTCTACGGGATCTCCTGCTTCGGATACGCCATCGCAGATTCCCTGCCTTTGGCCCTCGCTGCCGCTGCTGTAGGCGGTGCCGGCGGAGCCGTCCTATGGGTGTCCCTGCGTGCCATTGTGAGCGAACGGCTGGCGGTTGACTCCGGCGTCTTTGCGCGGTTTATGTCCGTGCAGTCAACCGGTTCCTGGATCGCCTTCGTCGCCGGCTTGATGTTACTGGGACAGACCACCCTCTTCGCCCCGGTGCTCGCAGGATGCGGTGTGGCCTGCCTGGTGGGCGCTGTGGCGCTGTTCGCGAGCCCCGTCCGGCAGGCCCGGGTGCCGGACGGCACTGAAGCGGAAACCACAGGACGAGCGGGATCCGGGGTTGTTGCCCGGCTTGTGCAGCCCATGCTGATCGCTTCGGCAACCACCACGGTGGCCGAAGCCGCCGTTTCCATTCTGCTGCTGCTGCACCTGCAGCGCGGGATGGGACTGGAGGTCATTGAGGCCGCCTATGTCTTTCTTCCCGGAGCCATTGCCATGATGGTCCTGCCTCCCGTCCTGCACCGGGCCGTTGTGCGGATCGGGCGGCGCCGGGCGGTCATGGCCGCGTCTGTTTTTAGCGCGGCCTTTGCCGTATCGCTGGCGTGGGTCGGCAGCCCGGTGCTGATTTCAATCCTGTGGATTCTCAGCGGAGTGGCGTTTGCCGTGCTCATGCCGATTGAACAGTCCGTGGTTGCCGAAGCAGCCCCGAACAGTGTCGGCACGGCCATGGGCGTTTACACCGCGGTGGGACTGCTCAGTGCGGCCGCCGGCGCCGTGGCCGCAGGCGTGCTCTATGAGTTCAGTTCCTGGCAGGCGGCGTGTCTGGTTTCCGGGGCATTGATCCTGAGCGGTGCCGTGCTGGGCCCCTGGGCTCTTCGTAAGCTGGGTGCGGCCGATGTTCCTGCCGAAGAACCCCGGTAGTTTCGGGCTGATCAGGTTATCGGCCGCTTTGGTCCGTTTGGCCAGCCCCGTCTGCGCTGTCCGGGGCCGGAGCGTTTTGCCGCAGCAGCCGGCAAAACGCCCCGCTGTTTTCGACGGGCCACCAGTGTCCCCCGTCGACGGCGCTGATCCGCAGATCCTTTACCTCCTCACGCAGCCCGTCCGTCAGCCGCGGCGAGAGGAAGGGATCGTGCAGCGGGACAACCACGTGAACGGGTACCTCCAGGGGCGGCTGCCCGGTTGCTGCGCTCACGCCTGAGCCGAGCAGGTTGGCGCGGTACAGCTGCAGGCCGCGGACCCCGTTGTCCGAGGCGGTCCGTGCACTGGTTCCGGCGCGCTGTGCATAGCGCGGTCCCAGCAGCGGCCAGAGAAGCTCCGGCAGGGCGGGCAGCTGGAAGAACGCCACATACGTGCTGCGCATGGCCTGGCCGGCAGCGAGCAGCCAGCGGCGCGGGGACCGCAGGGACGCGGCGAACCAACGCCGCAGGTGTCCGATGTCGGGTCCGGAAATGCTCGTGAAGCTGCGGATCCTGCCGCCGGCGCGGTCATCGCGGACTGCGGCCCAGCACTGGATGGACCCCCAGCCATGGCCCACCAGATGCACCGGGCCACCGGTGTTGGCCGATGCCAGCACGGCGTAGAGGTCGTTGACGAGCAGCGGCAGGCGGTACGGCTGGAGAGGATTTCCCCCGGCCGGCACAGCGTCCACCCGCGATGCACCGGCATTGCGCGTGTCGTAGGCGAGGACCCGGTGGTCCGTGGCCAGGTCCTCGATGACGCTGCCGAACACCGTATGGTCATCCGGGTAGCCGTGGACCAGCAGCACTGTGGGAGTCGCCGGTGCCGCCGGCAGGCCGTACTCGAAAACGGCCAGCCGGGCGCCGTCGTTCTCCACTGTCCACTGCCGCCTGGTCTGCATGGGAATCCCTTTCCTGTACTTGTCTTGTACTTGGCGCCGGGCAAAAGCAGGATGCCGCCCCGGCATTCATCCGGGACGGCATCCTTTCAGCTTTCAGCTCCGCGGGGAAGCGGCACCGATCAGAACGGGTACTGCCGCGGCTCGCGCTGCAGGGTCACCGTGTGGTCGGTGGTGAATTCCTCGATGGCCCATTCGCCGTTGAAACGGCCCAGACCGGAGTTCTTCTCGCCGCCGAAGGCAACATGGGCTTCATCCTGGACCGGAATGTCATTGACGTGGGTCATACCGGCCTTGATGCGGCGGGCGAACAGGACGCCGCGGTCCAGATCCGAGGTGAAGACCGAGCTTGCCAGCCCGAGGTCACTGGCGTTGGCCAGCGCCAGGGCATCTTCGGCGTCGGCCGCGCGGATGATGCCTGCGATCGGACCGAAGATTTCCTCCTGGAACAGTTCCATGTCCCGGGTAACGTCCGCGAAGACGTAAGGGGAGAGGACCTGTCCGTTGGTTTCACCCTCAACAACAAGCCGTGCGCCCTGCTCCTTGGCCAGCTCAATCTTCTTCTGCAGGCCTTCGAGCTGCTTGGCGTTGATGATCGGCCCCACAGTATTCTGCGGGTCCGTGGGGTCGCCGGACTTCAGCGTCTTGGCGTGCGCGGCGAACTTCTCCACGAATTCGTCATAAACGGCGTCCTCGACAATGATCCGGTTCACCGCCATGCAGATCTGTCCCTGGTGCAGGAACTTGCCCATGACGGCGGCCTTGACCGCCTGGTCCACGTCCGCGTCGGCGAGGACCACAAACGGGCTGTTGCCGCCGAGCTCCAGGGCGACATGCTTGAGCGTGGGTCCGGAGGCGGCCAGGGCGCCAAGATTCTTGCCCACCGGGGTGGATCCGGTGAAGGAGATGAACGAGGGGACCGGGTGCTCCACAAAGGCGTCACCGATTTCGGACCCGGCGCCGACGACGACGCTGAGGACGCCGGCGGGAAGCCCGGCTTCTTCGAAGATGCGGGCGATCATCAGTCCGCCGGTCACCGGGGTATCCGACGCGGGCTTGAGGACGACGGCGTTGCCCAGTGCCAGCGCGGGCGCCACGGAGCGCTGGGACAGGTGGAGGGGGAAATTCCAGGGGCTGATGACGCCGACGACGCCGAGCGGGCCGCGGTACACACGGGATTCCTTGCCGGGAACATCGGACTGCAGGATCTTGCCGGATACACGGTGCGGGAAGGTGGCCGATTCCTTGGTGATGGACCGCGCGGAGTCCACTTCGATGTTGGCCTTGATGACGGTGCTGCCGGATTCGGCGGCGAGCCAGGCGATGATTTCGTCGCGGCGCTCGTCGAAGATCTCTGCTGCGCGTTCCATGACGGCGCGTCGGGCGGCCGGCGTCTGCGCCGCCCACTCCAGCTGGGCTTTGGCCGCTGCGGTGTAGGCCTCGTTCAGGTCTTCCCGGGATGCCTGGCGGATGCTCATCAGCTCGGTGCCGTCAAAGGGACTCTTGTCGGAGAGGGTCTTTTCCGAACCGCCGTCGCGCCATTGACCGGCAATGTACTGCTTCGAAGGAATCCAGTCCGTGCGGGCCGGAGTCTGTGACTGAACCTGCGTTGTCATGTGTTTCTCCTTGGAGTCTCGATGCATGTCCCCGTCACAACCGGACTCGAAAGACTTTCATTCCCTGCAGCCTCCGGCTTTGCGTGGGCTTTCCGGAGGAGCCGGGAGCACAAACCTCTGGACGGCAGCAAAAGCGGAGACCTACGATACAGAAACGGCCGGCTCCGAAAGGGCCGCTGGAAGTACGTGGTTCTGGCCTATGCACCCAAGGATGGCACTGCATGTCGACGCTCAAGTACTCCGCAGATGAATCCGGCACCTTCGTCGCGCCGCGCGTCGTTCCGCTGTCCAAAGGACGCATCGTCGTCAACTGGATCACCTCGACGGACCACAAGACCATCGGGTACATGTACCTGATCGCATCATTCATCTTCTTCTGCCTGGGCGGGGTGATGGCGCTGGTGATCCGCGCCGAACTCTTCGAACCCGGAATGCAGATCCTGCAGACCAAGGAACAGTACAACCAGCTGTTCACCATGCACGGCACGGTCATGCTGCTGATGTTCGCAACCCCGCTGTTCTCCGGCTTCGCCAACGTCATCATGCCGCTGCAAATCGGAGCGCCGGACGTGGCCTTCCCCCGTCTGAACGCACTGGCTTTCTGGTTCTTCCTCTTCGGCTCCACCATTGCGGTCAGCGGATTCATCACACCCCAGGGTGCGGCGTCCTTTGGGTGGACCGCCTATGCCCCGCTGTCCAACACCACGTTCTCGCCGGGGATCGGCGGAGACCTGTGGGTGTTTGGACTGGCGCTGTCCGGATTCGGAACCATCCTGGGTGCGGTCAACTTCGTCACCACCATCATCTGCCTGCGTGCCCCCGGGATGACCATGTGGCGGATGCCAATCTTCACGTGGAACACCCTGGTCACAGCCATCCTGATTCTCATGGCGTTTCCGCCGCTGGCCGCCGCGCTGTTTGCACTGGGCGCGGACCGGAGGTTCGGAGCGCACATCTTCGACCCCGAGCGCGGCGGCGCCATCCTGTGGCAGCACCTGTTCTGGTTCTTCGGCCACCCCGAGGTGTACATCATCGCGCTGCCGTTCTTCGGCATCATTTCGGAAGTGCTTCCGGTCTTCAGCCGAAAACCGATTTTTGGCTACAAGGGACTCGTTTTCGCCACGATTGCCATCGCCGCACTGTCCGTCACCGTGTGGGCCCACCACATGTACGTCACGGGCGCGATCATGCAGTCCTTCTTCGCCTTCATGACCATGCTGATCGCGGTGCCAACGGGCGTGAAGTTCTTCAACTGGATCGGCACGATGTGGCGGGGATCCATCACGTTTGAGACCCCCATGCTGTGGAGCATAGGCTTCCTCATCACGTTCCTCTTCGGCGGCCTGACCGGCATCATCCTGTCCTCGCCCCCGCTGGACTACCAGGTCTCTGATACGTACTTTGTGGTGGCCCATTTCCACTACGTGATCTTCGGAACCGTGGTGTTTGCCATGTTCGCCGGCTTCTATTTCTGGTGGCCAAAATTCACCGGCAAGATGCTGAACGAGCGCCTGGGCAAAATCCATTTCTGGCTGTTGTTCATTGGCTTCCACGGCACATTCCTGGTCCAGCACTGGCTGGGTGTTATCGGCATGCCCCGCCGCTACGCCGACTACCTGGTGGAGGATAACTTCGCCGCGATGAACCAGCTGTCCACGATTTCCTCCATGATCCTGGGCGTTTCAATGATTCCGTTCTTCTGGAACGTCTACATCACCTGGCGCCGCGGACGCCGGGTGGACGTTGATGACCCCTGGGGCTTCGGGTGTTCGCTGGAATGGGCCACCTCCTGCCCGCCGCCGCGCCACAACTTCACCTCCCTGCCCCGTATCCGGTCCGAGCGTCCGGCCCTGGACCTGCACCATCCGGAGCTCAAGCCGCGCCCCAACGAGGAGACGGACAACCCGGCGGTGAAGGTCTTCGGCGCCGCGGACATGGGCAGCGAAAAGCCCAATGACCCGGACCCGCGCGACTAGCCCGGAAGTGCCTGCCCGGTGGATTTAAACTGGCTCTGAGGGTTCTCGAACACGCGTGCCGTCCAGACGCTGCACGCACGGGGCCCGCCGCCCTCGGCCCCGGCAGAAAGGACGAGTCATGAAGGCTTGGCAGTACATGGGGGAACAGCAGCCGATCCAGCTCAACGAGGTTGAGGAGCCGGTTCCCGGCCCCACCCAGGTGATTATCGACGTCAAGGCTGCAGGCCTGTGCCACTCCGACGTGATGTACATGGAGGTGGGGGACCAGGCCATGCCGTTCCTTCCTATGACACAGGGTCACGAAAACGCGGGAGTCATCACGGCTCTGGGCTCGGAGGTCACGGGCTTCAAGGTGGGCGACGTGGTGGGCGTCTGCTCCTCCGGCGTTCAGCCGCCGCTGGGGATGTTCACCCCGGGCGGCTTCGCGGACAAGCTGGCTGCGGACTACCGCGACCTTGCCCGGGTTCCGGACGGACTGGACCTCTCGTTGGCCGCGCTGGCCACCGACGCCGGCATGACCTCCTATCACGCCATGATCAAGGCCGGCGGTGCCAAGGAAGGCATGAAGGTTGGCGTGATCGGTTTTGGCGGCCTGGGGCAGATAGGTGCACGCGCTGCAGTCCTTGCCGGTGCTGAGGTGCACGTGGCCGAGATGAAGGAGGAAGCCTGGCCTGCTGCAAAGGAAGCCGGTGCGGTTTCCTGCGTTAAAGACGCCGCGGAATGGGTGACCGATCCGCGGCGGGGCGGCGACTTCGACCTCATTGTTGACTACGCCGGTTTCGATACCACTCAGAAAGCCGTGAACGCGGTCAAACGCGGCGGCAAGGTGGTGCAGGTGGGCCTCGGGCGGCCCACCTTTACCGTGGCCACCAACTCCGTCCTGGGTAAGACCATCGAAGGTTCGCTCGGCGGCACCGTGGCAGACATCGAAGAGGTCTTTGACCTGATGCTTCGCGGCGAGATCACCCCGGGCTACGAGGAAATCTCCTTTGATCAGGTGGGCGAAGGACTTGAGCGGTTGAAGAACAACCAGGTGCTCGGCCGGCTCGTCGCCCGCTTCGGGGACTAGCGGGTTACACACAAAAAGGGCGGTGCCGTCCGGACCCCGGGTCCGGGCGGCACCGCCCTTTAGTGCTCAGGCGCTGGGCCTCGTGTCAGTGCGGGATTAGCCGCGCTGGCTCAGGCAGACCAGATACTTGGCCCATTCGATGGCGTATCGGAGCCAGCCCCGGACGTCCCACCAGTACTGGGGCGGAACCGGAGCCTTGCACACCGGAGCCGGCGGAACGGTCGGCGCAGCCTCCACTGTGACGGGAACAGTCACAGTGGTTCCGGACGGAGCCGCGGTGAGTACCAGGGTTCCGGCGCCGGCAGCCGACGCCGGAAGGGTGACGTTCACGGTAGCCGTGCCCGACGCCACGGAAGCGGTGCCCAGAGTGGTGGAGGTGCCGGCTGCATTCACCCAGCTGGCGGCCAGTCCGGTGTTCGCGGGGCTGCCCAGCGAGGTCAGATCCAGGCCGGATACGGTGAAGGACACCGCGGTTCCGGCCTTCGCAGTTGCCGGGGCGCCCTTGGTGATGACGCCCTGGCGGGCAAAGTCCGGTGACAGCGGGCTGTTCGCCTCGATGTAGCTGATCCAGGCATCACGGTCCACGAGTCCGGAGTCGCGGGTGTCAGTGCCTTCGGAGAAGACGCTGAAGTTGTCGCCGCCCTGGGCCAGGAAGCTGAAAGTGCCCACCCGGTAGGCGCGGGTCGGATCCATGGCGGCACCGTTGATGGTGACGGTCTGGATCCGGGAGCCGCGCGGCTGGTCCGGATCATAGGTGTAGGTGATGTTGTCGGACAGGCCAAGTGCCAGGAAGGCACGTGAGCTTCCCTCGGGCTGCCACTGCTGTTCCAGCATTGTTTTGAGCTGGGCACCGGTAAGCGTGGTGGTCCACAGGTTGTTGACGAACGGCAGCACGGCGTTGGCTTCAGCGTAGGTGATCACGCCGTCGTCGCCGTAGTACAGCTCGGCCCGCAGCCCGCCGGGGTTGGTGACGCCGATTTCGGCACCGCCGCGCTCCGCGGAGGACAGCGTGGTCAGCAGGGAGTCGGCCACGAGGTTGCCCAGCGTGGATTCCGCGCTGCGGTCATCGCGGGCGGTGCCGTTGAACGCCGTCGTGATGTCAGCGGTGACCGAGCCAACCGGCTGGTTGCCGATCTCCGCGGCGGAGGCCAGGGCTGCGTCCACGATGGACTTGACCTCTGCCACGGCGGGATAGGTGGCCACGAGTGACGCGGCGCTCGCGGTGGTCCGCGGAACGTTGGTTGCCGTGTAGGACAGCACCTCATCCGTGGCCGGGTTGTAGTCCAGCGTGATCTGGCCAATGAACTCACCGTAGGAACCGGTCTGCAGCACCGGACGGGTCTTGCCGCCGGCGCCGGGAACGGGTGCATCCCAGGCGTACTGCTTGTGGGTGTGTCCGGTGTAGATGGCGTCCACCAGCGGTGTGGTGCCGTTGACGATCTCGGCAAACGCACCGCCGGCCGCCAGTTCCTCTTCCAGGGAAGCACCGTCCGGGGTGCCGCTGCCGGCGCCCTCGTGGTATTCGGCGATAATGACGTCGACGTCTCCGGACGCCTGGAGCTGTTCGGCGACCCGGTTGACGGCTTCCACAGGGTCGCCGAACTCCAGGTCGGCAATGCCGCCCGGGGTGACCAACGCGGAGGTCTCTTCGGTGACCGCACCGATCACTGCCACTGAGACACCGTTGACGTCCAGGATGGTGTACTCATCCAGAGCCGGGGTTGCGGTGCCCTTGAGGTAGACGTTGGCGCCCAGGTACGGGAAGTCCGCAGCCGGATCAACCCGGTCGGTCAGATCGGCGTATCCGGCGTCAAACTCGTGGTTTCCCACGGCCGAGGCCCGCAGTCCGAGGGCGTTCAGCACATCGAGGGTGGGCTTGTCCTGCTGCACGGAGGACGCGAACAGCGAAGCGCCGATGTTGTCTCCGGCGGAGAGGAACAGCGAGCTGCCCTCGGGTGCGGCGGCCTTGAGCTGTTCAACGGTTCCGGCGAAATTGACGGTATTGGCATCAATGCGGCCGTGGAAGTCGTTGATGTTCAGCAGGTTCAGTTTCTCGGTTTCGGTCCCTGCCGGGGTGAGGTCCAAACCGACGAGGATGGGATCGTGGTCCGAGGAACGGAACGGATCCGGAGCGTAGAAGTTGGTGACATTGGTGTTGTAGCGGCTGTATTCCAGCGCCAGGGACTCCACCGAGTTGATGTTCCAGATGTCGGCACCGGTCACGGCTTCCGCTGCTTCCTCAGAGGCCAGGATGTGGTCCAGGGAACCAACCAGTCCGCTGAAGGCATAGGAGTGCTTGCCGGTGGCCTTGCCCAGGTTGACGTAGCCGGCCTCGGCCAGAACGGTCATCGGGTCCTCGGCGGCGTATGAATTGAAATCACCCAGCAGGAAGACCTTTTCCGTGCCGGCGGCTTCCGCTTCAGCGTCAGCGAAGGCTGCCAGCGCCCGGGCCTGCCGCACTCGGTCAGCGTTCCAGCCGCCCTGTCCGGTGTCGGAGTTTTCGCCGGTTGACGGAGCAGATCCCTTGGACTTGAAGTGGTTGCTGACCGCCAGGATGGTGGAGTTGTCTTCCCCGCCGGCGGGCTTGAAGGCCTGCGCCAGTGGTTCACGGGCGTTGGAGAACACGGTTTCATCGTTCAGAATGGCGGATTCACCCACCGGTTCTGCAGCGGCCGTGCGGAAGATGAAGGCGGTGCGGATGACGTCTTCATCGTCCGGCAGTGCCGCGGGGGAGCGGACATAGTCCCAGGTGCCCGGCGCGGCCTCGTTCAGGGCAGCGGTCAGGTTGGCCAGTGCATCGTCACGGTCCTTGCCGAACACGGCGGAGTTCTCCACCTCCATCAGGGACACGACGTCGGCGCCGAGGGCGTTGATGGCGGACACGATTTTTGCCTGCTGGCGTTCCAGGTTCTCCGGGTTTGCGGCGCCGCGGGCATCGCAGCCGCCGCGCACGGTCAGCGGCGCGCCGGAACGGTCGTTGTAGTAGGTGCAGCCGGTGAGGTCCGTGCCCGTGGTGCTGAAGTAGTTCAGCACGTTGAAGGAGGCGAGCTTGAGGTTGCCTCCCACGCTTTCCGGAGCGGCGGTGCGCGTGGCTTCGAACGACGCCGGGGCGGCCTCCGCGGCGTTCTCAGCGGTGAGCGCGGTCAGCGGCTGGAACTTCCAGGCACTGTTGCGGTAGTCCAGGATGACGCCGGTGGTGAAGGTGGCGGCTGCCCCGATGCGCACCGGATTGTCCAGGGTCAGGTAGGGCAGCGGGATGCCCTGGTTGGCGGCGCCCAGAAAGTTGATGCTGGTGCCGTCGTCGAGCTTCACGGCACGGGCCGCATTGTCGGCGACGACGGCGGCGTGCTCGGGGGTGCCCACGGGAGCCACAGCGGTGGGCTGGACCAGGGGCGAATCGCCGGCAGCCAGCCCAATCTCCGCGTACTGGTTCAGGGAGTAATTGTCGGTGACGGTGTAGCTGCCCTGCGGTGCCAGCAGCATCCCCTCGAGGGCTTCGCGCTGCGTATCGGAGGCGGGCCAGGCAACAGCGGCGGGCTTGACCTCTTCGGCCGCCTCCTCGAGCTTGGTCATCTGGCCGGCGGCAACGGTGAGCTGGGTGAGGCCAAAGTATTCGCCCACGGCGCCGGTGACTTCAACATAGTCGCCTGCTGCGACGGAGCCGACGGTGTCTGCGGAAAACACGAAGATGCCGTCCGAAGCGGTGTGGGCGGCCGGATCCAGCGTGCCGCCTGTGCCGGGGGTCTGGATGTAGTAGCCGTTGAAGCCGCCGGTGGGATAGACACCGGTGACTATCCCGCGGGTGGTGACGTTCTGTCCCACCAGAGGGCTGGTGTCGCCGGAGCCCTGGATCTCGGCGATGGGCACGGCGCCGGCAGGGGGCTCGACGGGCGCAGTGGGTGACGGCGTCGGTGTGGGTGTGGGGGTCGGCTCAGTGGGAGCCGTTCCGCCCGTTCCGGTGGGGGTCACGGCCGCGTTGAGCACGAAGTCTGCCGCGTTGTTGTTCGTGTCGGCGAACCCGGTCCGGTTCAGGGACTTGGGATCGCTGTTGCCTGCCGGCGCGGCGGCGGCCAAGGTTTCGAAGGTGTTCGAGGTGCCGTAGCCCAGCAGGTCAACGACGCCGGCGGCGGCGGTGACTGAACCGGTGGGCAGCGGATCCACGCGGGTGGACTGGCTGGACAGGATGAGGGTGCCGCCCGACCCGGAGAAGCTGGCGCCGATGGTCGCATCGGCTTCGGGCAGGGGTGCTCCGGCGGCTCCGTTGGAGGCGCCGGACACCAGATAGTAACCGCCGGCGGGGATGGTGCCGGAGAGTGCACCGATGCCGGTGGGAGCCGCCGTCGAACCCGCTGCCCGGTACTGGAGGGACCAGCCGTCAAGGCTGACGTCGGCGGAAGTGGGGTTGTACAGCTCCACGAACTTGTTGACGAACGGCGCGTTGGCGCTGCCGCCGCTCAGGTAGGCCTCATTGATGATGATGCCGGGGGCAACAGCTGCACGGCTGTCTTGTGCAAAGGCCGGAAGCGCCGTGATTGGTGCTGCCAGCAGGCCGGCTGTCAGGGTGGTTCCCAGCGCAGCCTTCCAGAATGGTCTTTTCATGCCTCTTGCTCCTTGGTCCGCTGGGATGCCAGCCGACGGTTGTGGACACCGCCGAGCGGCGCCGAAGGGGGGTTACTGGAGTGACGCACGTAATACTATGTGGTCTGGGTTACAAACGGGTGACACGCCGGTGGAGCTGGAGCTAACAGAGGGTGGGATTTAAGGAGAAAAGCGCTGCCGGATGGAAAGCCGGCAGCGCTTTCTATCGCTGGATGCAGGGAATTGCGGCTTAATCCGTCCGCTGTTCGTAAGCCGCCGGACGCTGCTGAACGCGGCGCAGGCGTTCGACGTCGAACTTATCCCCGCGCTTGAAGTCATAGACGCCGTTCTTCTCCTGGAAGACGTCCGTCAGCTGGGTGTAGCAGTACCCGAACATGTTCGGGTCATCAAGGAGTACGTTGGTCAAACCTTCAAACCGGGCGTAAAACTCCTCCTCGGACCGGACGCGGTCTCCGTACCCCCAGGAATCGGCTTGGTCGCTGCCAACGGCAACCGGGGCACGTCCCTCAGCCGCGGCCACTGCTTCCTGCTCGTTCCACCAGATGCCGCCGTATTCGGAAACGAAGAAAGGCTGGCCGGCATATGGGAGGGAGTACTCGGTCTTCCCGTGCGGAAGACCGATTTCCCCCAGAGTGGCCGGGCGGTTCAGGAACGGCTTGCCGTCGGCAAGGCCCTGCTGCTCGGCCTGGAAGGCTTCCGGGTCCTGTTCATACGAATGCGAATCATAGACATCCGTTTCCATCACCCGATGAGAATATCCGGAGGCATCAATGACCGGACGGGAGGGGTCGGCAAGTTTGGTGGCCAAGAACATGGCACGGGTGACATCATCCAGAACCGTAATCCGGTCGTGGAGCACCTGGTGGGTCTCATTCAGGGGGCACCAGCCCACAATCGAGGGGTGGTTGATGTCCCGCTGGACCGCCTCAAGCCACTGGGATATGAAGGACGCGTCAGGTTTCTGGTTGTCGCCCATGGGGCCCTGACCGGAAACGCCCCAGTCGCCGAACTCTCCCCAGACCAGATAGCCGCGCAGATCCGCATGGAACAGGAAGCGCTCCTCAAAGACCTTCTGGTGCAGGCGGGCGCCGTTGAAGCCGGCGGCCAGCGACAATTCAATGTCATCAATCAGCGCCTGGTCCGACGGCGCCGTCATCAGCGATTCAGGCCAGTAGCCCTGGTCCAGCACCAGGCGCTGGAAAACCCGGCGGCCGTTGAGGCGGAAGGAATTGCCATCGATGCTGACTGAGCGCAATGCGGTGTAGCTGCGGATCCTGTCCACCCGGGTGTCCCCCGTGAACAGGGAGACCTCCACTCCGTACAGCTGGGGGTTGCCCACATCCCAGAGCCGAACGTCAGCTTCGGCCAGGGTGAGGACCAGCGTGGGAGCGAGGTCAAAGCCGGTGCCCACCGACGCTTCGGCCACCCTGCGGCCGTCATTGTCCGTCAAGGAAACATTCAGCCGGCCCTCCGGCAGGTTTCCCGTCAGCGGTGCGGTGACTGTGAAGCTGCTTGAGGCCACGTTGGGAGTGATTTGAATCCGGGTGACAGCAGTGGGGGGCACGCCTTCAAGCCAGACTGTCTGCCAGATGCCGGTGGTCCGGGTGTACTGGCAGTGTGTGTTGGCAAACCAGGTGGCCTGCTTGCCGCGGGCCTGTACTTCACCGTGCAGGTCGCGGGCACGCACGGTGACTTCGACGTCGTCGCCCGGGCCTGCCACAGCAGAGAGGTCTGCGTCGAAGGGAGTGAAACCGCCGCGATGCTTTGCCACTTCGGTGCCATTGGCCCAAACCGTGGCGTCATAGTCCACTGCGCCGAAGTGCAGAATGGGGCGCAATCCGTTCCAGTCCGACGGAACGGTGATGGTGCGGCGGTACCAGACCGCGTCCATGAAGTCTGTTTCTCCAATTCCGGAGAGTTCGGATTCGGGAGCGAACGGCACAATGATCGAACCCAGCAGGGGGCGCTGCAGGAGGCCGCGGTCCAGGCCCGAATCGCTGCGGTCTATCTCGAAGTCCCAGGCACCATTGAGATTGATCCACTGCTCCCGGACAAACTG
>NZ_JASDDG010000015.1 GCF_030407495.1 Arthrobacter sp. APC 3897 | reverse complement strand
GTCAGCGAACTCCTGGAACCCTACGTACGGGAGCACCGCCGCGGCGCCTCCGGAAAGCAGCAGCCGTGAACTCCCCGCGCAGCACATCCGACGGCGCTTCCCCGGCCGGCTCCCCTGCTGTTTCCCCTGACGCCTCGCAGACCGGCCCCGGCCGCAGCAGCGCCGTGATCCTGGCCCTCGACATCGTCCTCATCATCCTGTTTGCCGCCCTTGGCCGGGACACCCACCAACACGGCCTGGATCCCGCCGGGATCCTCGTCACCGCCTCGCCGTTCCTGGCAGCCTGCCTGGCCGGCCGCCTCCTTCTGGCCCGCTGGCAGTCTCCGGCGTCCCTGTGGCCGGCAGGTGCAGTCCTGTGGCTGATCACTGTGGTTGCCGGACTGGGCATCCGGGCGCTTTTCGGCGGCGGTGTGGCCCCGAGCTTCGCCGTCGTCACACTATGCGTCCTGGGCGCCTTCCTGCTGGTTCCGCGGGCCGTGAACCACCTGGTCCGCAGGAAGCGCTAACCGGGACATCCCCCGAGGAAGCACACTCCGTGTTTCCGATAGGCTCGCAGTAGCGGGGCCGGCTGCGCCGACGCACCGGACTCCACCCCGCCGGCACTTTCGAAAGGCTCATCATGATCACGGCTTTTGTCCTCATTCAGACCGACTCCGCCCGCATCCCCGAATGCGCCGAAGAGATCTCCGAGATCGAAGGCATCAGCGAGGTCTACTCGGTCACCGGCGAATGGGACCTCATCGCCGTTGCCCGCGTCCGCCGCCACGAGGATCTCGCGGACGCGATCGCCAACCGGCTCTCCAAGGTCAACGGCGTCATCGGCACCACCACCCAGATCGCCTTCCGGTCCTACTCCAAGCACGATTTGGACGCCGCTTTTTCACTCGGATTCGATAGCTGACCCGTTGGAATTTCGAGCCGAAAATCACAGGAGTCACCTCTGAGAGCAACGGTTTTGTAACAGTTTGAGGCCCTTTTTCTTCCCTGGCGGGTAAGAAAAAGGGCCTCGTTTTCGGTTCCGTGCGGACCCTGCAGTTTCGCTCGTACGGCTCGTATATATAGCGAAAACCGCAGCAGCCGGGAGAAAATCAGGCCTGAATCAGACGGATTTCCGTCTGCCGCCCCCGTGACCGGGGCTACTGCGTAACGGCGATCCAGCTGTCCAGTGCACCCTGTGCGGCACCGGAGTCAATGGACTCCTCTGCGCGGCGGATACCGTCCGCCAGGCGATTCCGCAGGGAACCGTGCACCTCGGGGTCCAGGGCAACCAGGGCGGCACCGGCGTTGAGGACAACGGCGTCGCGGACCGGTCCCTTGTCCCCGGCCAGCACGCTGCGCACCACAGCGGCGTTCGCGGACGCGTCTCCGCCCCGCAGGTCGTCCAGGGTAGCCCGGGGGATGCCGAGATCCAGGGGATCCACCGTTGACACCTCTACGGCCCCGTTACGGACCTCCCACACGGTGGAGGCGCCGGTCGTCGTCATCTCATCCAGGCCATCCTCGCCGCGGAACACCAGGGCACGTACGCCGCGTGCCGCCAGGACGCCGGCCATCAGGGGCGCGAGCCGAATATCGGCAACCCCGATCGCGGAGGCAGCGGGGCGGGAGGGATTGGTCAGCGGTCCCATGAAGTTGAAGGCGGTGGCCACACCCATTTCCCGCCTTGGCACAGCTGCGTGCCGCATGGACGGATGGAAAACCTGGGCGAAGCAGAAGGTGATGCCGGCCGCGGACGCTGCCTCCGCCACGCGTTCCACGGGGAGGTCCAGGCGCACCCCGAGTGCCTCAATCACGTCAGCGGAGCCCGACGACGACGACGCCGCCCGGTTTCCGTGCTTGACCACTTTGGCTCCGGCCCCGGCACAGACGAGGGCAGCCATGGAGGAGATATTCACTGTGTTGTGCCGGTCGCCTCCCGTGCCGACGATGTCCAGGGTCTCCCCCGGGATGTTGATGGGGCGTGCGTTCTCCAGCATGGCCTCCACCAGGCCGGTCAGTTCCTGGACCGTCTCCCCTTTGGACCGCAGTGCCACCAAAAACCCCGCCATCTGGGCGTCGGAAGCTTCGCCCGCCATGATGGAATTCATCGCCCAGCGAGTCTGTTCAGAGCGCAGATCCCGGCGCGAAACCAGGGCGTTGATGAGCGTCGGCCAAGTGTGTTCGGAGCTCGGATTCGTAGTCACATCCCCTAGGTTATCTACGAATCGTAGAAAAAGCGGATTTGTTTCTGACGAGCCACTTCCGCGCCGTTACTGGGATCCGCGGGGTTTCGGCACTATTTTGACGCGCCGACCGTCTATATCTGTTGGAGAACTGGAGAGTTTTACGTCCATAATGTCTATGTGACAACAGCGACCCATGCCCCCAGTACCCCGGCTCACCCCACGCTGAACCGCCCCAATATGGTTTCCGTCGGAACCGTAGTGTGGCTGGCCAGCGAACTCATGTTTTTCGCCGCGCTCTTCGCCATGTATTTCACTCTTCGCTCCACTTCGAGCGATCTGTGGGCCATGGAGACCGAGAAGCTCAACGTTCCGTTTGCGTTGGCGAACACGGTGATCCTTGTTCTTAGTTCCGTTACCTGCCAGTTCGGCGTCTTTGCCGCAGAACGTCTTCAGCCGCGCCGCACGGGAGGACTCTTCCAAGTTTCCCGCTGGGGCATGGTCGAGTGGTTCCTCCTCACCTTCCTCATGGGTGCAGTCTTCGTGTCCGTTCAGGCTTACGAATACGCGATGCTCGTTACCGAAGGGGTGTCGATCTCCTCGAACTCCTACGGTTCCTCGTTCTACCTGACCACGGGCTTCCACGGCCTGCACGTCGCCGGTGGACTCATCGCGTTCCTGTTCATCATCGGACGCGCCTACGCAGCGAAGCGTTTTGGACACTTTGAAGCGACTTCCGCGATCGTGACCTCGTACTACTGGCACTTCGTGGACGTAGTCTGGATTGCCCTGTTCGTCATCATCTACTTCCTCAAGTAACACCTGCTTGAGCCGGCAATTACCAAGAAATCCACAGTGGCACCAGCACACCAAAGACCACACAAGTTAGGAACCACCAAGTGAAGGCACTATCGCAAAGGCGACGTCATCCCCTAGCAGCAGTTGCGCTGCTGCTGCTGGGACTCCTCGTTACGGGTGGGCTCTACGCAGCTGTCAGCGGGGCCAACGAGGCCCAGGCTGCCAGCACCGCCTATACGGCCGATGACGAAGACCAAGGCGAGAAGCTCTTCATCGCCAACTGCGCCACCTGCCACGGCATGGACGCATCCGGATCCGTCAACGGCCCCTCACTCATCGGCGTCGGAGCCGCATCGGTCGACTTCCAGGTCGGCACCGGCCGCATGCCCATGGCAATGCAGGGCCCGCAGGCACAGCAGAAGCCCGTCCAGTTCACCGAAGAACAGACCAGCCAGCTCGCCGCTTACGTAGCAAGCCTCGGTGCCGGTCCCGCCGTGCCGGACGCTGAAATCATCGACGCCGCCGGCGGCAACGCTGCCGAGGGTGGAGAGCTGTTCCGTGTCAACTGCGCCATGTGCCACAACGCAGCGGGTGCCGGTGGTGCCCTGACGCAGGGTAAGTTCGCTCCCTCCCTGGAGGGCGTCTCCGAGAAGCACATCTACGAGGCCATGGTCACAGGCCCGCAGAACATGCCCGTCTTCAACGACGCCAACGTCTCCCCCGAGGACAAGCAGAGCATCATCGCCTTCCTGAAGAACATCGAAGCCAACGGTTCCCCGGGCGGTGCCGAACTCGGCTCGCTGGGTCCGGTTTCCGAAGGCCTGTTCATCTGGACGGCGGGCCTTGGCCTCGTCATCGCTTTCACCATTTGGTTGACCTCCCGGTCTTCCTAGACATCACCCGCGCTCACCCTCCCGGGGTGACATCACAGTTACACATAGGTCTATAAATGCAGTTTCAAGAGAAGGATGAGGGGGATCATGGGCGACCATAGTCACGGCAGTCCGAACACCTCGGGCACCGTCGCTACGGCTGGCCAGGACGGCGAAGAGAAGTTCCGGAATCCCGGTCTTCCTCCGCACCGTCCTCGCCTGGCCGATACGAATCCCCAGGCTGAGAAGCGCGCCGAAAAGCAGGTGGCGGCACTGTTCGTCATCTCGATCATCGGCACGCTCGTGTTTTTCATCGGGTACTTCGGCATCAAGCTCGAAGGCGGCCACACCATTGCCGATATCCGGGTGCAGAACCTGCTCCTGGGGCTGGGTACCGCTTTCGCCATGCTGGGTATCGGCGTCGGTATTGTGCACTGGGCCAAGACGCTCATGCCGGACCACGAAATCACTGAGGAACGGCATGAAATCCGTCCCGAGGAAGACCGTGTTCTCGCAGAGAAGATGGTGGGCGACATCATCGAGGAAACGGGCATCAAGCGCCGTCCCCTGATCCGCAACACCCTCCTCGGCGCAATGGTCCTGGCACCGCTTCCGGCCATCGCGGTCTTCCGCGACCTCGGCCCGCTGCCCGGCGATGTCCTTCGGCACACCATGTGGGCCGAAGGCGTGCACCTGACGCGCGACCCCAGCGGAACCCGGATCAAGGCTTCCGATGTCACCCTTGGTTCAGCGTTCCACGTCATTCCCGAGGGCCTGAACGAGTCCGAGCACAAGCTTGAGGAAAAGGCCAAGGCTGTTGTCCTGCTCATGCGCCTGGACCCGGAATCGCTCAACCCCTCCCCCGGACGTGAAGACTGGAACGTGGACGGCATTGTCGCCTACTCCAAGATTTGCACCCACGTTGGCTGCCCGGTGGCGCTGTACGAACAGCACACCCACCACCTGCTGTGCCCCTGCCACCAGTCCACCTTCGACCTCACGCAGGAATGCAAGGTCATCTTCGGACCGGCCGTTCACCCTCTTCCGCAGCTGCCCATCGCAGTGGACGAAGACGGTTACCTGATCGCCACCAGCGATTTCCATGAACCCGTTGGACCGAGCTACTGGGAGCGTGGCTAAACCATGAGTGTTCCCTCCGCTACCCCTTACGAGCCCAAGACCCGTCTTGGGCGCGTCACCAACTTCGTTGACTCCCGTGTCAGCGGTTCGGCCATGGTCAAGGAATTCGGCCGCAAGGTCTTCCCTGACCACTGGACCTTCATGTTTGGTGAAGTTGCGCTGTACTGCTTCGTCATCCTGCTGCTGTCGGGCACCTTCCTGACCTTCTTCTTTGACCCGTCCATGGCTGAAACGCACTACAACGGAAGCTATGTTCCCCTGCAGGGCGTCGAGATGTCCGTGGCCTACGAGTCTTCGCTGAATATCTCGTTTGACATCCGCGGCGGTCTCTTCATGCGCCAGGTGCACCACTGGTCGGCACTGCTCTTCGTAGCTGCCGTCTCGGTGCACATGCTCCGCGTGTTCTTCACCGGCGCTTTCCGCAAGCCGCGCGAGCTGAACTGGGTGGTGGGCGGCGTCCTGCTGATCCTGTCCCTGGCTGCAGGCTTCACCGGCTACTCCCTCCCCGATGACCTGCTGTCCGGCAACGGCCTGCGCATCATCGACGGCGTTATCAAGTCGGTGCCGGTGGTTGGTACGTACATCAGCTTCTTCCTCTTCGGAGGCGAGTTCCCGGGCACCGACATCATCGGCCGCCTGTACATGCTGCACATCCTGCTGGTTCCCGCCCTGATCCTGCTGATGATCGCCATCCACCTGTTCATGGTCGTCATCCACAAGCACACCCAGTTCCGCGGCCCCGGCCGTACGAACATGAACGTGGTGGGCTACCCGGTTGGTCCGGTGTACGCCGCCAAGGCCGGTGGATTCTTCTTCATCGTCTTCGGCATCATCGCCATCATTGCCGGCCTGTTCACGGTCAACCCGATCTGGAACTACGGTCCCTACGATCCCTCCCCCGTTTCCGCCGGTACCCAGCCTGACTGGTACATCGGCTGGGTTGACGGCGCGCTGCGCCTGATGCCGGGCTGGATCGCGAATATCCCGATGGAGTGGAACATTCCGTTCCCGTGGGGCACCAACACCCTCTCCTTCAACGTTCTGTTCCCGGCGCTGGTCCCGGCCGGCATCGTCTTCACCCTGCTGTTCGCATGGCCGTGGATCGAAGCCTGGCTGACCAAGGACACCCGCGTCCACAACCTGCTGGACCGTCCGCGCAACGCTCCGTTCCGCACCGGCGTCGGCGTTGCCGGCATCATCTTCTACTGCACCATGTGGGCTGCCGCCAGCTCCGACCTCATCGCTACGCACTTCCATGTGTCACTGAACGATGTGACGTACTGGCTGCGCTTCCTGGTGATCTTCGGGCCGCTGATTGGCTTCGCCGTTGCACGCCGCATCGCTCTGGCGCTGCAGCGCAAGGACCGCGAGATCGTTCTCCACGGTGTAGAAAGCGGACGCATTGTCCGTCTCCCCCACGGTGAGTACATCGAGGTTCATGAGCCGGTGGACGAGTACAAGCGCTACAAGCTCGTCGACTTCGACTCCCCCGAAGCCATCCCGGCCCAGCCGGACGCCCGCGGGAAGATCACCGGCAAGGAGAAGCTGCGCGGCCGTCTGTCACGCTTCTTCTTCGAAGACCGGGTTGCTCCGGTTACGCCGCGCGAGCTCGAGGATGCACACCATCACGAGTCCCCCGCTGAAGTTGAAGCGGCAGAGGAAGACCAGAATTCCATCACGAATCGGTAGCCCTCAGTACTGATAGCCGGTTCGGCTTATCAGTACAGCTCAACTAGTACGGCGAAAGGAGCCGGCCAGCATATGCTGGCCGGCTCCTTTGTTTTGTTATCCGGTTCTTGCCCCGCCAACCTGTGCCTGTTGTCAGTCCAGGGTAAACGGGGTTTTTGCCGGCAGCGGGTGCCTGCGCTTCCAGGCGGACGCATCGGCAACCGGGGCGGACCCGATGCCCAGCTTGGTGAAGTCCAGGTTTGCGTCCCGAAGCACCACCAGCATGCCCTTGACCGCCTTCGGGACGTCAGGGACGAGGCAGAAAATGTTCAGTTTCCCGGGAGCGAATTCGCTCTCCTTAACCGTGCCCAGACCGCGCCAGGAAAAGTAGGAGGCCAGTGCGGTCCGGGCCTTGTACTCCAGGTACCGGTCACGTTCCGTGCCCTCGGCGGACTTCAGTGCGTACTGGGCAACAACCCAGAACTGCTCTTCTGCGGGAATCTCCGCATACCCCAGTTCAGCTGACTTGGCTGCAAAGGCAGCGAACTTCTTTTCGGCTGCAGCTTCGTCCACACCGGCGGTGGCGGAACCTGTTCCCATGAATCCAACCTTGCCCTGATTGAGCATGTACTCCCGGGAGTCCTCGTCATACATTGCTTCGCGGAAGTGCAGAACCCCCTTCTTGTCGCGCCGGTACATCACGGTGATACTCATGTCGCTAGCCTTTCTGGCTGGTGTTGGTCATTGCAGTGCCCCGCCCGTCCCTTCGGGGGCCGGCGGCGGAGCACAGGAACGGGAGCAGAATCCCGGGAAGACGCCCTTAGGGGCCCTGGTGGCGCCCCGGGTGGTACGAGCGGGGCGTGCGCATTCCGGGGCGCTGGAGCGGCACCCAGAGCTTGTAGCGGTCAGCCCGGTAATAGGAGACGGAATAGTCCACCATGGTCCGGGACACGTAGGCGTGCCGCTGAATCTTCAGCAGCGGCGCCCCCAGCTCCACGTTGAGCAGCCGTGCAGTGGAAGCCGAAGCGGCAGTCGCCTCGATGGTGTCCTCCCCCCACTCCATCACCATGCCGTAGCGTTCGCTCAGCACGCGGTAGAGGGAGGTGGGCGGCTCCTCGTCAAGCATCCCCGGAACATGGACAGCCGGAATGAAGTTCTCATCAACGCTCATGGGCTCGCCGTCCGCAAGAAGCTGCCGGCGGAAGCGGACAACCGGCTGCCCGGGATCGATGTTAAGTTCACGCGCCACCAGATGGGATGCACCCACCTGCTCGAAGGTCAGGACACGTGCATCAGGGACCATGCCCCGGCGGGCCATCTCTTCACTGTAGGACGTGAGCTTGACCTGCAGATCCAGCTTGGGGCGGGCAACGAAGGTACCCAGGCCCACCACCCGCTCCAGGACCTCATCCGCCACCAGGGCATCAATGGCCTGCCGGACGGTCATCCGGGCTACGCCGAAGTGGTCCGCAAGCAAACGTTCCGACGGAATCGCCGCACCCGCCGTCGCGTGCTCTTCCACAAAACGCCGCAGGATGCTCTGCAGCTGCAGATGCTTGGCCACGCCTGTACCGGCATCAATCGTCTCCCGCATTCCGCGCAGGGCGTGCTCCGTCATCGCGGCCCGGTCCCGGCGTCGGTAATGCTGCGCATGCGGTCCCTTCCCTTTCGTACTGCTGCTCATCCAAGAATAGCCGGATCCCCGGCACCGCCGTGTCCTCGCACCGGGACGCGGCAGGACCGGGATACAGCAAAGGGCCCGCAGTTGCCTGCGGACCCTTTGGTGTACTTCTCCTGCTTTACTTCTGTCTTGCTGTACTTCTATGCAGTTGTGGTGTGGTGCAAAGCCCTAGTGGGCGTGGGCACCGCGGCTGTACTCGTACACCCATCCAACCAGCGCAATAAGCGCCAGGCCTGCACTGATGAAGAGGACCCACCAGCCAACAGCCATGCCCAGGAAACCGCCTGCGGCGGAAAGGCCGAGCAGCAGAGGCCACCAGCTCCAGGGGCTGAAGAAGCCCTGTTCGCCGGAACCCTCGTGGATCTCGGCGTCGAGCCGGTCCTCGGGGCGGGGACCTACGCGCTTGCCGGTGAAGCCAATGTAGAAGGCGATCATGGCGGACATGCCGGCGGTCAGGAACAGGGCCAGGTAGCCCACCGGTTCCATCCACTCAACCAGGTAGCCGTAGACAACGCCCACCACGAGGAAGAACGGTGCCATATAGGCGAAGAGCTTTGTCTCTACCTTCACTTGGCCTTCTCCTTACGATCAGCAGCGCCCAGAACCTTACCGGCGGCCGAATCATCGGTCACGGTCTGCTGGAGTTCAGGATGGTGCAGGTCCAGTGCCGGGCGCTCCGAACGGATGCGCGGCAGCGACGTGAAGTTGTGGCGCGGCGGCGGGCAGGACGTGGCCCACTCGAGCGATCCGCCGAAGCCCCAGGGGTCATCAACTTCAACCTTCTTGCCGTGGCGCCAGGTGATGTACACGTTCCAGAAGAACGGAATCATGGACGCACCCAGCAGGAAGGAACCGTAGGTGGAGAACTGGTTCATCAGGGTGAAGTTATCCTCCACCAGGTAGTCGGCGTAGCGGCGCGGCATGCCGATAACACCCAGCCAGTGCTGGATCAGGAAGGTGGCGTGGAAGCCAACGAACAGCATCCAGAAGTGGATCTTACCCAGACGCTCGTTGAGCATCTTGCCGGTCCACTTGGGCCACCAGAAGTAGAAGCCGGCGAACATGGCGAACACAACGGTTCCGAAGATCACGTAGTGGAAGTGGGCAACCACGAAGTACGTATCGGACACGTGGAAGTCCAGCGGGGGCGAGGACAGGATGATGCCGGTCAGGCCGCCGAAGAGGAACGTGATGAGGAAGCCGATGCTCCAGAGCATGGGCGTCTCAAACGTAATGGACCCCCGCCACATCGTGCCGATCCAGTTGAAGAACTTCACGCCCGTTGGCACCGCAATCAACATGGTCATGAAGGCGAAGAACGGCAGCATGACTGCACCGGTGACGTACATGTGGTGGGCCCACACGGTCACGGACAGGGCAGCAATGGCAATCGTTGCGTACACAAGACCCTTGTAACCGAAGATCGGCTTGCGGCTGAAGACCGGGAAAATCTCGGAGACGATGCCGAAGAACGGCAGCGCGATGATGTACACCTCGGGGTGGCCGAAGAACCAGAACAGGTGCTGCCACAGAATGGCACCGCCGCGCTCGGGGTCAAAGATGTGTGCTCCGAAGCGCCGGTCCGCACCCAGTGCAAACAGCGCCGCGGCCAGCGGCGGGAACGCCATGAGGACCAGGATGGCGGTAACCAGCGTGTTCCACGTGAAGATCGGCATCCGCCACATGGTCATGCCCGGGGCACGCATGCAGATGATGGTGGTGATGAAGTTGACCGCACCCAGGATGGTTCCGAAACCTGACAGCGCCAGGCCGAACACCCATAGATCCCCGCCAACCCCCGGCGAGAACGTGGTGTTGGACAGCGGCGCATAGGCAAACCAACCGAAGGAGGCGGCACCCTGCGGGGTAATGAAGCCGGCAACGGCAATGGTGGAGCCGAAGAGGAAGAACCAGAATGCCAGGGCATTCAGGCGGGGGAACGCAACGTCGGGAGCACCGATCTGCAGCGGCATCATGACGTTGGCGAAGCCGGAGAACAGCGGAGTTGCGAACATCAGCAGCATGACCGTGCCGTGCATGGTGAACAGCTGGTTGTACTGTTCCTTGGTCTGCACAATCTGCATGCCGGGCTCAAACAGCTCGGCGCGGATGACCAGGGCCATCACACCTGCGAGACAGAAGAAAATGAATGATGCGATCAGGTACATGTACCCGATCGTCTTGTGGTCAGTGGAAGTGATCCAGCTGACAATGATGCGCCCCTTGGAGACGGGGACGACGCGCGGTGCAACCTGAGTTTCTTCCGAAGTGTATTCGAGAGTAGTCACAGCTTCCTCCTACCTCCTTACTTCGCTTGATTCTGAGTTGTACACGCGGTCGTATTCGGAGCCGACCTGACCGTCCGGCAGGGTAGCCAGGTACTGGTCATATTCGGCTTCCGAGACCACCTTGACGTTGAAGAGCATTTCCGAGTGGTACTCGCCGCAGAGTTCTGCGCACTTGCCCTCGTAGGTGCCTTCGACGCCGGGAGTGAGGTTGATGTAGTTCGTGCGCCCCGGGTAGAGGTCCATCTTCTGCAGGAAGGCGGGAACCCAGAAGGAGTGCTGCACGTCGCGGGAGTTGAGCTGAAGCTCAACCGTCTGGTTGACCGGCAGGTAGAGAGTCGGCATCTCTGCTTCCGACTTCTCCTGGCCGTCCAGGTTCACCTGGACGTTGAGGTCATACTTGTCCTCATTGACGTAGTTGAAGTCCCAGGACCACTGCTTGCCGCGGACGTCCACAACGACGTCGGGGTCATCAACGCGCTCACTGATGGCGCGGATGTCCTGGTCGGTGAAGTAGAACAGCACCAGGACCATGAACAGCGGGATGGCCGTGTAGAAGATCTCCAAGGGGAGGTTGTAGCTCAGCTGCCGGGGGTAGCCGGTTTCATTCTTCCTGCGCCGGTAGGCAATGATGCACCACAGAATCAGTGCCCAGGTAAGCACGCCAACCGCCAGTGCCGCGATCCATGAATTGACCCAAAGGTCCATGATGCGGCCGGTGTGGTTGGTAGTGTCGCGCTCCGTGGGCAACCATCCCCGTTGGGCTTCTGCTGAACAACCCGATAAAAACAACGCGCCGGCCGACGTTACGGCTGAGATCTTAAAGATCCTGGCGCGTCGGCTGCTGGTTCGGTCCTGCGAACTCACAGACGGCCCTTCCTCTTGTTACGTGCAAGTGCGGCACAGCAGACAGACGAATCCCCCAGCTGCGCACGATCAGTTTTACTACTACGTGTAGAGCTTACCCGCACGCGTGGCCATCCAGTGACAGACCGCACCGCGTCCTTGGCAAAATACCGTGTGTTACGGCCAACGGCCGCACGGCCCCGTCAGTGAAACGGGGCCACGGGACGCAGCTTAGTGGAACGAGTCTCCGCAGGCACACGAGCCGCCTGCGTTGGGGTTGTCGATGGTGAACCCCTGCTTGGAAATGGTGTCTTCGAAGTCGATGGAGGCGCCGGACAGGTACGGCACGCTCATCTTGTCCACGATGACCTCAACCCCGTCGAAGTCGCGGACGGCGTCGCCGTCCAGGACGCGCTCGTCGAAGTAGAGCTGGTAAATCAGGCCGGAACAGCCGCCGGGCTGAACGGCCACGCGAAGCCGCAGGTCGGTCCGGCCTTCCTGCTCCAGGAGGCTGCGGACCTTTCCCGCAGCAACATCGGAGAGTGCAACTTCGTGGGTGGGCAGCTCTGATTCAGGAGCGGTTGCCGTATCCACTCCGGTGCCGGTTTCGCTGGTGGAAGTGCTCATTGCTTCTCTCTTTCCTCACGTGGACCGTGCACGGGAGGGCAGTTGCTCCCCCGAAGGCTCCGGGCCAGGTCCTTCTCCATGGTACGTCGGTGCTTACACCCAGACGCAACGCATCCGGGCAGGAAAAGATTTCCATGCCCGGACGCGGTGGTGTTGTCGAAAATGCAGACCTAGGACTGCGGTGCCTGGCCGAGGCTGGCCAGCAGCAGGGCTTCAGCAAGCACGGCGTTACGGAAATCACCCAGGTCCAGTGACTCGTTGGCGCTGTGGGCACGCGAATCCGGATCCTCGACGCCGGTAATCAGGATCTGGGCAGACGGGAACAGCTCCGTCAGGTCGGCAATGAAGGGAATGGAACCGCCCATGCCCGATTCCACGGGCTCGACGCCGTCCCAGGCTTCGCGCAGTGCCCAGAGGGCGGTGCGTGCAGCCGGAGCAGAGGTATCCGTGGCAAAGGCCTGCCCCTGCTCCCCCGGGGTGAAGGTGACCTTTGCTCCGAACGGCGCGTGTGCCTGGACGTGGCGGCCGACAGCTGCCATGGCCTCCTCCGGGTTCTGCCCCGGTGCGAGGCGGAGACTGAACTTGGCCCGGGCCTTGGGCTGGATGGTGTTGGAGGACATGTCCACAGAGGGAACGTCGATGCCGATGATGGACAGTGCCGGCTTGGTCCACAGCCGGGACGCAATGGACCCGGTACCGGCCAGCTGCACGCCGTCGAGCACTGAGGAATCTTCGCGGAAGTCTGCTTCGGCATACTCCACGGCCGCGGTGTCGGAGGACGCAAGACCCTCGATGGCGACATCGCCGGCGTCGTCGTGGAAAGTGGAGATCAGGCGTGCCAGCAGCGTAGGTGCATCCAGCACCGGCCCGCCGAACATGCCGGAGTGCACTGCGTGGTCCAGAACCTGGACTTCCACGGTGCCGTCCACCAGCCCGCGCAGGCTGGTGGTCAGTGCCGGGACGCCCACTTTCCAGTTGCCGGAGTCCGCCACCACAATGACGTCCGCTTCGAGCAGATCGCGGTAGGTTTCGAGGAAGTCGCGGAAGGTGGGTGAACCGGCTTCTTCCTCGCCCTCGATAAAGAGCGTGATGCCGACGCCGGAGTCCTCCCCCAGCACCGAGTCCAGAGCGCGGAGGGCCCCAACGTGAGCCATGATGCCGGCTTTGTCATCGGCGGCCCCGCGCCCGTAAAGACGGCCGTTGCGCTCGGTGGCAACAAACGGTTCGGTTTCCCAGAGGGACAGGTCCCCCGGCGGCTGGACGTCGTGGTGGGCATACAGCAGAACCGTAGGCTTGCCGTCCCTGGCCGGACGGCGGGCGACGACGGCGGGGCCGCCGGGCTTGCCGTTGTTGTCCACCCGCAGGATCTGCACGTCGGTGAGCCCTGCACCGCGAATGAGCGCGGCCACGGCTTCGGCGCTTTCATTCAGCCGTTCCGGGTCAAACGAGTCCCACGCGATGCCGGGGATCGAGACGAGGGACTTGAGCTGCTCAACGGTACGGACGAAATCAGCGTCCACGGCGGCGCGCAGCGCGTCCACATCCACTGACGGCGAAGGGGTTTCTGGTATCAAAGTCATAACAAAACACTACATGTGCCCCCGCCGGGGCAGTACGGGGACAGTTACCCCTTCCCGTACACGGCCGCCGGGGGCCGGCGTCAAGGTATCCTAGAGGGGTGTTCGGACGAAAGAATGAAGCGCCCACCGCGCAGGAAACTGTGGATCAGGCTGCTGCGGCAGCCCAGACCAGCTCAGCCCGCACGGCCGCGGGGAAGGGAGTTCCCACCCCCAAGCGCCGGGACCAGGTTGCAGCGCGCCAGCGCCCGCTGGTCCCCACAGACCGCAAGGCGGCGAGAAATGCCAGCCGTGAAGCCATGCGTGAAGAGCGGCTGAAGACCCGCGCCGCCCTCGACACCGGCGACGAGCGTTACCTTCCGCTGCGCGACAAGGGCCCCCAGCGCCGGTTCATCCGCGACGTAGTGGACTCCCGCTGGAACCTGGGTGAGTTTGTCATGATTGCCGCCCTCGTCTTTGTGGTGGTCAGCTTCATCCAGAACCTGACGGTGCAGAGCATTGTCATGCTGGCCTTCTGGGTTCTGATCCTGGCCGTCATCCTCGACAGCTTCATCCTGCGGGCCATCATCCGCCGCCGCCTCACCGAGAAGTTCGGCAGCCCCAATTCCGGTGACGTCTGGTACGGCGTCTCGCGAGCCCTGCAGCTGCGCCGCTTCCGCCTCCCGAAGCCGCAGGTCAAGCGCGGTGAAAAGCCCGTCTAAGCTCCGCCCGGCGGTTTAGCGGCATCAGGACCGCATAAAGGAAGGGTTCCTTCCCCGGCACTTCCGGGAAAGGAACCCTTCCTTTATCTGTATGTGCCGGTGTCTACTTCTCCCGGGCCAGCTGCCGGTTGATCCTGGCGGCCCAGAACGGCCCCTCGTAGAGGAACGCGGTGTAGCCCTGCACCAGGGTGGCTCCCGCGGCCAGGCGTTCGCGGACATCCGCTGCCGTTTCGACTCCGCCCACGGAAATGATCACTGGCCCGTCGGGGCCGAGCGCGGCGTGCAGCCGCTGGAGGACTTCCAGGGACCGGCGGCGCAGCGGAGCACCACTGAGCCCGCCCACTCCACAGTCCATGACCTTGTGCGGGTCCGTCACCAGGTTCTCGCGGGTGACGGTGGTGTTGGTGGCGACCACACCGTCGAGGCCAAGGTCCAGGGCCAGGCGGGCGACGTCGTCGATGTCTTCGTCGGTGAGGTCGGGAGCGATCTTCACCAGCAGGGGAACGTGCCGGCCGGCCGCGGCGTCAGCGGTCTCGGAGACGGCGGAAAGCAGGGGGCGGAGGGAATCAATGTTCTGCAGCAGGCGCAGGCCCGGCGTGTTGGGTGAGGACACATTGACCACCAGGTAATCGGCCTGGGGCGCAAGTTCCCGCGTGCTGTTCAGGTAATCGTCCACCGCGTCAGCCAGGTCCACGGTTTTGGTCTTGCCGATGTTGACCCCAATGACGGGCCGGTTCTGGCCCCAGGCCCGTTCCAGCATGCGCCGGGCACGTGCCACCCGCGGCGCAACAGCAGCGGCACCGTCATTGTTGAAGCCCATCCGGTTGATGACGGCCCGGTCTTCGACCAGCCGGAAGAGCCGGGGCTTCGGGTTGCCCGGCTGGGCACGGCCGGTTACTGTCCCGATTTCCACGTGGCCAAACCCCATATTGGTCAGCGGAACAATGCCCGAACCCTCCTTGTCGAAGCCTGCGGCCAACCCGAAGGGAGACGGGAAGTCGAGTCCCAGCGCCCGTACTCGAAGTTTCGGGGACGGCCGCATGAAGCGGCGCATTACCGGCCCGGCGGGAGTCAGAGCTGCCGCCTTGATGAGGTCAAAACCGATTTTGTGGGCCTTTTCGGGATCCATGCCGGAGAAAACGACACGGAAGAAGGCGGGATAAACGCGCATGATTTCATGCTTCCATTGCGGGGTCGCTGTGCCAAATTCCGGGTCGGGGCGGGATCGACGATGACGCACCCGCCGGCAGATTAGAGGAAGATGGAGGGATGGATGCACAGTGGAGACCGGACTTCCTCGGCAGCGGCTTCCAGTGCCTGACCCTGGACCTCGGCGAAGATGAAGAGGGTCCCGTCGTCGCCACCCTGGTCTCCTATGCGCCTGAACCGCCGCCGCCGCCCACCCTCGGCGGCAGGGCGCGGGAACTGCTTAACCGGCTGCGCGCACCCGTTCCGCCCGAACCCGTGCAGGCCGTCCTGTACATCCACGGCTGGACTGATTACTTCTTCCAGACCGAGCTGGCGGATTTTTGGGCGGGGCAGGGTGTGGCGTTCTATGCACTTGATCTGCGCAGGTACGGCCGCAGCCTCCGCCCCGGACAGACTCCGGGTTACGTGACGGACCTGCAGGACTATGACGCCGACATCGAAGCGGCGATGGCTGCCCTAACCGACCACGTCCGGTCCGCCCGGGAGGCGGACACCCCGGTGCGGATCAGCCTGATGGCCCACTCCACCGGCGGCCTGGTTGCCTCTCTCTGGGCTCACCGTCATCCCGGACGCATTGAAGCGCTGATTCTCAACAGCCCCTGGCTGGAGCTGCGGGGATCCTGGATTGTCCGCACCGCCACCGCCGGGCTGCTGGAGCCGCTGGCGCGTCTGCGGCCAAAGGCCCGGTTGAAGGTACCGGAACTGACGAACTACTGGCGCAGCATAAGCCGCGACGGCGACGGCGAATGGGACCTGGATCCCCTGCTGCGGCCGCCCTCCAGCTGGCCGATCCGCGCCGGGTGGATCAAAGCCGTGCTCAGCGGGCACGCGCAGGTGGCACGAGGCCTGGACATTCGGGTACCGGTCCTGCTGCTGGCATCAACCACATCCACGGTGGCTGTCAGCTGGACTGAGGCAATGAAAACCTCCGACAGCGTGCTGGACGTGCACCTCATGGTGCAGCGGGGGCTGCTGCTCGGCCCGCAGGTGAGCGTCTTCCGGTTCGAGAACGCCCTGCACGATGTTCTGCTCTCTGCCCTGCCGGTGCGGCGCCGGGTCTACGGCAAGCTGGAGCAGTGGTCACGGGCGTTTGTCCTGAAACCGTAGGAATCGGCCGGCCTAGGCAGGAGCGGCCTGATCCACTGCTCCGCCGTAGCGCCGGTCCCGCCGGGCGTAGATTTCCACTGCTTCCCACAGGGTGCGGCGGTCCACATCCGGCCACAGGGTGTCCATGAACACCATTTCCGCATAGGCGGACTGCCAGAGCATGAAGTTGGACAGCCGCTGCTCGCCGGAGGTCCGCAGGAACAGGTCAACATCCGGCAGATCCGGTTCATCCAGATACTTCTGGATGGTCTTTTCCGTGATTGAGCCCGGACGCAGTTTCCCGCGCGCGACGTCGGCCGCGATGGCGGACACCGCATCGGTGATTTCGGCCCGGCCGCCGTAGTTGACGCACATATTAAGGGTGCAGACGGTGTTGTCTTTTGTGGCTTCTTCGGCGATTTCCAGTTCCTTCACCACGGATTGCCACAGGCGGGGCCGGCGCCCGGACCAGCGGATCCGCACCCCCCATTCGCTGAGCTGGTCCCGCTGCCGGCGCAGGACGTCACGGCTGAAGCCCATGAGGAAGCGGACTTCTTCCGGGGACCGCTTCCAGTTTTCGGTGGAAAAGGCATACACGGACACGTGTTGGATGCCCATCTCCACGGCACCGGCCATCACATCCAAAAGTGCCGCTTCTCCGGCCCGGTGCCCTTCCGTGCGCGGCAGTCCGCGCTGGTTGGCCCAGCGTCCGTTGCCGTCCATCACGATGGCCACGTGCCGGGGCAGCAGATCGGCGGGCACGGCCGGCGGCACCGCACCGGAGGGATGCGGCGCAGGACGGGCCGGTGGTTGGGGCTTTGAACGCACGTTCAGACACGCTCCACATGTTGAAGGGATTTGACGACCCGTTCCAGGTGCCACTGGAGGTAACCTCCAACGAGGCCGGCGGACTCGCGGCGGGCCTGCTGTCCCGCGGAATCGGCGGTTGACCAGTCCCCGGAGAGCAGGGCCGCCAGCAGCACCATGGTGTCGGGTGAAGGCGAGGCTGACCCGGGCGGACGGCAGGCGGAGCAGACGGCGCCGCCCAGGGCGGCGGAAAAAGCCGTGTGCGGCCCGGGGGCGCCGCAGCGGGCGCAGACGGTAAAGCTCGGCGCCCACCCGGCGGTGGCCAGGGCGCGCAGCAGGTAGGAATCAAGGATGAGCTCAGGGGCATGGGCTCCGCGGTTCAAAGCCGCCAGGGCCCCGATGACCAGGTGGTAGTGGGCGTTGGCGGACTCGCCGTCGACGTCGGTCAGCCGCTCGGCAGTTTCGGCGATGGCTGCCGCCGCAGTATAGCGCGCATAATCAGAGACGATGCCGTGTCCGTAGGCGCCCAGCGTTGTTGCCTGCGTGACGATGTCCAGATTGCGGCCCGAAGACAGCTGCAGGTCCGCCACCATGAACGGTTCCAGCCGGGCTCCGAACTTGCTGGAGGTGCGGCGGACACCCTTTGCCACGGCGCGGACCTGCCCGTGGCCGCGGGTGAGCAGCACCAGAATCCGGTCTGCCTCACCCAGTTTGTGGGTGCGCAGGATCACACCCTCGTCCCGGTATGTCCGGGATGCAAATGATTTTCCTGCCACAAACCCTATTTTCCCACGGTTTGGTGCTGCCGCGGTGCACCCGGAGCAACGGTCCGGGCGCGCCGCAGCAGTGCCGTCTGTGTCAGTCCCGGTCGCGGATGGCCCGGTTCACGGCCGAGATCACTGCTTTGAGGGCAGACATGGTGGTGTTGGCGTCGATGCCGGCGCCCCAGAGCACCCGCTCCCCCACAGCCAGTTCCACGTAGGCCGCCGCCGCCGCGTTGCCGCTGGCGGACAGTGCGTGCTCGGTGTAATCCAGCAGCCGCACGTCGATGCCGTCCTCGCCGAGGATTTCCAGCAGGGCGGCGATCGGACCGGTGCCGGACGCCGAGCGTTTCTGCTGCACTCCCCCGTTCATCAGGACGGCCGTCATCTTGAAGCTGCCGTCCTCCGCGGTGTCCGCGTTGACCGAGGAGAGTGCGTAGTGTCCCCAGGGTTCGCCGTCGGACTCCGGAGTGGAGGGCAGGTACTCATCCTGGAACACCTTCCACAGCTCGGCACCGGTAATCTCACCCCCGGCGGTGTCGGTGCGGCGCTGGACCACGCCCGAAAATTCGATCTGCGCACGGCGGGGCAGGTCCATATTGTGCTCGTTCTTGAGCAGGTAGGCCACGCCGCCCTTGCCGGACTGGCTGTTCACGCGGATCACGGCCTCGTAGGTGCGGCCAATGTCCTTGGGATCGATCGGCAGGTACGGCACGGCCCAGGGAATGCCGTCCACCGTGGTGCCCGCGGCGGCAGCATCCTTTTCCATGGCCTCGAAGCCCTTTTTGATGGCGTCCTGGTGTGAACCGGAGAAGGCAGTGAAGACCAGGTCTCCGCCGTAGGGGGAACGCTCGGGAACGGGCAGCTGGTTGCAGTACTCGACGGTGCGGCGCACGTGGTCGATGTTGGAGAAATCGATCTCAGGGTCGATGCCCTGACTGAACATGTTCATGCCCAGCGTCACCAGATCCACGTTGCCGGTACGCTCTCCGTTACCGAAGAGGCATCCTTCGATGCGGTCGGCCCCGGCCAGGTAACCGAGTTCGGCGGCCGCCACTCCGGTGCCCCGGTCATTGTGCGGATGCAGGGACAGGATGATGGAGTCCCGGTTGGCCAGGTTGCGGTGCATCCACTCGATGGAATCGGCATACACGTTGGGCGTAGCCATTTCCACTGTGGCTGGCAGGTTCAGGATCATCTGCCGGTCCGGGGACGCCTCAAGGACTTCGGCGACGGCGTTGGAAATGCGCAGCGCAAAGTCCAGTTCGGTTCCGGTGTAGGACTCGGGTGAGTATTCGTAGGTGACGTCGATGCCGCGCAGCTGCTCTTCATACTTTTTGCACAGCCGGGCACCGGTGAGCGCAATGTCCACAATCCCGTCCTGATCGGTGTTGAACACCACTTTGCGCTGCAGGATCGAGGTGGAGTTGTACAGGTGGACGATTGCGCGGTCCGCGCCCTCGAGGGACTCATAGGTGCGCTCAATCAGGTGTTCGCGGGACTGCGTGAGGACCTGGATGGTGACGTCGTCGGGGATACGGTCCCCTTCGATCAGCTGGCGGACAAAGTCATAGTCCAGCTGGGAAGCGGACGGAAAACCCACCTCAATTTCCTTGTAGCCCATTTCCACCAGCAGATCGAACATCTTGTGCTTGCGTTCGGGGCTCATCGGGTCAATCAGGGCCTGGTTGCCGTCCCGCAGGTCCACTGCGCACCAGCGCGGGGCCTTGGTGATGACCTTGTCCGGCCACGTGCGGTCAGGCAGTTCAAAGCTGATCTGTTCCTGGTAAGGAACATATTTGGAGACGGGCATTCCCGAGGGCTGCTGTGCATTTCGCATGTCTGTGGGGCCTTTTCTAGGAGTTCAGAAGAGCGGCCGGGCAACACAAACTCCGCAGCGAGGGGTCGGCCTATACGTTGGATATGGCCTCGCCGCGGCAGCTAAGGAGAAGGAGCTCTGCGCGCACGCCACTACCCTAACAGCGCAGCAGGGGCCAACCCAATTGTTAATTGCCGAATGCGGTCTGGCACGTAACCTGGGCGGCGGTCTGTCCGGACAGGCCGCCCACATCACCGGCGCTGGGCATGGTGTTTCCGGTCGCGAAGTCCTCGCCAACCTGCACACTCACGCCGTTGACCAGATTGCTGGCCACAACCTGCACGGCGGGGATGCCCAGGGCGGCCGCCACCTGGTCCGCCATCTCCTGATAACCGGGTCCGAAGAAAACCTGGGTGGCGGGGCTGGCTGCTGCAGTCTGTCCCCCGGCGGACGCCTGGGCGTATCCCTCGGAGAGAAGATACGCGGCCAGTGCCTTGTCGCGGCTTTGGCTGCCGGCGTCGCCGGTGGCATTCAGGATGGTGACCGGGACAGCCGCGGGGTCAACGGCCGGAACCGTTTCTTCCGGGGCTTCCGGAGGAACCGTCCCCGGCTTCGAGGGGGTTGCCGGCGCCGATTCGGGAGCGGGCTCGGTGATGTCCCTGTCCTCTACCAGTGCTTCGAACAGCGGGGCGGACGCGGCTTCGTCCAGGACCAGGCGGTTGTTGTCGTATTCATAGGGAACCACCGGCGCCGTCACAAAGGCGACGCGGTCCAGATCGACGTCCTTCAACCGTCCGGCCAGGGCGATGAGCGAGGAAACTTCAGTCAGTTCCTTATCCACCGTCAGGTTGCGGGTGACGGTTTCGGCGATCGAGTAGAGCTTGGGAAGGTTGTTCAGCGTGCCTTCTTCATTGACCTTGCGCACCATGGACGCCAGGAAGCTCTGCTGGGCACGGATGCGGCCTTCGTCACCGCCGTTGCCGAAGCCGTGCCGGGTACGCAGGAAGGCAAGCGCCTGGTCTCCCTTGATGCTGCTGACGCCGGCCGGAATGTTCAGCCCGGACAGTTCATCTTCAACCGGCTGGTTTACACAGACGTCCACTCCGCCCAGGGTGTTGGACAGTTCCTTGACCGCGTTGAAGTCCGCCATCATGAAGTGGTCCACGCTCAGCCCGGTGAGCTCGTTGATGGCAGCGACCGTGCAGCCCGGTCCGCCGTTGCCCAGGGCACCGTTGAGCTGGCCCAGTTCCATGGCGGGGTAGACGTCGCCGGTTTCCGGGTCCAGGCATTCCGGCAGCGGCACCAGCAGGTCGCGCGGGAAACTCACCACGGTGACATGGGAGCGGTCGGCAGCCATGTTGACCAGCATCATGACGTCCGAGTTGTTGCTGTCCTGGCCCGCGCGGTTGTCCGTGCCCAGGACCAGGATCTGCAGCGGGTCGGTGTTGGCGTCCACCGGGATGGCGGATTCCTGGTTAGAGCCCAGGTTCAGCGGACGGGTCTCGAAGTTCCGCTGCAGCCGGATGGCCTGCACGGCCACGAACACCAACCCCGAGACGAGCGTTAGCGAAAGGACCAGGGCGATGGTCCGCAGCACAGGATGCCCCACGCTTCGGCGGCCCAGATGCCGGCTGCCCGGAGCTGCCGGCGAAAGACCAAGAGCTGAGTTTCCGGCGGGACCGGCACCTGCATCGGCACGGCGAGATGACATAAGCCGGTCCCCTTCAATAATTCGCGTTCAGCAGTTCAATCGGTGGTGCCGGCAGTTGCATCTGAGCCGGCGGCAGTTCAAAGTGTACGCGGCGCCCCTGAGAATCACGTCCCGGGGTGCCGCAATACTGCTCAGCTAGAAGCCAAGTTTTACCAGCTGCTTGGGGTCCCGCTGCCAGTCCTTCGCAATTTTTACGTGCAGGTCCAGGTAGATCCGCGTACCCAGCAGCGCCTCGATGGCCACGCGTGCATTGGTGCCCACTTCCCGGAGCCGGGCGCCGCCCTTGCCGATAATGATGGCCTTCTGCGAGGAGCGCTCAACGTACAGGTTCACCCTGACGTCCAGCAGCGGATTATCTTCAGGACGCCCTTCGCGGGGAACAATTTCGTCCACCACCACGGCCAGCGAGTGGGGAAGCTCATCCCGGACGCCTTCCAGGGCCGCCTCGCGGATGAGCTCTGCCACCATCACGGCCTCCGGCTCATCAGTGAGCTCCCCGTCCGGGTACAGCGGCGGAGACGAGGGCATGTATCCGGCAAGCACCTCGGACACAGTCTCCACCTGGAAACCGTCGGCCGCGGACACGGGGACCACGTCAGCCCATCCGGCCTCCCCCATGACCTCGTTGCCCAGGGCTGTGACGGACATCAGCTGCTTGGCCAGCGCGGCCCGGTCCACCAGGTCAGTCTTGGTCACCAGCGCCACGACCGGCTTCTTCTTCAGGGCTGCCAGCTGCTTGGCAATGTAACGGTCACCCGGGCCCACGGCTTCGTTTGCCGGCAGGCAGAAGCCAATGGCGTCCACTTCGGCAAGGGTGTCCGCCACGAGATCATTCAGGCGCTTGCCCAGCAGCGTGCGGGGACGGTGCAGGCCGGGGGTGTCCACCAGGATCAGCTGGGAATGCTCGCGGTGCACAATACCGCGGATCGTATGCCGGGTGGTCTGCGGCTTCGCCGACGTGATGGCAACCTTCTGGCCCACCAGGGCATTGGTCAGCGTGGACTTGCCGGCATTGGGCCGGCCCACCAGGGAGACAAAGCCGGCGCGGAACTGTGGATCAGTCATTACGTGGTACCAATTCTGTTGAGGAGACGCGGGCTGATGCCCTGCCGTCTTCGGAATGTGTTTCTGGGCCGGCGTCGTCCGGCTGTTTCCAGGCGATGATGTGGGACACCCGGTTGCGGCGCCCTTCGAGGCGTTCGGCGTGCAGGACAATGCCGTCAACAACCACTTCGCTGCCAACGATGGGGACGCGGCCCAGGGCCTTGGCCAGCAGGCCTCCCACGGTGTCAACCTCATCATCCTCGAGGTCGACGTCGAACAGCTCGCCCAGGTCATCAATGCCGGCACGGGAGCTTACGCGGTAGCGGCCGCCGCCAAGGTTCTCAATTTCAGGCCGCTCGGAATCATACTCATCGACGATCTCGCCGACGATCTCTTCGATCAGGTCCTCGAGCGTCACCAGGCCGGCGGTGCCGCCGTATTCATCGATGACCACGGCCACGTGGGTGGACTCGCGCTGCAGTTCCTGCAGCAGCTCACTGACCGCCTTGGACTCCGGCACGTACCGCACGCCGCGGGCAAAATCCTCCACGCGGCGCTGCCCCGCCTCCCCCGAGCCGGAATGCATCTGCGCCGCCACGTCCTTGAGATAAAGGATTCCCACAATCTGATCTGCGCTGTCCTCGATCACCGGCACGCGGGAGTACCCCGAGCGCAGGAACAGCGACATGGCCTGGCGCAGGGTGGAGCCTGCTTCAATGCACACCATGTCGGTGCGCGGGACCATCACCGAACGGACCTTGGTGTCGCCAAGTTCGAAGACCGAATGGATCAGCTCCGCCTCGGTGTTCTCGATCATGTCCGCCTCTGAAGCACGGTCCAGCAGTTCGCGGAACTCCTCTTCGGTGAAGAACGCCGCGTCCGGACCCTGCGTGCCGGGGGCGACGGCGGTGCCCAGCCGGACGAGCCAGCCGGGAACCGGGCCCAGGACAACGCGGAGGAAGCGCACCAGGCCGGCGGTGAGGACAACGACGGCGGTGACATGCTTGCGGCCGATCTGGCGGGGAGAAACTCCCACCAGAACAAATCCGATGGCTGCCATGACCACGGTGGCCAGCAGCCCGGCCAGCCAGATGTTGTCCAGGAGCATCTGGAACAGGGTGGCCACCGTGACGGCCGTGGCCATTTCGAACCAGACGCGCCAGAACCGGAGCGCATGCATATGCGCCACCGGGTGCTGCAGGATCTTGCGCAGCGGTTTGCCCGCCTTGCCGTGCAGCAGTGCTTCGGCCTCATGCCGCGGCAGGTATCCGTAGGCGGATTCCGCGGCAGTGAGCAGGCCGGCCAGGACCATGAAGGCCACGGCCATGAAAATCAGCAGGACAACGCTCAACTGCGCGTCTCCTTGGGAGCCTCACGGCCCAGGTAGGCGGACAGAAGATCGCGCTGGAGACCGAACATTTCCTTTTCCTCTTCGGGCTCCGCATGGTCGTACCCGAGAAGGTGGAGCACACCGTGCGTCGTCAGCAGGAGCAGCTCTTCCTGCATGCCGTGTCCCGCGGTTTTTGCCTGCACGGCGGCTACCTGCGGACACAGCACAATGTCGCCCAGAACCCCGGCAGGTGTCGGACGTCCCGGAACCCCGGGACGCAGCTCATCCATGGGGAAGGACAGCACATCGGTGGGCCCGGGAATGTCCATCCACTCGATGTGCAGCTTTTCCATGGCTTCCTCGTCCACCAGAATGATGGACAGGTCCGCTTCCGGATGCACGTACAGGCTCTCCAGGAGGTAGCGTCCCAGGCGGGACAGTTCCTCCTCGTCCACCTGAACGGCGGACTCGTTGTTTACTTCGATGCTCACTTGGCCGAACCCCGTCCTGCTGCCGCCCCGCGGGCAGTGCCCGACGAGGGCGCACGCCGGGACTCATCCCATTCACTGTAGGCAGTGACAATGCTGCTCACGAGGGAATGGCGCACCACATCCGAGGCATGCAGCTCCGAGAACGCAACGTCATCGATGTCGCCGAGGATGTCGTGGACGATGCGCAGTCCGGAGGCGGTGCCGCCCGGCAGATCCACCTGGGTCACGTCACCGGTCACCACCATCTTGGAACCGAAGCCCAGACGGGTCAGGAACATCTTCATCTGCTCGGGCGTGGTGTTCTGCGCTTCGTCCAAAATGATGAAGGCGTCATTGAGCGTGCGTCCGCGCATGTAGGCCAGCGGTGCAACTTCAATGGTTCCGGCAGCCATCAGCCGGGGAATGGAGTCCGGGTCCATCATGTCGTGGAGGGCGTCATAGAGAGGACGCAGGTACGGATCAATCTTGTCGCTGAGCGTTCCGGGCAGGAATCCGAGCCGTTCGCCGGCCTCAACAGCCGGGCGGGTGAGGATAATCCTGCTGACTTCCTTCTGCTGCAGCGCCTGCACCGCCTTCGCCATGGCGAGGTAGGTTTTGCCGGTGCCGGCGGGTCCGATTCCAAACACAATGGTGTTTTCATCGATCGCGTCCACATAGTTCTTCTGGTTCAGCGTCTTCGGACGGATGGTGCGGCCGCGGGTGGAGAGGATGTTCTGCGTCAGAACTTCCGCCGGACGCTGGGCGCTCTGGTCCCGGAGCATGGTGATCAGCTGCTCCAGCAGCTGAGGCGTGACCTTGGTCTGGCTCCGTGCAAGGACGCGGACTTCGTTGACGAGACGGAGGGTCAGTTCAACGACGGCAGCGGGACCCGAAATGGAGAGCTCGTTGCCGCGGACATGGAGATTGGCCTCCGGGTAAGCGGACTCAATGATCTTGAGCGCCTCGTCGTTGGCACCCAGAGACTGGACCATGTGTTCCGTGGAATCAAAGATGATGGTCTGGCGATCCAGTCCGATGGTGCCAATTCCTGAGGATTCAGTCATATATTCGGCCTTCCCAGGCCTTTCATCGCCCCTTTTGAAGAGTGAGTTGTTGATGCTTAGTGTGGTGTGCCGGCAAGTTAAGACAGGCACTTCAATATTACTTGATACGGCAGCGGCCGTCTGCTCCTGCAGGTGAGGTGTTTTGTCAACAGCGGTGCCTGATGCGGCCGCCGGCGCTCCGGACGCCGGGTCTCAATCGGGTCTCAGTCCGGTCGCAGGACGGTTAAGAGCGCTAATCCGGCCATTCGCATATGCCAAGCTGGGATAAACGTTCAGCGAAGGGAGGACAGAATTATGCCTGAAGCACCGCGCCGGCTCCGGCCGCACCACCGGATTATCCCGGGCGTGCTGGCAGCATCTTCGCTCCTCCTCAGCGGCTGCGGCGTCGTGGCAGCCACTCCCACCACGTCCATGCCCACGCACTTCGACGAGGCTGCCGGTTCCTTATCCGCGTCGCTGAGTGTGACGGCCCCCTCGGAGGGGAAGCCGGCGCCGGGACGCGTTCCGGTCTACTGGCTCGGAGTGAACGGTTCGGATGTTCACCTCTACCGGGAGTTCCAGCCCGCCGAAACAAGCGGGGATCCGATAGTCGAGGCCGTGGTTGCCATGACGTCCGACAGACCGGCTGACCCCGACTATTTCAATCCCTGGAGCACGGCCGGCAGCGTCACGGCTTCGATCTCCGGCAAGAATGTCATCACCGTTGATATCTCCTCGGACGCTTTCAAGACCTCCCTGGATGCCGGAATGGCGCACCGTGCCGTCCAGCAGCTCGTTTATACCGCCACCGCTGCAGCCTCGAACGCAGGGCTCACCACCGTGGGGCACGCCCCCTCCGTAGTGCTGCTGGTGGATGGCAAGGCGGGTTACCGGGCCTTCGGGCATGAGTCCCTGGACGGGCAGCTGGAGCGGGATGCCTCGCTGGTGGCCCCGATCTGGATTATTGATCCGCAGCAGGGGGACGGAACCGGGCCTTCGCTCCGGGTTCACGGGGCAGCAGTGTCGGAAGGCGGCCAGATCTCCTGGCGGGTCGAACCAATTGTTGACGGCCGGCCCGCCGAGGATGCCGTCCAGACCGGTTATGCCGAACTGGACGCACCCACGGGCGGAACGTCGCTCTACAATTTCAGCGTTGACCTGTCACCCGGCGAATACAGCGTGAGTGTCTTCCACGGAGCCGAACGCGCGGATGAGGACTCCAAGCGGGTCACTGTTTACTCCGACGTGAATTAGGCGGGTTTTCTCACGGGTTGGCCGGCGCCGCGGTTTACCAGCGGCCCAGCGCGTAATTCAGGACGGCCAGCGCCGCGGGACCGGCGGTGGATGAACGAAGGACGTGCTGCCCCAACCGGACCGCCACGGCACCCTCCGAACGCAGGAGCTGAACTTCAGCACCGCTGATTCCGCCTTCAGGCCCCACCACCACGGCAATGCTCAGCGGCCGTCCGCCGCAGCGGAGCCGTGCCTGCTCCACCGCCGGCACCAGCGCGCCGTCGGCCTCTTCGTGAAGCACGAGCACCAGATCAACATCCGCCAGCCTGCGCACCAGCGCCTTGGTCTCCAGCATCTCTTCGGCTACGGGAATCCGGGACCGGCGGGACTGCTTAGCCGCCGCCGTGAGGATGCCCTGCCATTTCGCCTGCCCCTTGGCAGCTTTGTCAGCCCGCCAGCGCACGATGCTCCGCTCGGACTGCCACGGAATCACCGCCTGCACGCCCAGCTCGGTAGCTGCTTCGACGGCCTGCTCGTCCCGGCCGCCCTTGGCGAGGGCCTGGACCAGGATCAGCTGATCCGCGGCTTTGTCTTCCTCGGTGACGGATTCCACCGCAACCTCCAGCCGGGACGGCCCGGCAGCGGCAACCGTACCCGTGAGCCGGCGTCCGGCGCCGTCCACAATGTCCACGGGCTCCCCCGGGGCGAGCCGTTTCACGGCGACGGCGTGGTGGGCTTCAGCCCCTTCAAGGACAAAGCATGAACCGGCTTCGGCGGCCCGGACGGAATCCGGGTCGCCGAAGAAGATCGGGTTGGTCATGTCAGTGGTTGCCCAGGCGGTCCCGCAGCCGGGCAAAGACGCCGGTGCCGTTTCCGGCCAGACGGCCCTCGGCATATTCTTCACCGCGCAGCTGGGCGAGCTTGCGCAGCAGCTCCTCCTGCTCGGCATCAAGCTTCTGCGGGGTTTCCACGTGCAGGTGAACCAGCAGGTCCCCCCGGCCGTAGCCGCGCAGATGGGTCACGCCCAGGCCCTTGAGGGTGGTGACTTCCCCGGACTGGGTGCCGGCCTTGACCGTAATCTCCCGGTCGCCGTCGAACGTCTCGAAGTTGATGGAGGAACCAAGCGCCGCCGCAGTCATGGGAACGGTCAGCGTTGCGTGCAGGTCATCGCCTTCGCGGACAAAGGTGGGATCGGCGTTGACGCGGATTTCGACGTACAGGTCACCCTGGGGTCCGCCGGCGGTTCCGGCTTCACCCTGTCCGCCCAGCTGGATGCGGGTGCCGGTGGCTACACCGGCGGGGATCTTGATGTTCAGGGTACGGCGGCTGCGCACGCGGCCCTCGCCGGCGCATTCGTGGCACGGGTCGGGGATAACGGTGCCGTACCCCTGGCAGGAACCGCACGGCGCGCTGGTCATGACCTGACCGAGGATGGAGCGCACGGCGCGCTGCACCTGGCCGGATCCGTGGCAAATGTCGCAGGTCCGCGGGGAGGTTCCCGGCTGGCAGCAGCTTCCGTCACAGGTGGGGCAGGTGACCGCCGTATCAACCTCGATCTTCTTGTTGGTGCCGAAGACGGCATCCTTCAAGTCGATGCGTACGTTGATCAGGGCATCCTGGCCGCGGCGCGTCCGTGAGGCCGGCCCCCGGCCGCCGCCACCGCCACCGCCGCCGAAGAAGGTGTCGAAGATGTCCTGGAAGCCGAAGTTCTGGCCTCCGAAGCCGGCGCCGCCGCCGAAGCCGTTGTCATTGCCGTTCTCGTTGCCGGTGGTGTCGTAGATGCGGCGTTTCTGCGGGTCCGCGAGCACCTCGTAGGCATGGGTCACGGCCTTGAACTCGTCCTGCGCCCCGGGAGCGGAGTTAACGTCCGGGTGAAGCTTGCGGGCAAGCTTCCGGTACGCCTTCTTGATTTCTTCGCCCGTGGCGTCGCGTCCGACGCCCAGGACCTGATAGTGATCGCTCACTCGTGCACATCGCTTCCTGTAATTGGCAGTGTCCGCGTTTTCACCGCGTCACCCTCCGTCCGGAGGCGTCCACCGGCTGCTGCCACCCGCGGGCGGCGGCAGCCGGTGTACTGCTGCTGTCTTCGTCTAACGTTTTTAGTTGTTCAGTATTCGGGAAAGGTATCGGGCTACGGCGCGCACCGTGGCCATCGTGTTGGGGTAGTCCATCCGGGTTGGTCCCAGCACCCCCACCTTTGCCGAAGAATCGGGTCCGTAACCGGTGGCCACAACTGAGGCCTCCGCGAGGGATCCGTGCGGGTTTTCCCGGCCAATCCGCACCGAGACGCCCCTGGCGTCCTGTTCCATTTCCGACAACAGCCGAAGCATGACGACCTGTTCCTCAAGTGCCTCCAGGATGGGGCCGATCGTCAGGGGAAAGTCTACTGTGGAACGGGCCAGATTGGCGGTGCCTGCCATGACCATGCGGTCTTCCCGGTTGATTCCGGCCAGCTGCTCCAGGGAGTGTGCCAGCGCCGCGGCATTCCGCCTCTTCTGAGCGGGAACCAGGGCGAGGCAGTCGGCCAGCTGTCCGGTAATCCGGGTCAGCGGCGTACCGCTAAGCGCAGAGAGGAAATGCTGGCGCAGTTCAAGCAGGTCCGGTTCGGTCACCTGGTCGGGAACGGTGATGACCCGCTGCTCCACCCGTCCGGTGGTGGAAATCAGGACTACCAGCACCTGGGCCGGTGCCAGCAGGACAAATTCGATGTGGCGGACCTTGGCATTGCCCAGATGCGGATACTGCACCACGGCCACCTGGTTGGTCAGCTGCGAGAGCAGCCGAACGGTCCGTTCCATGACGTCATCGAGATCCTCCGCTCCCTCGAGCAGGGTCTGGATGGCCTTGCGCTCAGCAGCGGAGAGCGGCTTGACGTCCGATATCCGGTCCACGAAAAGGCGGTATCCCTTGTCAGTAGGGATGCGGCCGGCAGACGTGTGGGGGGCCACAATCAGGCCCTCTTCCTCAAGCGCCGCCATGTCATTGCGGATGGTGGCGCTGGATACGCCCAGCTGGTGGCGCTCCACCAGGGCCTTGGACCCAACGGGTTCCCGCGAATGTACGTAGTCCTCAACAATGGCCCGGAGCACCTCGAGTCTGCGTGGCTCACTCATGGTTTTCCCTCCTTTGCTGATCTCCTGCGCGGTGCTGATTTCCTGACAGCAACCCCGAACAGGCCTATAAATTGGCGGCGGGCTGGTTAGCACTCACCATGCCCAAGTGCTAAGTCTAATACGGATCGGCGGCGTTGCTAGCATTGAGGAGCCCGTGCCCGCACGTGCCGAATCCGCGCAGGAACCAACCGCAAATCAAAGTGAGGGATACACCCGTGTCGAATTTTTCGTGGGGCCCGCAGGACATCACCGCCCCTGCCCGGCGGGTGTTGCCCGCAGTGCCCGCCGAGATCGGGCTCGTGCTTGAAGACGTGCAGAGCGGCTGGGTTGGCGCCGTGGTGCGGGTCGAGAAGTCCGGGGGCCTGCACCTGATGGTCCTGGAGGACCGGCGCGGCAAGACAAAATCCTTCGAGCTGGGGTTCGGGTTCCTTGTGGACGGCGAGCCGGTGGAGGTGGTTCCTGCCGTCAAAGCTGCGGCCCCTGCGTCCCGCCGGACAGCGTCGGGTTCCGTCCGGGTGGATAACGTCCGGGCGCGCACCGCCAGGGCCAGCCGTATCTGGGTGGAAGGCAAGCACGACGCCGAGCTGGTGGAAAAGGTGTGGGGCGACGACCTGCGTGTGGAGGGAATCGTCGTCGAGCCCCTGCACGGAGTGGATGACCTGTATTCAGCGGTGCGGGAGTTCAGCCCGGGCCCCGGACGCCGGCTGGGCATCCTGGTGGACCATTTGGTCTCCGGCTCCAAGGAATCCCGGATTGCCGCCGAAGCCATGGCCGTTCCCGGCGCCCGCGGCAATGTGCTGATTGTGGGCCACCCGTATGTGGACGTCTGGCAGGCCATTAAGCCGCAGACCATCGGCCTGGCTGCCTGGCCCGTGGTACCCCGCCACGAGGACTGGAAAACGGGCATCCTCAAAGGCCTCGGCTGGCCGCACCGGGACCACACCGATGTTGCCGTCGGCTGGAAAAAACTGTTGGGCAGCGTCAGCTCGTATGCTGATTTGGAGCCGTCGCTGCTGGGCCGGGTGGAGGAAGTTATTGACTTCCTCACCGTGCCTTAGCGGCTGCACCGCCGCGCCGTTGCGGGCTGGGGGTCTTCCAGCCAGTAACCTAGATGAGATATGCAGCAGCCGGACGGCCTGGATCCGCACCGATTCTCCGGGCACCGGGAGTCACAGCGCGTGCCCCGCAAGGCAAGACCCAGGCGTCCAGAGTCAAAAGGAAACAGCAGTGTCGAACATCCGTCAGAATGACCAGCACCGCCCCGACGACCGGGCTCCGGGCCAGCGTCCGCCCTATCAGGGCGCACCGGCCAACGCGCTGCCCCTCACCGCTTCCGAGGATCGCCAGTGGGCCACCATGGCGCATTTCGGCGGCATTCTGGGCTTCATCCCCTCGTTGATCATCTACTTGGTGTTCCGCGACCGCGGCCCGTTCACGGCCCAGGAGTCCAAGGAAGCGCTGAACTTCACGCTTCCCCCCACCATCATTGCCATGGTGGCCTGGCTGCTGTCCTTCATTCCGGTGATCGGCTGGGTCTTTGCGATCACAAACGCCCTGCTGTGGGTTGCCATCGCGGTGTCCTCAGTGATCGCCGGCATCGAGTGCAACCGCGGCCGGCCGTACCGCTACCCGCTGAACCTGCGCCGCATCCCGTAGCACGCGCGTTTTGCCGGCACGGTGCCAGGCGGCGCTCGTTCAGGGGCTAGTCCGGAAGCAGGCGGCGGACGACGGCGTCCGCCAGCAGGCGGCCCTTGGACGTCAGCAGCACGCGGCCCGCCAGCGCCGCGTGCGGATCCACCAGGCCGTCGGCCATCAACCCGGCCACGGCGAGCCGGCCGGAATCCTTGAGCCGGGACAGCTCCAGGCCTTCGGCCAGCCGGGTGCGCAGCATGACGTCTTCCACGTACCGGGTTTCGGCGTCGAGGGTTTCGCGTCCGACGGCGGGTGACTCCCCGGCGGCGAGCCGCTGCGCATACGCGGTGGGGTGCTTGGCGTTCCACCAGCGCACGCCGCCGGCATGGGAATGGGCCCCCGGCCCGATGCCCCACCAGTCGTCGCTGCGCCAGTAGGCCAGGTTGTGCCGGCACTGGTCCGCGGGGGTGCGTGCCCAGTTGCTCACTTCATACCAGGACAGTCCGGCGGCGGTCATCAGTTCGTCGGCAAGCAGGTATTTGTCCGCGTGGTCGTCGTCGTCGATCGGCGGGACTTCACCGCGCCGCATCCGGGCGGCGAGCTTGGTCCCGTCCTCAATGATCAGGGCGTAGGCCGAAATGTGGTCCGGCTCGTAGCTTAGGGCCTCCTTGACGGAGATTTCCCAGTCCGCCAGGGACTCCCCCGGCGTGCCGTAGATCAGGTCAACACTCACCTTCAGGCCGGCGTCGCGCGCCCATTTCACGGCCTCGGGAACCCGCGACGGCGTGTGCGTGCGATCCAGCACTGCGAGCACGTGCGGCACCGCGGACTGCATGCCGAAGGACACCCGGGTGAAGCCGGCGTCTGCCAGCAACTGCAGCGAGGCGGGGGTGACCGAATCGGGGTTGGCTTCGGTGGTGACCTCGGCCCCCGGTTCCAGGCCCCACATATCGACGGCGGTTTTCAGGATCCCTGCGAGGTCCTCCGCGGGCAGCAGGGTGGGGGTGCCGCCGCCGAAGAACACGGTTCCCATCTTCCGGTCCGGAAGACCCGATGCCTTCAGCGCACGGGCGGCGAAGCGCACTTCCTGCTCCGCTGTGCCGCCGTAGGCAGCCTGCGAGGCACCGCCGCCCAGCTCCGTGGCGGTGTAGGTATTGAAGTCGCAGTAGCCGCAGCGGACGGAACAGAACGGGATGTGGACATACAGACCAAACTTCCGGTCCGCTGCTCCGTCCGCAGCCTGGGCGGGCAGGAGACCGTCGGCGGGAGCCGGGTCTCCGAGGGGTAATGCGCTGGGTGTCACTTCTTGGCTTTATCCTTGGACTCGTCGGAGGAAAGTGCGGCCACGAAGGCTTCCTGCGGAACTTCCACGCGGCCCACCATCTTCATGCGCTTCTTGCCTTCCTTCTGCTTTTCCAGCAGCTTGCGCTTACGGCTGATGTCACCGCCGTAGCACTTGGCCAGCACATCCTTGCGGATGGCGCGGATGGATTCGCGGGCAATGATGCGGGAGCCGATGGCCGCCTGGATGGGGACCTCAAACTGCTGGCGGGGAATGAGTTCGCGCAGCTTGCCCGTCATCATGACACCGTAGGAGTAGGCCTTGTCCTTGTGCGTGATGGAGCTGAACGCATCCACCTGTTCGCCCTGCAGCAGGATGTCCACCTTAACCAGGTCGGCAACCTGTTCGCCGTCGGCCTTCCAGTCCAGCGAGGCGTAGCCGCGGGTCTTGGATTTGAGAATGTCGAAGAAGTCGAAGACAATCTCGGCCAGCGGCAGGCGGTACCGGATCTCCACCCGGTCCTCGGAAAGGTAATCCATGCCGCCCAGGACGCCGCGCCGGGCCTGGCACAGCTCCATGATGGCGCCGACAAATTCATTCGGGGCCAGGATCGTGGCCGAAACCATCGGCTCGCGGACCTCTTTGATCTTGCCTTCGGGGTACTCGCTGGGGTTGGTGACCGTGACCACCTTCTTGTCCTCAAGCGTCACCTCATACTCCACGTTGGGCGCGGTGGAGATCAGGTCCAGGTTGTACTCGCGCTCCAGGCGCTCCCGGGTGATTTCCAGGTGCAGCAGGCCCAGGAAGCCCACGCGGAAGCCGAAGCCGAGCGCCGCCGATGTCTCGGGCTCGTAAACCAGCGCGGCGTCGTTGAGCATGAGCTTTTCCAGGGCGTCGCGCAGTACCGGGTAATCGGCGCCGTCGATGGGATACAGGCCGGAGAAGACCATGGGCTTGGGATCGGCGTAACCGGGCAGCGATTCGGAGGCCGGCTTGGCCAGGTTGGTGACGGTGTCACCAACCTTGGACAGGCGCACGTCCTTCACACCGGTGATCAGGTAGCCCACCTCGCCGACGCCAAGGCCCTTGGACGGTGTGGGTTCCGGGGAGCTGACACCGATTTCGAGCAGCTCGTGGCTGGCCCGGGTGGACATCATCTGGATGCGTTCGCGCGGCGAGAGCTTGCCGTCCACCACACGCACATAGGTGACAACGCCGCGGTAGGTGTCATACACGGAGTCGAAAATCATGGCACGGGCGGGAGCATTGGGATCGCCCACCGGAGCAGGAATCTCCCGGACGATCTGGTCCAGCAGGTCTTCGACGCCCACGCCGGTCTTGCCGGAGACACGCAGGACGTCCTCCGGATCGCCGCCGATCAGCTTTGCCAGCTCCTCGGCGTACTTCTCCGGCTGCGCCGCCGGGAGGTCGATCTTGTTCAGGACCGGAATGATGGTGAGGTCGTTCTCCATCGCCAGGTAGAGGTTGGCCAGCGTCTGGGCCTCAATGCCCTGGGCTGCGTCCACCAGCAGCACGGCGCCTTCGCACGCGGCCAGGGAACGGGAAACCTCGTAGGTGAAGTCCACGTGGCCCGGGGTGTCGATCATGTTCAGGGCGTAGGACTCGCCGTCGAGCTCCCACGGCATGCGCACGGCCTGCGACTTGATGGTGATGCCGCGTTCGCGCTCAATGTCCATGCGGTCCAGATACTGGGCCTTCATGTTCCGGTGCTCGACGACGCCGGTGGACTGGAGCATGCGGTCGGCCAGGGTGGACTTGCCGTGGTCGATGTGGGCGATGATGCAGAAATTTCTGATGATCGCCGGATCCGTCGCGGCAGGCACCGGTGAGAAGCGGGCCATAGGTGACACTGTGGCGGTTCCTTTACTGTTCACAGGACTTCACGGCGGCTGCGGCGCAGGCCGCGTGCCGGAACCGGACAAGGCTCGGTTCATCGTTTTTCCTGGTGGTTTTAACTGCTGAATTAACAGTCTCCCACGAATGCCAGCCCGCGCTGGAACCGCAGAACGTATTAGCGTGGGCTCATGTCCTTCTCCAACCGATCCTTTCTTTCCCTGGCCCGCACGGCCATCCGCCTGCTGACGCGTCCCGCAGCCGGCTCCGGTTCCCGAACCGCACGCAAGCCGCACCGCTCCAGTGCCGGAGCCCCCGCCGCCCGCAGCAGGACGGCTGCTCCCAAGCCGGCGTCCAGGTCATCCGCCTATCCCGGGGACTACCGGGGAAAAGTCACTCCCGTTTACGCCCCGTCCCCGGACGGATCTCCCGATCCCGGCGAAGTGGTGTGGGCCTGGGTTCCCTATGAGGACGACTATTCCCAGGGCAAGGACCGCCCGGTGCTGCTGATTGGCCGCAGCGGCTCCCGGCTGCTCGCCCTCATGATGACCACCCGCGACCGCAACAACGGCCGGGAGTCCGATCCGGACTACGTGGATGTTGGCACCGGCCCCTGGGACAGCCGGGGCCGGCCGAGTGAGGTTAAGCTGGACCGCGTGCTGCAGCTGGATCCGGCCACCATCAGGCGGCAGGGGGCGGTTCTGCCCGCCGCAGCGTTTCAGCGCGTCGCCTCAAGGTTTTCGGCCCAAAACTGATGTCCCGCGTCCCGCAGACCCGGGGCGCACGCCCGGGGAAAGCTCCGCCGTCGGGGCCTGGACCCCGCCAATGGGCCTTCGAGGCCAAGTTCTGCTAACATTTATTGCTGTGTGTCCGCGCAGGTCGACGGGCACTTCAGTTCAGGCGCCATTACGGTATCCCCACGCCGCTCAGTCAATGTCTGGGCTGAAATTCCCTCACCGACCAAGTCCGCAATACAAAGAGAGTTTATATAAGTGGCCAATATTAAGTCCCAGAAGAAGCGCATCCTCACCAACGAGAAGGCGCGCATGCGTAACAACTCGGTGAAGTCCGAGCTGAAGACCGCAATCCGCTCCGTTGACGCTGCCGTGAAGGCCAGCGACAAGGATGCAGCAGTCGCAGCAGTGGCCACTGCCAGCCGCAAGCTGGACAAGGCTGTCAGCAAGGGTGTTATCCACAAGAACAATGCCGCCAACCGCAAGTCGGCCATCTCCAAGAAGGTCAACGCGCTCTAAGCTGTTGTTCTTGCTTTAGTCTTATCGGTCTGGCCGGTCCCCTTGGGGCCGGCCAGACTGCTTTAACCGGCGGGCTTCAGCCGGGGCAGGTCAGCGTCCGGCCGCAGCCAGCGAAATCACGGTTACCGCGTGCTCTACGGCGTATATGGGATCGCGGCCGGCGCCCTTGACCTGCGCATCGGCCTCGGCCAGCACCTGCACGGCCTTGATCAGGGATTCCTGGGACCAGTGCTGGGCGTCGCGCCGCGCCTGGTCCACCTGCCACGGGGCCATGCCCAGTTCCTTCGCCATGGAAGCTGAGGAGCCGCGCAGGTTCGCCACCTTGGCCACAGCCCGGACCTTCATGGCCAGCGCGCCCACCAGAGGGACGGGATCCACGCCGGTGTCCAGGGCATGGCGCAACATCGACAGGGCCTGTCCGCCTCGTCCGGCCAGTGCTGCGTCGGCCACCTTGAAGGCGGTGGCCTCCACCCGCCCGCCGTAATACTTCTCGACAAGCTCTTCGCTGATTTCCCCGGAGGCATCGTTGATCAGCTGCCGGCAGGCGGCCGCCAGATCCGCCAGCTTGGAGCCCACCGCGGCAACCAGGGCGCGGGAGGCAGCGGGGTCGATCCGGCGCCGGGCTGCTTTGAATTCCTGGGCCACAAAGTCCAGCTTCTCAGCGTCCTTCTTGAACGGCTGGCACTCCACCACCGGCGCCCCGGACGCTTTAACCGCGTCCAGGAGCTTTTTGCCGCGGTTGCCGCCTCCGTGACTCAGAACCAGCACCGTGTCGGGGGCGGTATCCGCGAGGTACGCGAGGGTGTCGGTCAGGAACTCATCATTCATGGCCGCCAGGTTCGAGGCCTCGATGAGTTTGGCCTCACCGAAGAGCGACGGGCTTGAATGCAGCATCAGTTCACCCGCGGCGTAGGTTGCCGCGTCCAGACGGACAATTTCCGTGTCCGGCTGGTCCTGCCGCAGCGAGGCACGGATCCGTTCCATGGCGCGTCCGGCCAGGTAGTCTTCGGGGCCGCTCAGCAGTACCACCGGCGCGGGTTCCGCCTCGCGCCAGGAGACAATCTTCCCCGCGGACTTGCCGCCGGATTTTGCGGTGCTTCGCCTAGCGGACGGGACGGCCGGATTCACAGCGAACAGACTCCTGGGATGAGAACGAGCGGGACGACGTTTGGGAACACTCCAACATTACCTGCCGGCTTCCGCGGGCACCTTGCGTTTGGAGGCTGCGACAGCCTAATGCCCGTCCATGCGAACCCATGACAGCAACGATCCGTCCGTCTCCAAAGTGACGGGGCCGAGTTCATCAGTGCGCACGACAGCGGTCCCGGAACCCCTCAACCCTTCCAAAATCTCCGGCGACGGATGTCCGTACTCATTGCCGGCGCCAACGGAGATCAGCGCCAGGCGCGGGTTTAGTTCCTCGATCAGCGCCGTACCGCCGTTGCGGGCACCATGGTGGGGCACTTTCAACACATCCACTCCTGCGTCGCGCAGCCAGGCATGCCGGGACAGCAGGGCATCCGATGCACCCTCTTCGATGTCTCCGGTGAATAGCATCGTGACGCCGGACCCGTGTGGCTCTCCCGGCACAGGTTCGGCCGGTGAGTCCATTGTCACCAGAATCACCGAACTGGCATCGTTTTCATTGGCCTCTTTTCTCCGGGCGGGAGGCCACAGCACCTCCCAGTCCACTGTGCCGGCCCGAGACGCCATCCCTTCGGTCAGCCGCGTCAGTTCGGCTCCGGAGCCTTCCAGCACCATCCGCAGGGATCCGGGAAGAGCTTCTTTGGCCGTCGAATAGGCAACATGGTTCACCTCCCTGCCCCGCAGCACACCTTCAGCTCCTCCGTAATGGTCCAGGTGGGCATGGGAGAGGATGAACAGGTCTACGGTGTCCACCTCCAGCCGCTTGAGGCAGTTGTCCATGACGTCCGGGTCAGGACCGGCGTCAATCACCACGGCACGGTGTGCCGCCGTCCGCACCACCAGCCCGTCTCCCTGGCCGACGTCACAGACAGCGGCCATCCATCCAGAGGGCGCCGGACCAGGACGCAACTGGAGCCAGGCGGCAGCCGCGGCGGCCGGCAGCAGCAACAGGGCTGCAGCAACGGCCCAGTGCCGGTGTGGCCGCACAGGCCTGGTGCTCACGGCTGCAGAGCCCGCGGGCCCAGTACCCGCAGGTTCAGTACCCGCAGGTTCAGCGCGGGGCGGCTGCGCTGCATTCCCCGGCGGTCCAAAACGCCACAGGAGCCAGACACCGGCACCGGCAGCCAGCACCATCAGGATTACGCCCGCCGCACCGGAGGGCCACGGCACCAATGCACCGGGAAGCCCGTCAAAGAAGCGGGCCACCCCTGCCGTCCAGGCCGCACCCGCACCGGAAATGAGCACGAACGGTCCGGCGGCAACCGGAACGGTGGCCGCGAGGACAGCCGCCAGCATTCCGACCACCGTGACCAGCGGCACGACGGGCGCCACTGCCACGTTGGCGGGCAGGGAGAACGCCGGCACCTGCGGCTGCAGGAGCACCAGGACCGGTGAACAGAAGAACTGTGCCGCCATCGGCACGGCCAGCGCTGCTGCCAGCGGCCAGGGCAGCCTTCTGGACAGCAGCTCCGTCAGCCGCGGACCCAACAGGATCAGCCCGGAGGTGGCCAGCACAGAGAGGATGAAGGCGTAGCTTCCGCTGAGCCAGGGATCCACGGCCAGCAGGACCGTGATGGAAAGACACAACAGGGCCGCCGGCAGCTTGCCCCGTCCGGACAGGACGGCGATGGTCCCCAGGCTGCCCATGACCGCAGCTCTCAGGACACTGGCGTCGGGACGCACCACCAGCACGAATGCCAACAGGGCCGCTACCCCGGCTGCAGCGGCCCAGCCCCGCGGCAGCCTGACAGCGCGCGCCAGCAGGAAGACGAAGGCCAATAAGTAGCCGCAGTTGGCTCCGGAGACAGCGGTGATATGGGTGAGTCCGGTGTTCTTCATGGCTGTTTCCACCGCATCGTCCAGGGTGCTGCGGTCCCCCAGAACCATCCCGGGCAACAGACCTGCTGCATCCTCGCCGGTGACACCGGCGTGTTCACCCGCCGCAGCGGAAAAGGTGCGGCGGATGCGCGCCGTTTCGCCGTACCAGCCGCCGGCTGTTTCCACCTCGGGCCTGCCGTTGGCATACAGCAGTGCCACTGAGCGCTCACCGGCTTCAGTGGCCTGCAGTGATCCGGCGGCGGTGAACCGGTCGCCAAGCTGCACCTCCTCGTAGCCGCTGCCCCCGATCACCAAAACCGTGGCGGCAGCGGAGAACCGCTGACCGCCGCTCGTGGCCTGCTGAAGGACGGCCTCGGTGATGTACCGGGAACCGCCGCTGAAGCGGTCGGCCGCCACCGCGCGGGCATCCGTGGAGGCTCGGAACTCGCCGGTGACCGTCCTGCCTTCGGCGATGGCTGATGCGACCGGTCCGGCCGTTCGTTCCGCGGTCAGGATGCCGGCACAAACACAGACCAGTGCTGCGGCGGCGAGGGGAACCGCGGCCGCGCGGGCAAACATCCCGGCGAACTTCCGACCCCGGTCCCCTTGTTTTCTCATCCGCCGCAGTGCCGGGACCAAAAGGACGATTGAGCAAAAAGCCAAGATGATCCCGAGCATTGCCGCTTCACCGCCGGAGACCCGCACCGCCAGGACGGCAGCGGCCCACGATGCCGCTGCAACCGGCACCAGCCGAAACTCCAGCAGCGGATGAATCCCTGCGTCGACGGGTCTTTGCGGTACCAGGGCTCGGACCCGCTCTCCCACCGCTTTGACCCGGGCAGCAAGGCTACCGTGCGGAGGCGCCGCGGGCTGGTTCGCCGCCGAATGCCGGTGACTGCCAGGCTGCCCCGGATTCAGTGCCTGTCCCGGCCCGGAACGCACGGATGTATCGGTCTCAGAGGTATCGGTGCCGTTGCCGGGTTGAACATTCCCCCGCAGCGCCGCGGCCGTGTACCGGTGCCATCCGCGCTCCTGTCCGGCAGTCCGTCCGATCCGCGGAGGAGGCTGAGGCTCTGATGCCGCTTCACCGGCGGATCCGCTCCCGTCCATCATCAGGCTAGACGGTAATGAGCGGCGGGTGGGTGGAACAATCGAAGCCCATCAGCAGACCAGCGCTGCCCGGACAGAGACACCACCTGTTGCTTCGGCTTGTTCTTCGGTGCGGTCAATCTTCATGGTCTGCCTAATCTTCCGTCAGCGCCCTGTGCCCTGTTTGCTACAGCGAACTGCGCAGCCCGGTCAGCCTCAACGGTGATCGACCATATTGTGGATAACCTTTGAAGGTCGGAGGATGCGGGAAGAGGCTTGCGTGCGAGGCGGCACCGATCGCTGCAGGTGCCGGCAGGGCGGACAGGTGACAGGATGGTCCAATGAACACGCTCGAAGATGCCATTGCGCTGGCCGCCTCCCACGGCCTGCAGGTGTCCGCCGGCGGTGCGACCCTAAACGAGGCGGGCTTGGATTACCGCGTTGTCATGGCCTCTGATGCGACCGGCCGCCGCTGGGTACTGCGGATTCCGCGTCGTACGGACGTGTCCGAGTCAATGGCCGGCGAGGTCCGCATCCTCAATCTGGTGGCACCGCTTCTTGCGGCTGAAGGGATAGCGGTTCCGGATTGGCAGATCATAGCCCCGGACCTGATTGCCTACCCGGCTTTGCCCGGAGCCCCGGGCTTGACCCTGTCCGGGACCGGGGAAATCGTCTGGCACATGGATCCGGCCAGCCCGGACTACGCGGCCCGTCTGGGCTCTCTGCTGGCTTGTCTAAACTCTCTGGGTGCGGCGGAGGCCGGGGCTGCGGGCGTAGAGGTTCGATCGCCGGAGCGAGTCCGTCAGGCATGGCGGGACGACATCTCCCGGGTCAGTGCAGAGTTCACCGTCGCCCGGGCTTTGTCCACGGCATGGCAGAACTGGCTTGAAGACGATACCTGCTGGCCGGAGGAGACCGTGATGACCCATGGAGAGATCTATCCTGCACACATCCTGTTCGACGAGCACGGCGTGATCACCGGGGTCCTGGATTGGACGACGGCCCGCGTTGACGACCCTGCCCGAGACCTGGCCGCCCAGTACGGCGCCGGCGGGGAGGAGATGCTGCAGGTCACCCTCGCCGCGTACGAACAGGCCGGCGGGCACGTGCACTCGGGTCTGGCCGCCCAGGCCCGGCACCTCTGGGAGGCTGCGCCGCTCGGGTATGCGGTGTACGCGCTGACCACGGGCGCTGAGCGTGACCGGGCCACAGCCGCCGCCATGCTCAATCCGGAAGCCTGACCCCGGGTCCGTGGGACCTCGCCTACCGGACATCGCTTACCGAACATGGCCACGGTACATGGAAACAATCTGCCCGCGGATCCGTTCCTTTGGGATGCTAGACGGTAATAAGCGGCAGCAGGGCGGCGAGCATGGTCTCGCCAATACCGGGCACAGCGTCCAGATCCTCAGGCCGGGAGAAGCTGCCGTGCTCCTCACGCCAGTCAATGATCCGCTGTGCAATCACCGGTCCGACCCGGGGCAGGGAATCGAGTTCCTGCAATGAACCGGAGTTGATGTTAATCAGGGCTCCTGAACTGTCTGCTCCCCCGGTGCTGCCTGTTCCTCCGGCACCTTGTCCCGCACCCGCTCCTTCACCCGGATCCGGGCCCGCGTTCGGCGGCGGGCTTCCAACTGGTTCCCCTATGCGGGGAACCACCACCATCATGCCGTCCTGCAGCGGAGCCGCCAGGTTCACCGCGGCAAGATCCGCGTCGGCTGCCGTTCCTCCGGCGGCCTCCACCGCGTCGCCGGCCCTGCTGCCGGAGGGGACCCGCACAACCCCGGGGCGCACAACAGCTCCCGCCACATGGATGACCAGGACGGAGGGGGCCGCGGCAGGATCGGCTTCATCTGTTGGGCCGGTCGCGGACCCGGCGCCGCCGTCGTTACCGGGGTTATTCTCCGCACCGGCAGAGGTGTTGTCGGAGGGCTCCCGCTCGGGATCGGAGCCCTCTGCCGCACCCCTTTCCCCACCGCCGGACTCCGCGCGGGCGGTGAACTCCGGCCCGTCCGCAGCAAGGTCGACACTGCCAACTTCCACCTCCGGGCCGCCTCCTCGAAGCACTGCGAGGCCAGCCGTCAGGCCAATCAACAGACAAACGGCAAGGACAGCACCGCGAAAGGACATTAGCCAGCGGCGCCGGGGCGTTTGTTCTGCGGTTGCGGGTGCCGTGTCCCAGCGGTGTTCTGCCATGGACCCAAACTAAGCGTCCCCGGCACGGGTTGCGGCAGAGTTCCTGCCCGTGTGTGGAACGTCCGCTGTTCCGGCTCAGGCGGGGCCCTGTGCAGGAGGAGAAGGGGACCGGAAAACAGCCCGGTAGAATTAACGCTGCGCATGACCCGGTCTCAGGGCAGGCGCGCCACACTTCGCTACCCCTATCCAGGAGCCCATACCCGGTGAACAAGAAATCCCTCAAGACGGACGGGTTCGCCGGATTCCGGTCCCTGAACACCCTGGACATCAATCGGATCCCGCAGCGGCAGGGACTCTTCGCCGTTCTGAGGCCGCACGGCTTTGAACCGCGGTTCCTACGCACCAGCACGGCCGGCGTCTTCAAGAAGAAAAACCCATCCCTGCCTCAAGAAGAGCTCGCCGCTGAATGGGTGCCGGAAGCGGACATCCTCTTTATCGGCAAGGCCAGCCCCGGCAGCAAGGGCAACCGCGGGCTTCGGCGCCAGATCTCAGAATTTGTGGACTTCGGCAACGGATTGCCGCCGGGACACTGGGACGGACGGCTGATCTGGCAGCTCGCGGACTCGGAAGACCTTCTCCTGGCGTGGAAGGAACTGCCGGCGGAACAGCTGAATCCGGCACTGGCGGCGTATCACGGCGAGTTCGTTCAGGTTTACGGCAGACTGCCGTTCGCCAATCCGGTCCAGGCCCGGGCCTAGGTCCCGCCGGCACTGCCCCCGGGTCCGGCGTCCGGCCCGGGAACCTGCACCTGGGGTGCGGCCCCGGAATCACCGGAGACCGCCACGGCCAGCACGCCCAGTCCGGCATGGGCGGCCAGGACGGCGGGCAGCGGGCAGATCATCAGTTCGACGTCGGGCGCGGCCTCCGCGATGGTTCCGGCCAGCCGCTCGGCCTCCACTTCATTGCCGAAGTGATGTACTGCCACCCGCACCCGGCCGGTACGCGCGGTGATGTTCTGCCGGACCAGTTCGGTAAGCCGGGCCAGCGCGCGGGGCGCGGACCGCACCCGCTCCAGCGGCACCACCCTGCCCTCACGAACCACCAGGATGGGCTTGACCGCAAACAGGGTGCCAAACCAGCCGGCGGCGGCGCTGATCCTGCCGCCTCGGCGCAGTTGCTCCAGGCTGGGAACGTAGAAAAGAATGCTGGCAGAGGAGGCAGCAGCACGTGCCGCATCGGCTACGGCCGCCGCTGATCCGCCGTCGCGCGCCCTTTCCGCAGCAGCGGCCACAGCGAATCCCACACCCATCGCCACAGTGGCCGTGTCGATGACGGTCACCGGAACGGCGGCTGAACGGGCCGCCATCCGGGCGGAATCCACGGTCCCGGACAGTTCACCGGAGAGGTGGAGCGAGACAATCGCAGAGCAGCCGGCCGCTGCCAGCTCCGCGTAAGCAGCCTCGAACTGGCCCGGGGCCGGGCGGGAGGTGCGCACGTCGGAACCCTGCGCCAAAGCCAGCGCGAGGGCGCCGATCATGCGGTCGGTGCCCTCGCTGTAAATCTGGTCGCCGATCATCACCGGCATGGATACCACCCGCACCAGGCCGGTGACCTCGGCCGACTGCGCCCAGTTCCCCGGCAGTGCAGCGGCGGAATCAGTGACAACGCCAACCCGGGCTGCGGGGGCGGCACCGGTTTCCCGGAGCCGCCGCCGTTTTGCGCGCGCGGACAGCTTGTCCAGCCAGTCCGCATTCATAAGCCCTCCGAATCAGCGCGCCCGGTGATGGTGATGAGCGCCAGCCTACGCCGGAACGATGTTCACGAGCTTCGGAGCGCGGACAATCACGGTGCGGATACCGCGGCCGTCCAGTGTCTTCTGCACGGCGTCCGAGGCCAGAGCCAGTTCGCGCAGCTCGTCTTCGCTGATGTCCGCGGCCACCTCAAGGCGGTCGCGCACCTTGCCCTGCACCTGGACGACGGCGGTGACCGTGTCCTGGACCAGCAGGGTTTCATCCACGGCGGGCCAGCCGGCGTTGACCACGGAGGCCGGACGGCCCAGCAGGGCCCACAGGTCCTCTGCGGTGTACGGGGCGAACAGGCTCAGGATGATCGCCACGGTCTCGGCGGCTTCGCGGACCGCGGGGTCCGCTCCGCCCACGCCGGAGTCGATCGCCTTGCGGGTGGCGTTGACCAGTTCCATGGTCCGGGCCACCACCACGTTGAACTTGTTGTTCTCCAGCAGCTCGGTGGCGTCGGCAACTGTGCGGTGCGTCAGCGCGCGCAGCTTCTTGTCGCCCTGCGCGAAGTCGACGCCGGGTTCGCTGGTGACACCCTGGCCCAGGCGCCAGGCGCGGGCCAGGAACTTCGCGGAGCCCGACGGCGAAACGTCCGCCCAGTCGACGTCGTCCTCCGGCGGGGAAGCGAAGATCATGGTCAGGCGTACGGCGTCCACGCCGTACTTGTCCAGCTGCTGCCCCAGGTCCACACCGTTGCCCAGCGACTTGGACATGGCCTTGCCGCCGTTGAGGACCTGGCCCTGGTTCAGCAGCGAGCTGAACGGCTCGCTGGCTTCCAGCAGGCCCATGTCATGGACCACCTTGGTGAAGAAGCGCGCGTAGAGCAGGTGCAGGATGGCATGCTCAACGCCGCCCACGTACTGGCCCACCGGCATCCAGTTCTTCGCCGCTTCGGGGTCGAACGGTCCGTCCGTGTAGTGGGGGGAGACAAAGCGCATGAAGTACCAGGACGAGTCCACAAACGTATCCATGGTGTCCGTGTCACGCTTGGCGGGACCATCGCACGTCGGGCAGGAAACGTTGACCCAGTCCTCGGCGGACGCCAGCGGGGAGGTGCCCTTCGGCGCCAGAGCCTCACCCTTCAGCCCGGTGGGCAGCGTGACGGGCAGCTGGTCATCGGGAACCGGAACCTCGCCGCACTTTTCGCAGTGGATGATCGGGATGGGCGTGCCCCAGAACCGCTGGCGGGACAGCAGCCAGTCACGCAGGCGGAAGTTCACGAACTTCTCGCCGGTGCCCTGTTCCTGCAGCATTTCGATGGCGGCCGGGATGGCTTCGGACTTGGGCAGCCCGTCCAATTTGCCGGAGTTGATGAGGGTGCCCTCGCCGGTGGTGGCAATGCCGGTCTCTGCCGGATCCTCTTCGCCGGTGTCCAGCACGGCCTTGACGGGCAGGTCAAACGTCTTGGCGAAGTCCAGGTCACGCTGGTCATGCGCAGGCACGGCCATGATGGCGCCGGTGCCGTAGTCGGCCAGTACATAGTCGGCGGCCCAGACGGGCAGCTTTTCGCCGTTCAGCGGGTTGACCGCGTAGCGGCCGGTGAAGATGCCTGTCTTGGTGCGTTCGGTGGACTGGCGCTCGATGTCCGAGAGGGCCTTGACCTGCTCGCGGTAAGCCAGCAGGGCGTCCATGTGCTCGTCCGTGGTCAGCTCTACGGCCAGCGGAGCATCGGCGGCGACGACGAAGAACGTGGCTCCGGCCAGGGTGTCCGGGCGGGTGGTGAAGACGGTGACCTGCTCGGCCGGCTTGCCGCCGTCGGCTTCGATATTAAACCGGACGTGGGCGCCTTCGGAGCGGCCGATCCAGTTCTTCTGCATGGCCAGCACGCGCTCGGGCCAGTGGCCCTTGAGCTGCTCCATGTCATCAAGCAGGCGGTCGGCGTACTCGGTGATCTTGAAGTACCACTGGTTCAGCGACTTCTTGGTGACCTGGGTGCCGCAGCGTTCGCAGGCACCGTTGACCACCTGTTCGTTGGCCAGCACGGTCTGGTCCTTGGGGCACCAGTTGACCGGGGAGTTCTTACGGTAGGCCAGGCCCCGCTCGTAAAAACGCTTGAACAGCCACTGGGTCCAGCGGTAGTACTCGGGGTCAGAGGTCTGAATCCGGCGCGACCAGTCCACGCTGATGGCGTAGCGCTTGAACGAGGCAGCCTGCGTGTCGATGTTGCGGTAGGTCCAGTCGCTGGGGTGCGCGTTGTTCTTGATTGCGGCGTTCTCAGCGGGCAGGCCAAAGGAGTCCCAGCCGATCGGGTGCAGCACGTCATAGCCGCGCTGGCGCCAGTACCGCGCGACGACGTCGCCCATGGCAAATGCTTCGGCGTGGCCCATGTGCAGGTCGCCGGAGGGATACGGGAACATGTCCAGGACGTAGCGGCGTTCCTTGGAACCGTCGTCGGCGGGCTGGAAGACACCGAGCTCGTCCCAGACTGCCGGCCACTTCTGCTCAATGTCCGCAAAACTGTATACGGCCTCTTCAGACTCATCCGTCTGTGACTGCGTACTCACTGTTGTCGCCTCTGTCCTCAAAGAAATCCTGTTGATCCGCGGTAGCCGGTCAGCGCCGGTTCCGCCGCTTAAACTCAAGTTTCGTCACACTTTCCCCCAGACACACAAAAGCCCCTCGGCAGGCAAGGGGCTGGGCCGCGCACGGACGGTGCGCGGCTACCTAAGGAGGAGGAAAGCGTTCATCTTTCCACTTTACAACAGCCGCCTCTCGGCGGTCGCCGCGCCACAGCCTTATGACGGGGAGATCGCATACAGCAGCGAATCTTCCCGCCGGCCCCGGATGAGTTTGTGGGCGGGCAGCCGGGCTTCCAGCACCATTCCGGTCTCTTCGAGAACACGGGACGACGCGGTGTTGCCCGGCCTGCAGGTAGCGGTGATCCGGTCCAGGTCCAGCACGGTGAAGCCAAAGCCGACGACGGCGGCCGCGGCCTCGGTCGCATAACCTTGGCCCCAGCGCTCTGCAGCCAGGACATAACCAACTTCGCCGGCTCCGGCGCCGTCCACCGTCAGCCCCACGGAACCGAACGGGCCGCTCCGGACCCCTGCACCGCCGTCGGGCACGGTCAGCGCGAAGGTGTAGGCCCGCCGCGGGTCCTGCTGCTCCTCGGCCCGGCACGCGGCTAGAAAGTCCCGGCTGTCCTGAAAGGTGTTGGGACCCCATTCAACGTATTCGGTCAGCCGGCGGTCCGACGCAAAACCGTGCACTGCTGCCAGATCCCCCGAGGTGTAAGGGCGCAGGGTCAGCCGGGGAGTGTCCAGCACCAGCGGTTCAGGCAGCAACATGTGACGATTCTGCCGCATCAGTACTGATTCCTTCGCCTTGCGTATCTTTTTGGGGCGTCCGTGCGTCTACCGGATAGGAACATGGCACAGTGCCATGCTTTTGAATGAGACGACCGTGAGCACGCTGGGCCCAGGGTCCTGGAAAAGGGGCAGAGATGACACTTGAGTTGGATTCACCGGTACTGGACGGCCGCCTTCGCGGCGAACTGCGGCAGGCACGGCGGGACTTCCTCGTGGCGCTGGAACCGGTCCGGGCTTCGGTCTACCGCTATTGCCGCAGCCTCACTTCCAACGTGTGGGACGCCGAGGACCTGTTGCAGGAAACCCTCGCGAAGGCCCTGGCTGACGCATCCCAGCGGCACGAACCCATCGTCAACACGCAGGCGTGGCTGATCCGGATCGCCACGAACATCTGGTTGGACTCGCTCCGCCGCAGTGGCAGGATTACCCCTGCTGACGGGACGGACGTAGGCATGAACCTTCCCGACGACACTGCAGTGGACCCCCTGGTCAATGTGGCTGTGGAGGAGGCCCTGCGGCAGTTGCTGCTTGCGCTGCCGCCGCAGGAGCGGGCCTGCGTGGTCCTCAAGGACGTTTTCTCCTATCCGCTGGCTGAGATTGCCGGCATCCTCGACACCACCACCGGGGCTGTGAAGAGCGCCCTGCACCGTGGCCGGGCTGCGTTGCAGGCGGCGCAGGCAGAGGGCAGGCCCGCGCCCGCACGGTTGGACACCGCGGTGGCCTCCCGGCCCACTCCCCACGCGGCGGTGCTGCGGCAGCTGGCCGATGCGTTTGCCGCCTACGACATCGAAACGATGGTGCGCCTGTTCCTCTCCACCGGGCGGACTGACGTCGTCGGCAACGTCAGCGAAACCGGACACGAGCAGATCCGCACGGGGTCGATGAGCCACACCTTCGGTCCGGACGCCGCCGAGCTCTACCGGCCGAGTATCCATTGGTTCGACGGTGAGGAAGTCATCCTCCTGTGGGAGCGGCCCAAGAACGCCCCGGATTCCCCCGAAGTGGTGGCCGACGTCCTGCGGATCCGGTGCGTCGAGGGGGAGCCGCTGATCGCTGCCCTGAACTGGTACTTCTTTTGCCCCGAGCTCATTGCGGAAGTGGCCGGCGGTTTGGGTCTGCCGTTCAAAACCAACGGTGTCAGTTACTTCTGAGCATCAATTAATTGCAGTATCAATTCAGTGCAGTCCGGGCCGGTGCTGTTGGGGCCGGCCCGGACTGTTCGGCGGCATCCCGGGCGGCGCGGAAGGCCAGGAACGCCCCGCGGCTCGTATAGGTGGGGGTAAAGCCGAAGTCTTCCTTCAAGGCCGTGTTGTCCAGCACGGGGCGGTAGCGCAGGAACCGCAGTTGTTCCGGCCCGTGCACGGTCACCTTCAGCCGGTGCCCCAGCCACAGGGCGGCGGCCAGTACCGGGCCGGGGACCGTGAGGGTCCGGCGGCCCAGCAGTCCGGCGATCTCGCGGACCGTCAGGGCGCCGTCGCCTGCCACATTGAAGATGCCGCTGCGCCCGGTGACCACGGCGCGGACCATGGCGTCGGCGACGTCGGTGTCCCAGGCAAAGACAAACGGGGACTCGCTGCCTGCGACCCGCAGCAGCCGCGGTGCGTCGAACAGGGCGGTGATCTGGTTGCGGACCCGCTCGCCCAGGATGGTGCCGATGCGGAAGATGGTCTGTTTCAGCTCCGGATGCTCCTGCCGGAAGCGGGCCAGTTCCTCCTCGACCAGGCGCTTGTGGTGGCTGTAGGCAAACTCGTTGTTGCCGCGCAGGGCATCGTTTTCCCGCAGCCAGGCCGGGTTGTCGGGGTGGTAGCCGTAGGCCGCGCCGGAAGAGGAGATGACCACATGCTTTACCGCTGCGTCGATGCAGGCGGCCAGCACGTTTCGGGAACCGGTCACGTCTACGGCGAACTCCTGTTCGCGCGTGGTGTCCTTGCCCGGATTCACGATTGCTGCCAGATGCACCACGGTATCGATCCGGTGCTCCGCCAGCAGCCGGCCCACGTCGGGGGAACAGACATCGGCCAGCGCGTAGCTGACCCCGTCCAGGCGGCGCTCCGGGGCAGGTTCGCGGATGTCCAGGGACAGGACATGGGAAATCTGCGGGTGTTCCAGGAGCCGGGCAACAACCGCGCTGCCGAGGAAGCCGTTGCCTCCGGTGATGCAGACCCGGGTCATGGGGCTTCCTTTCGGGCAGCAGGTCCTGGGGTTTCGGTTGCTTCGGGCGTTCCGGGCATGGCTGGGGCCCGGGCTGCTTTCCGGGCATCCCGCCGCCGCCACCAGGTGGCCAGCAGCAGGCCGGCCAGGATGTCCCAGATCCCCCACCAGGCGGCGATCATGGCCATGCCGCCCAGTCCGGCGAAGAAGGTGAGCGTCAGGCCCAGCCCCAGCCCGGTGTTGCGGGCGCCCACCTCGAAGGCGAAGGCCCTGCGGTCCGGTTCCCCCAGCCGGGCTGCTGCTGCGGTCCAGTATCCGACGGCCAGCGCCACGGCGTCATGGAGCAGGACCACCAGGAAGATGGTGCCCAGGTGCTCGCGCAGCGGTCCAAGGTTGCTGGCCGTGCCGGAAATGATGAACACCAGCAGGGCCACAAGTCCCACCCGCTGCACCCAGGGCAGCGCCTTGGCGGTCAGCGCGGGAAAGCGCCGGGCCAGCGGCATGCCGATGGCGAAGGGAAGCCCGATGATCAGCAGCACCTGGACCAGCATCTCGGCACGGTTCAGGGAAAAGTCGCGCATCAGGGCATCGGTGGCCGGGTTCAGCGACGCCCAAAGCGCCACATTCAGCGGCATGACCACGATGGCCACCAGGTTGGATACCGCGGTCATCGACGCCGACAGGGCGACGTTGCCTCCGGCCCGGTGGGTCAGCACGTTGGAAATTCCGCCCGGCGGGCAGCACGCCACCAGGATCATGCCCAGCGCGATCGAGGCCGGCACATTCAGCAGCAGGGCCAGCCCTACGGTGACGGCGGGCAGCACCAGGTACTGCGCGCCGATGCCCAGCACCACCGCCTTGGGATGGCGGGCAACGGTCCGGAAGTCTGACGGGCGGACCTCCAGGGCGATTCCGAGGATGATCAGGGCCAGGACCGCGTTCAGGACGATCAGCGAGGCGGGCGTGAAGTTCAGTACGACGTCGTCAATGGGCATGGGTGCCGGCCCCGCCCCGCGTCGCGGCCGCAGACTGAACCACTGGCTGGACCGTCGGCTGGCCTGGCTGGCCTCTCTGGACCGCTGGCTGGACCGTTGGGTGCAGCAACGCGAGATGGGCGGCGATCTGCGCCCGGTACGCGTCCTTGTTGACGTAGTAACTCATCCGGTCCAAGCCGAGGTACTTGTAGCCGCCGGTCATGTCAGGGGACGGTCCGGCGATGGCCTGCCGGAACCCGGCTGCGCGCTGCGGTGCATTAACCTGCGCGGCCAGATAGGCAGCTGCGAGTTCTGCCTGCTTGTAGCGGCCTTCCCAGCCCAGGCCGGAGGCTTCCACCATGCCCACGACGATCAGGTTTTCCGCCTGCCGGCTGAACATGTTCAGGTACAGCGACGGCGACGGGCCGTTCCAGCCCAGCTCGGCCCGGTTCAGGAAGGGATAGGAAAGGACGTAGCCGGTGGAGAGCAGAATCAGGTCATACTCGCGCGCGCTGCCGTCGCGAAAGTGCACCGTATGCCCGTCGAGCCGGGAAATGTCCGGCATCACCTCGAGATCGCCGTGACCCAGATGGTGCAGGATCAGGGAGTTGACCACAGGGTGGGATTCGTAGATCCGGTAGCCCGGTTCGGGGAAGCCAAAGCGGCGGGGGTCGCCCGTGAACATCCGAAGCAGCCGCTTGTCGATGAACTGCTTCAGCGGACGGGGCAGCGGGCGGCCCTGGTTCAGCGTGTCGGTGGGCCGGCCGAAAATGTACTTCGGGATGAAGTAGTAGCCGCGCCGCACACTGATGTCCACGGACGCAGCATGGTGCACGGCGTCCACGGCGATGTCGCAGCCGCTGTTGCCCGCACCCACGACCAGGACGCGCCTGCCGGCCAGGTCGGAGGGGTTCTTGTAGTGCGCCGAGTGCAGGATTTCACCCGAAAAGGTGCCCGGAAACCCGGGCACGAACGGGGTGTGCAGCGTGCCGGTGGCCACGATCAAGGCACTGAACTTCCCGCTGCCCGCACCCTCGGCACTGCGCCACGACAACTGCCAGCCGCCGTCGTCCTGCGTGGCGGCGGTGACCTGAGTCCCGAACCGGATGGAACCGCGAAGCCCGAAATGGTCTGCGTACCCGCGGAAGTACGACTGCAGGTGCCGGTGCCCCGGATAGTCCGGAGTGCCCGCAGGCATGGGATATTCAGCGAACTCGGTGGTGGTTCTTGAAGATATGAGATGGGCGGATTCATACACGGTGCTGGCTGGATTCTCGATGTTCCAGAGCCCGCCCACATCGGTGTGCTGTTCAAAGCCGACAAACTCCAGCCCCTGCCGGGACAAGGCCCGCATGGCCGCCAGTCCGCTGGGCCCTGCTCCGATGACTGCGACCGGCAATTCCCCGCGTCCTGCCGTAGGTGGTTCCAACACTCATTCCCGCTTTCGTGACCTGCATCACCATTGATGCTGCCAGAACGCTACCGACAAGGGGCAGCAAGGGTCAAACACCGGCCCCGGCGGGGCTCCGCCAGGCTTCGTCGCGGGGACGGCAAGGGCCCCGGCGGAAATTCCGCCGGGGCCCTTGTCCTACCGCTGAAACAGGCGCGGTGTGGTTACAGCACGTCCTCGTCAACCCAGTCGAAGGTCCGGGTGACAGCCTTGGACCACAGGCGCATCTGCCGGTCCCGCTCGCTGTCTTCCATCTGCGGAGTCCAGCGCTTGTCTTCAGCCCACTTGGTCTCCAGCTCTTCCTTGTCATTCCAGTAGCCAACGGCAAGGCCGGCGGCGTACGCGGCACCCAGGGCCGTGGTTTCCACGATCTTGGGGCGGACGACGTCGACGCCGAGGATGTCTGCCTGGAACTGCATGAGTGCCTCGTTGGCAACCATGCCGCCGTCCACGCGCAGTTCGGTGAGCGGAACGCCGGAGTCGGCGTTGACGGCGTCGAGCACCTCGCGCGTCTGGAAAGCCGTGGCTTCCAGGGCTGCACGGGCGATGTGGTTCTTGTTCACGAACCGGGTCAGGCCAACAATCGCGCCGCGGGCGTCGGAACGCCAGTGCGGAGCGAAGAGTCCGGAGAAGGCCGGAACAATGTAGACGCCGCCGTTATCGGTGACCTCGTTGGCCAGGCGCTCAATCTCCGGTGCGCTCTGGATCATGCCCAGGTTGTCGCGCAGCCACTGAACCAGCGAACCGGTGACGGCGATGGAACCTTCCAGCGCGTAAACCGGCTTGGAATCTCCCAGCTGGTACGCCACGGTGGTGATCAGGCCGTTCTCGGACTGGATGATCTCTTCACCGGTGTTGAAGATCAGGAAGCAGCCGGTGCCGTAGGTGTTCTTCGCAGCGCCTTGGCCGAAAGCGGCCTGGCCGAAGGTGGCGGCCTGCTGGTCGCCCAGGATGCCGGCAACGGGTGTTTCGCGCAGCAGCTGCGAGGTGTGCACCGTGCCGTAGACCTCGGAGGATGACTTGATCTCCGGCATCATCGACAGCGGAACACCGAAGTCCTTGAGGATGTCTTCGTTCCACGTCAGGGTCTCAAGGTCCATGAACAGCGTGCGCGAGGCGTTGGTGACGTCGGTGATGTGGACGCCGCCGTCGGTGCCGCCGGTGAGGTTCCAAACGATCCAGGAGTCGGTGTTGCCGAAGATCAGGTCACCCGCTTCGGCGCGTTCGCGCGCACCTTCCACGTTGTCCAGGATCCACTTGATCTTGGTACCGGAGAAGTAGGTGGCCAGCGGCAGGCCAACCTGCTGCTTGTACCGGTCCAGGCCGCCGTCCTTGGCGAGCTCGTTGACGGTGGACTGCGTGCGGGTGTCCTGCCAGACGATCGCGTTGTAGACCGGCTTGCCCGTGGTCTTGTCCCAGACCACAGCGGTTTCACGCTGGTTGGTGATGCCGACGGCGGCAATATCGTGCCGCGTCAGGTTTGCCTTGGACAGCGCGGTTCCGACAACCTCGCGGACGTTGGTCCAGATTTCCTCGGGATCGTGCTCCACCCAGCCGGCACGGGGGAAGATCTGCTCGTGCTCTTTCTGGCCCGTGGAAACGATGTTGCCGTCATGGTCGAAGACAATCGCGCGGCTGCTCGTGGTGCCCTGGTCAATGGCAATGATGTATGAGGGATCAGTCATGATTCGCTCCTTTTTACTGAGGGAAGTTTGGTGGCGGAAGAAATCCGCCCGGTCAACGTTCTAGACGACGGGCATCGGAATGCCGTTGAAGACGATTCCGGCCAGCGAACCGCCGATGATCGGGCCGACAACCGGCACCCAGGAGTAGGCCCAGTCGCTCTTGCCCTTGTTGGGAATGGGCAGCAGGGCGTGGACGATGCGGGGGCCCAGGTCACGGGCAGGGTTGATGGCGTAACCGGTGGGGCCGCCGAGGGAGGCGCCGATGGCAACCACCAGGAGGCCAACAGCCAGCGGGCCCAGCTCATTCGGGGTACCGCCGAAGGCGAGGATGATGAATACCAGAACGAAGGTGCCGATGACTTCAGTGACAACGTTCCAGCCGTAGGACCGAATGGTCGGACCGGTGGAGAAGACGCCCAGGATGTTCTCTGCGTCGGGCTCGTCGTCGAACTGCTTCTTGTATGCCAGCCATGCCAGGACAGCACCCAGCATTGCACCCAGGAGCTGTGCCACCAGGTAAACCATGACGGAGGCAAAACTGGTTTCCACGCCGGGGGCCAGATCCGAACCGTTGAACAGCAGGCCAAAGGTCACCGCCGGGTTCAGGTGCGCGCCGGACTGAACGGCAACAAACACACCGGCAAACACGCCAAGGCCCCAGCCGAAGTTGACCATGAGGGTCCCTCCGCCATTGCCCTTCGTCTTGCGCAGGGCCACGTTTGCAACCACTCCGCAACCGAGCAGTATCAGGACTGCTGTTCCAGCAAACTCACTGAGGAATACCTCACCGAGAGTCACCATTGACTTCTCCATCTCTTGGTTAGTGAACCAGCCGATTACCCGCTGGTCTGTCTCAACTTTGCCATGGTTCCCTCCCCGGTTGGACCCACGGCCGGCAGCGGTGCTGCCTCGTTTTTGCGAATTATTTCCGTACTACCCTACGCAATCAATCCCTTTTGAACCGCATTTGACGGAAGGGGCTGCTGGAAGAGGTGCCATGCCGGGTCTCCGCCGAGTCTTGGTACCGGGCTTAATTCACCCGCCGCCCGTCATCCTCGGTAGAGTCTTTTGCATGGAACCGGCACCCAAACTTACCCTCAACAACGGCGTCCGCATGGATCAGATCGGCTTCGGCACCTACAAGGTACCCGCCCCGGACACAGCGGATGTGGTCACCCTAGCCCTCCGCGCCGGGTACCGCCACGTTGATACCGCGGCCCTGTACGGGAACGAGGAGGGCGTCGGGAAGGCCCTGCGGGACTTTACCGCCGGCAGCAACGTTGTCCGCGATGAGATATTTGTCACCACAAAGGTCTGGAACACCGACCAGGGGTACGACTCCACACTGCGGGCCTTCGATGCCTCCATGTCCCGTTTGGACCTGGACGTCCTTGATCTCTACCTTATCCACTGGCCCTGCCCCGAGCGGGGATTGTTCGTGGACACGTACCGCGCCATGGAGGAGCTGTACCGGTCCGGCCGGGTGCGTGCCATCGGAGTGTCAAACTTCCAGCCCAACCACCTGCGGCAGCTGATGGACGCCACCGATGTGGTCCCTGCCGTCAACCAGGTGGAGCTTCATCCGTGGCTGCAGCAGCATGAGCTGACCAATCTGCACCGAGAGCACGGCATCCGCACGGTCGCGTGGAGCCCGCTGGGACGCGGTGCTGTCCTCTCCGACCCGGTCATCACCTCCATCGCCGCCGATCTGGGCGTCTCCCCTGCCCGCGTTATCCTCCGCTGGCACGTGGAACAGGGCAGCATCGCCATTCCCAAGGCCAGCTCCGCAGAGCGCATCAAGGAGAACCTGGATGTTTTCTCGTTCGAACTGACACCGGAGCAAAGCAGCGCCATTGCCGGGCTGGACCGGAACCAGCGCTCCGGATCCCATCCGGACCAGGTGAACTAATGCTCACGGCGGCCCGGGACAGACGGACGGCGGACATCACGCTGACCCGCGAAGCGGATGTCCGCACGATTGCCGTGGACGGCACGCTCCAGCGCTGCTGGGACTTTCCGGCCGTTCCGGGTGAACCCGCCGGCCCCCCGATCTTCATGGTGCACGGCTTCCGCGGCGACCATCACGGCCTGCTCCGGATTGTGGAGGCGCTGCCCCGGCACCGCGTCCTGGTCCCCGACCTGCCCGGTTTCGGCTCCGGCCAACCGCTTCCGGGAAAGCACGACGTCGGGGCGTACGCGGGCTTTGCCGCTGCCGCACTGACCTCCCGCACGCTTGGCCTGGGCCCGGACACCGTTGTGCTGGGCCATTCCTTCGGTTCCATCATTGCGTCCCGGGTGGCTGCCGAACATCCGGAGCTGCTCAGTGAACTCATCCTGGTCAATCCCATCTGCGAACCTGCTTTGGAAGGCCCCAAGGCCATCACCAGCAAGGCCGCCGAACTCTACTACCTGGCGGCGGCCCGGCTGCCCGAGCCGCTGGGCATGGCCCTGCTGCAGCACCCGGTGATTGTCCGGGGCATGAGCATCTTCATGGCCAAGACCCGGGACCGCGGGCTGCGGCACTGGATCCATGGCCAGCACGCCGCCTATTTCAGTGCCTTCGCCAACCGTGATGTGGTGCTGGACGCCTTCCGGGCATCGATTTCCACCACCGTGAGGGACAGCGCCGCGCAGCTGGCCATGCCTGTGCTCCTGATTGCCGCGGAGCGGGATGACCTGGGCTCCGTCGCCGGACAGCAGCGGCTGGCAGCACTCATTCCCGACGCCGAACTGCAGGTCCTTCCCGGGGTTGGCCATTTGGTGCACTATGAAGCGCCGGGCGAAGCAGCAGGACTGATTTCCGACTTCCTGCGCCGGAGGCACGCATGACCCTGCGCATAGCGGTGGATGCCCGCTTCACCCGCATCGGCCAGCATGACGGGATCAGCCGGTACGGCGCGTCCCTGATCGAGGCCGTGTCCCGGCAGGCCTCCGTGCTGATGCTGATTTCTGATGAACGCCAGCTGGCCCTGCTGCCGGACCTCCCGTGGGCGAAGATCAACAGTCCGCTGTCCCCCGCCGAGCTCCTGGTGGCCCTGCGCGTCAACCGGTTCCGGCCCGACGTCGTCGTTTCCCCCATGCAGACGATGGGCAGCTGGGGACGAAAGTATCCGCTGATCCTGACCCTGCATGATCTGATCTACTATTCCAATCCGACGCCGCCCGGTTTCCTGCCGCTGCCTGTGCGGGGTTTGTGGCGGCTGTACCACCTCGCGTACTGGCCCCAGCGTCTGCTGCTGAACCGGGCCGACGTCGTCGCCACCATCAGCGACACCACGCGCGCACTGATGCAGCAGCACCGGCTCACCCGGCGTCCGGTCCGTCTCGTCGGCAACGCGCCCCAGCCGGGTGCCGTGGCCAGGGATCCTGCGCAGGCCCCGGACAAGACCCTGCTCTACATGGGGTCCTTCATGCCGTACAAGAATGTGGAAACCGTGATCCGCGGCATGAAGCACCTGCCCGGTTACACGCTGCACCTGCTGAGCCGGATCACCCCGGAACGGCGCCGGGAACTTGAGGCGCTGGTGCCCGCCGGCACCAGCGTCGTTTTCTCCAACGGGGTCACCGACGGCGAATATGAACAGCTGCTGCGCACCGCCACGGCTCTTGTGACTCTGTCCCGGGCCGAGGGCTACGGGTTGCCGATGATCGAGGCGATGGCAGCGGGAACTCCGGTGGTGGCCAGCGATATTCCGATTTTCCGGGAGGTCTCCGGCGGCGCGGCCCTGCTGGTGGATCCGGACAGCCAGGGGGCATTTGCCGATGCAGTCCTCGCGCTGGCTGATCCGGAGCGCTGGCGGAAGGTCTCCGAGGCCGGGCTGCGGCGTGCGGCGCAGTACTCCTGGGACGCCTCTGCCGTGCAGCTGGTGGAAGCAGCACAGGAGGCTGTCCGGCAGCACAGGGCACGCCGCCCAGCCGGCTGACCGCCGTTTAGTTCTCGCAGCCTATCCCGTCGCCGTCACGGTCGAACTTAGGCTGCCACCCCGGGTCACCGGCCCGGATGGGTGCCGCGCCGGCAGCCTTCACGGCGTCGCAGTTCTTGTAGTAGACATCTCCCGGTGCCGCGGGGGCTGCCGGAGCTGCTTGGTCCGGGACAGGTGCGGGGGCTTCAACGGGCAGTTGTTCCGCCGCCGGGGCAGGTTCCGGGGCGACGATGACCCCGCCGTCGGCAGGCACCGGCTGGTCAGGGCACGTGGACGTGAGGACACTCCGGATCGCATCTGACTCTGCCTGCGTCATCCATAGTCCGTATTTGGCTTTCACAGCAGTCTGCAGGGCCACGTACTCGCAGCGGAATCCCTTATTCGGCGGCAGCCACGTGGCAGCGTCACCGTCCCCCTTGGCACTGTTCGTTGGGCCGTCCACGGCGAGAAGGTTCAGCGGATCGTTGGCGAATGCCTCACGCCGGTCTTGGGTCATCTGCTGGGCGCCCTTCTGCCAGGCATCGGAGAGGGCCACCACATGGTCGATCTGGACGGCGGCGGAAGTACCCTCCCCGCGCACAAAGCTGATCACTGTGCCCGTGAACGGGTCCAGCAGGGTGCCGGAGGCAGCAACACAATTGTTCGTCCCCGGCTTGAAGCTGACCGATTCCAGGTCGCGGCGGAGAATATCGTTGCGCTGGTCGCAGCCGTTGCGGTCAACGTCCTTCCATGCGGACCCAAACAGGTCCCGGTCATAGCCGGTCTTCGGCGCCCGGCCCTTGATCGGGATGGTGTCCAGCTGGGCCAGTGCGGTGCCGGCCGCTGCAGGTGCAGGGGCCGCCGGTTCGGGTTCGGCCGTGGCCTCAGGAGCCGGCTTCGATTCAGACGTGGCCTCCGGAGTCGGTTCTGATTCAGCAGTCGGTTCAGGGGTTTGGGCCGGGGCGGGGGTGGCGGTAGCCGACGGCGATGACACAGGTTCCGGTTCAGCAATCGGCGTCGTCTCATCCAGCTCGGCGGCGGGCGCAAGTGTTGCGGCCACGATCAGCGTGACGACGGATGCGGCCACCGTGATGGCTCCCCCGCGTCGTCCGCCGGGGATCCGGGCCCAGGAGCGCCGGCCGGTGACGAGGACATACAGGCCGGTAAGCAGGCCGCAGAACGCCAGCAGCACCAGTCCGGCAGCAACGCTGGAGAACATTGCAGCTATGACCAGGAGGCCCAGGATGGCACCGGCAACGATGGTTGCCGGTCCGGGCTTCCGGCCGCGGGCGGGTCTAACGTCGGTCATAGGGCTCCTTTCCATAGCTGAATTCCCCGTTTTCAAGATTAATCCGAATCGGGCAGCCGTCCGGACCACGGGTTGCCGGGCCCAGGCAGACAGCAAAAAGCAGGGAAGGAGCGGAAACCCGAAGGTTCCGCTCCTTCCCTGCTGTAACCGGGGTCCGGCCGGACCGGCAGATCAGCTCTGCAGGGTCACGATCATCTTGCCCTTGTTGGCGCCCTTCATCAGGTCAATGAACGCCTGCGGGGCGTTTTCCAGGCCCTCCGCGAAGGTCTCGTCGTAGCTGACCGCACCGTCGCGCAGCCACCCTGACATCAGTTCGGCGAATTCATCGGCGTACTGGTTGTAGCTTCCGACGATGAAGCCTCGCAGTGTCAGTTCCTTGCCGATGGCAAGGGCGAGGTTGCGCGGTCCGGTGGGCGTGTCAGTGTCGTTGTACTGGGAGATGGCACCGCACATGGCAATCCGGCCGTACTTGTTCAGCACCGAAATGGCAGCTTCGAGGTGCTCGCCGCCCACATTGTCGAAGTACACGTCGATGCCGTCTGCGCCCGCGGCCTTTTTCAGTGATTCTTTGACAGGGCCGTCGTGGTAGTTGAAGGCCTCGTCGAAGCCCAGGTCCAGCAGACGCTGCACCTTTTCGGCCGAGCCGGCACTGCCGATGACTTTCTTGGCTCCCATGGCCTTGGCGATCTGGCCAACCAGGGACCCGACGGCGCCGGCAGCTCCGGACACGAAGACAACGTCACCCTCCTTGAACTCGGCAACCTTGGTCAGGCCCGCATAGGCCGTCAGTCCGGTCATGCCCAGCACGCCCAGATAGGCCGTTGCCGGAGCCAGCTCCGTGTCGATGACGCGGGCCCGCTTGCCGTCCAAGATGGCGTAGTCCCGCCAGCCCAGCGCGTGGAGGACCTTATCGCCGGGCTGGAGGCCCTCGGAACGGGATTCCACCACTTCACCGATGGCGCCGCCGTCGAGCGGGGCTCCGATCTGGAAGGGCGGCACGTAGGACTTGACGTCGTTCATGCGGCCCCGCATGTAGGGGTCCACGGACATGTACAGGTTCCGGACCAGAACCTGGCCGTCTTCCAGCTTGGGCACGGGCACCTCGGCGAGCCTGAAGTTCTCGTCCGCGGGCCAGCCCTCGGGGCGTGATGCCAGCTGGATTTCGCGGCTGGTCTGGGGGTAGTCGGTCATGAAAATGCCTTCCTGTTCGGGACCCGGAGGTCCGTGGGGTATGTGGAAATCTCACGCTGCAGTGGACGCGTCCGTCAGTGGGCGGCGTCCCGCAGGGCCCGGGTAACTTTGGCGAGTGTTTGCTGAAGGGTCCGGAGCTCCTCCGGCTCAAGCCCGGCGGCTTCCGCGACACGCTGCGGCAGAGGCAGTGCCTTCTCCTGCAGAGCGCGGCCGTTCCCGGTCAGGTAAACCTCAACACGGCGTTCATCCATTGCCGACCGTGTGCGGCGGAGCAGGCCTGCGGCCTCGAGCCTCTTAAGCAGCGGAGAGAGAGTGCCGGAATCCAGTTCAAGGGCCTGGCCCAGCTCCCTCACGCTGCGGCCGTCCTCTTCCCACAGGACCATCAGCACGAGGTACTGCGGATAAGTCAGCCCCAGTTCCTCCAACAGCGGACGGTAAACCGCTGTGGCGGCGCGGGAGGCCGTATACAGCGAGAAGCAGACTTGGCGGTGAAGGGCATCGGGCATGGATCCGAACCTACAGCATTATTTAGTTGTGCACAACTAAATAGTGCACATCATAGTTTCCTGCCGGTTCTCCGGTGGATTTTTCACGGAAGCCAATGTCGCCTTAAGATTCTGCCAAACCCGGTTTTGGCACACCGAGCGGGCGCAGAAAGGAGCCTGTGGGAGATGACCCTGGGAATCGGTCCGGAACCTGAAGCGGACCTGTTGGTACCGGTGGATTTGTACCGTGAGGGTGATCATTACCTGCTCACCGCTGACCTGCCCGGCCTTGATCCCGGTTCCCTTCACATCGACGTCCGGGGACAGCTGCTGACCATCTCGGGGCACCGCACGCTGCGCCGGTTGAACGGAACACAGTGGCTGGAACGGGACCGCGGCCGCGGCTCCCTTCAGCGGCAGGTCCTCTTGGGCGGAAAGGTCAGGGCCGAGGCGATCAACGCCCGGTACGAATGCGGGGTGCTCAGCATTCTTCTCCCGGTGGAACCCGGGCACAGCACGCGAAAGATCGATGTCCGGTTCCGCTAAGGGGCACCGGGAACGCGTCCCGTAACAGCTGAACCAGTCCAGCCCTTCCGCGGAGTTCAACGCATGGTGCTGGTCTCCACACTGGGCCGGGGATACACCTCTGAGGCCGGTCACCTGTCCGCAGCTCTGGAAGCCGAAGACATCATCAATGCCACGGGGGCCACAGCTGTTCACCGGCCATGCGTGCAGCACCTTGACCCGGGCAATGTCACGGCCACAAGCGTCGCGCAGTGGGTGGAAACCGCGTTCAAACCTGCACTCCGGAGCTGAAGGGGTGTTCCATCCGATCCCGCCCTCTAGAGGACGTCCGTTCCGTCCACGCGAATGTACACGGGGTCCCCGGTCCGCTTGGCTGAGACGGCGGCCCTGGCGGCCCGGAGGGCTGCGGTGACGGATGGCGCTGCTGCGTAGGAGAAGAACAGCAGCGTGCGGTAGCGCCCGCCTGAGCCGCCCAGCTGGCCGTCGCGGTGCACCGGGGCGGGCCCCGGGGGATCCTCCAGCGGCGCCGGTCCCACCACGCGGGTTTCAGCCGGCAGCTCCAGGCGGGGAACAAAGGCGGTGAGCGCCTCGCGGGACCCGGTGAGCTCGGCGTACCGGACGGCGGGCGGCAGTCCCAGCTCCCGGCGCAGTTCCAGCTCACGTTCAGCGGCTCCGGCCGGATCCCAGCGCAGCAGGTGCCCCACGGTGGTGGTGTCATCGGCGGTAACCACCACCAGGCCCTTCTCTGCGGCGGGGCGGACCAGGGCTGCGGCGCTGAACCAGCGGCGCAGTGTCTCCTCTCCCGCCCGCAGCGATTCCCGGGACATCATGGCGTTGCCGTCCAGCAGGATCGCCGCGGCGTAACCGCCGGCAGCCACCGGCTCGGCCCCCGGCGTGGCCACCACCAGTGCCGGGGCGTTGGAGACTTCCGCCCGCACATGGTCTCCGGCGGAAGAGATAACCGTGACGGAGGGAAAGGCGCGGCCCAGCTCTTCGGCAGTGCGTCCGGCACCGGCGGCTGATCCGCGCAGCCTGGTTCCGCCGCAGTTGCCGCAGCTCCACACCGGCTCGGGCCGGCCGCACCAGCGGCACGCCGGAATGCCGTTGCGGCTGGCCAGCCCCAGCGGACCGGCGCAGGCACGGCAGCGTGCCGGTTCCCGGCACTCCTCGCAGGACAGCGCCGGAGAGAAACCGCTGCGGGCCACCTGCACCAGCACCGGACCGCGGGTCAGGCCGTCCTGCGCTGCCTTCCACGCCGTGTGGGGAATCCGGGCGCGGGCCGCCAGCGGATCACGCTCCATGGTGAAGGAGTCCACGGTGCTGACCACACGCGGGGCCAGGGACCGGACGGTGCTGCGTTCGGCGGTGATGCTTGCCGCCCAGCCGCTGTCCACCAGCCGCTGGGCTTCGGTGCTGCGTGAGTGGGAGGCCAGCAGGAGGGCAGCATTTTCCTGGGCGGCACGCAGCAGCAGCACATCCCGCACATGCTGATACGGGGCGCGCTGCTCGGCATGGAGATCGTCGGCGTCATCCCAGAGCACAGCCAGCCCCAGATTGCGCACCGGAGCGTAGGCCGCGGAACGGGTGCCGATGACCACCTGGACATCCCCGTGCAGGACCTTCAGGAAGGCGCGGTACCGGGGGGTGGCTCCGTCGTCGGCGGTGAGCCGGACAAACGCATCCGCGCCGATGCGGCCGGACAACGCCTCGCCGAGGCGTGCCAGGTCCTTGGCATCGGGAACCACGACGACGGCGCCGCGTCCGGACAGGAGGGTGGAATGGACGGCGGCAGCGATTTCCTCCGGCCACGCTCCGGGTCCGAATCCGCCGAGAGAGGCGAGCACTGCACGCGGGCTGTGTCCCGCGGCCAGATGCGTCAGGAACCGGGGGCCGTGCTGATACCGCGCCCAGGGATTGGGGCCGGAGCCTTCAGGACCTGCCGGGACGTCCGGATCCGGATTGTCAGTTCCCCGGGCCTGCACCGTGAATTCCTTATCCACCCGTGCCGCCCGGGGCGGGATAGCCACCCGGAGCACGTCATGGACGGTGCCGGAGTAGCGGGATGCCAGTGCCTCGGCGAGGCGCAGGATCTGCGGCGCCAGGACAGGCTGCGGCGAGACCACTTTGCCCAGCGGAACCAGCCGCGCGGAAGTGCCGGCCTCCGCCGTGCGTTCAGTAATGAAGCCGGCAAGTTCCTGCCCGCCGAACCGCACCTTGACCCGGGCCCCGGGCACGGCATCCGCATCGAGGTCTGCGGGGACCAGATAGTCGAACGGACGGTCCAGATGCGGCAGCGGTGAATCCAGCAGCACCCGTGCCACCGGCAAAGCAGGTGCCGCCGGCTGCGTCCCCAGGCTTCGGGACGGCGCCACGAAACCGTGCAGCAGGGAGAGCTGCCCGTTGTCACTGTCCGGTTCCCGGGCCACAGGTCCCGCCTAGGCGTTGAAGTAGCTGCGGAGGTCCCCGGCCTTGTCCGTGCGCTCCCAGGTGAATTCGTCGTCTTCACGGCCGAAGTGGCCGTTGGCGGCGGTCTTCTGGTAAATCGGGCGCTTCAGGTCCAGGGCGTTGATGATGCCCAGCGGGCGCAGGTCGAAGACTTCCTGGATGGCGTCGGCGATGCGGGCCGGGTCCACGGTTTCGGTGCCGAACGTCTCCACGTAGATTCCCACCGGATGTGCCATGCCGATGGCGTAGGCAACCTGGATCTCCGCGCGGCGGGCCAGTCCGGCGGCAACAACGTTCTTGGCTACCCAGCGCATGGCGTAGGCGGCGGAGCGGTCCACCTTCGACGGATCCTTGCCGCTGAAGGCGCCGCCGCCGTGGCGGGCAAAGCCGCCGTAGGTGTCCACAATGATTTTCCGGCCGGTCAGCCCGGCGTCGCCCACCGGACCGCCGATGACGAAGGTGCCGCCGGGGTTGACGATGTTCCTTACCCGTGAGGTGTCCAGATCGGTGCCGGCCAGCACGGGCTTAATCACATGGGTCGCCAGGTCTGCGCGCAGTTGTTCCAGTTCAACGTCGACGGCGTGCTGGGAGGAGATGACCACCGAGTCCACGGACACCGGGCGGTCGCCGTCGTATCCGATGGTGACCTGGGTCTTGCCGTCGGGGCGGAGGTATCCCAGGGTTCCGTCCTTGCGGACGGCAGTGAGACGCTCGGACAGCCGGTGCGCCAGCCAGATGGGCGTGGGCATGAAGACGGAGGTCTCATCCGAGGCGTAACCGAACATGATGCCCTGATCGCCGGCACCTTGGGCATCGAGGGGATCCACTGTGTTGCCGGAGCGGTTTTCCACCGAGTTGAACACCCGTGAGGCAATCTCGGGCGACTGCTGGCCGATGGAAACCGAGACGCCGCAGCGTGCGCCGTCAAAGCCGTTGGCGGAGGAGTCGTAGCCGATCCCCAGGATCGTGTCCCGGACAAGCTGCGGGATTTCCACGTAGCCCTCGGTGGTGACCTCACCGGCCACGTGGACCAGGCCGGTGGTCACCAGCGTCTCTACGGCTACGCGGGACTCGGGGTCAACCTTGAGCATGCCGTCGAGGATGGCATCACTGATCTGGTCACAGATTTTGTCCGGATGACCCTCAGTGACCGATTCCGAGGTGAAAAGACGCAGCCCGTCGCGGGCAGCCGAAAGTGCTGAAGTATCTGGGAAAGTCACGTCTTTTACTCTACTGGGTCCGGGCCGGGTCCCCGAATGGGGAATTTCCGGCTGTGGGTTGCGGGCGCGGATAAGGCTCCCCCGCAGGCATCAGCGGACGGGAAGTGCGGCCTCGAGTTCCTGCGCCACGCGGGCGATGATCCGGCGGGCAACCTCGGTTTTGCTGCCGGTAAACGTGAGCGGAACCGTATCGGCGGAATCCCGGGGTGAAAGCAAGGTCACTTCGGTGCTGTCCTGGCCAAACACCAGGGAGCTGCCCACCCGGTTCAGTACAAGCAGGTCACAGCCTTTGCGCTTGAGCTTCTGCCGGCCGTAGTCGAGCACGTCAGCATCGCCGTCACCGGTTTCAGCGGCGAAGCCCACGATGAGTGCCGGCAGGGGCTTGTGGCCTGTTTCCGCAGCCGTGCTGCCTGCGGCCGCAGTGCGCCGCTGCACGGCCTCGGCCAGGATGTCCGGGTTGCGGACCAGCGTGATTACCGGGTCTGTGCCGTCGTCGCGTTTTTTGATCTTTGTGTCCGAGTGGGTGTCCGGACGGAAATCCGCCACGGCTGCGGCCATGATCAGCACATCGGATCCGGGTGCTGCGGCGTGTACGGCCTCGCGGAGCTCCAAAGCTGTCTCCACGCGGGTGAGTTCAACGCCCTCGGGGGCGGGAATGTCCATGTGCGCGGCAATGAAGCGCACCTGCGCACCGGCGTCGAGGGCTGCGCGCGCCAGGGCCGCACCCTGCTTGCCGGAGGAGCGGTTGCCCAGGAACCGCACAGGGTCCAGGGGCTCGCGGGTGCCGCCGGCGGTGACCGTTACGGTCTTGCCGTGCAGCGGCCCGGACAGGGCAGCCTGGTCCTGCGGCGGTGCTGCCGCGGCCATGGCCGCGGCAAAAATGTCTTTGGGATCGGGCAGCCGGCCGGCGCCGGAATCAGTTCCGGTGAGCCGTCCCACGCCCGGCTCCATGACCAGCACTCCCCTGCTGCGCAGGGTGTCAACGTTGGCGCGCGTGGCCGGGTGGGACCACATTTCAGTGTGCATGGCGGGAGCAAAGAGCACCGGCCCCCGGGCCATGAGCAAGGTGTTGGTGAGCAGGTCATTGGCCTGCCCGGAAGCGGCGCGGGCCAGCAGGTCCGCGGTGGCCGGCGCCACCACGATGAGGTCCGCCTCGTGGCCGAGACGGACGTGGTTGACCTTCTCCACTTCGTCGAACACCGAACCGGAGACGCGGTTGCCGGACAGGGCTTCCCAGGTGGCCGCCCCCACGAACTTCGTGGAGGCCTCCGTGGGAATCACCGACACGTTGTGGCCGGCCTCAGTGAAAAGACGCAGCAGCGACGCGGACTTGTAGGCGGCGATGCCGCCGCCCACACCCAAAACTATGCGCACCGCTGCTGCTCCTGACCCTGACCGCGCGGGTCAGCTGTTGTTAATTGCCGGTGAAACTGCTCCGCGGAGAATTACTCGGCGGATTCGGCGGGGCGGCTGACCAGCATGCCCTCGTTGATTTCACGCAGCGCAATGGAAAGCGGCTTCTCGTTCAGCTTGGTCTCCACGAGCGGGCCGACATACTCGAACAGGCCCTCGTGCAGCTGCGAGTAGTATGCGTTGATCTGGCGGGCGCGCTTGGCGCCGTAGATGACCAGTGCGTACTTCGAGTCGGCTACGTTCAGCAGGTCGTCGATCGGCGGGTTGATGATGCCTTCAGAAGCAGTAGACACAGATTCTCCAAAATTCTTGATACGGGATGTGGCGGTTCGTCAGCTCTGGCGCGGACTGATTCCCATGAGTGAAACAAGCTCAGCTGCTGCCCGCTGTACGTCATCATTTACCACGGTGTGATCGAACTCGGGCTCGGCAGCAAGCTCCAGTTTAGCTGTTTCCAGCCGTTGCTGCTGCTCTTCGGGCGTTTCGGTGCCCCGACCCACCAGCCGGCGGACCATTTCATCCCACGACGGCGGTGCCAGAAACACGAAATTAGCCTCGGGCATTGATTCTTTGACCTGGCGGGCGCCCTGCAGATCAATCTCCAGGAGCACCGCCCGGCCCTCGGCCATGGCCGACTCTACCGTGCTGCGCAGCGTGCCGTAACGGTTCCGGCCGTGGACAACGGCCCACTCCAGCATTTCGCCCTTTTCCACCAGCGAATCAAACTCGTCGGCGGAGACGAAGAAGTAGTGGACACCGTTTTCTTCGCCGGGGCGCGGTGCACGCGTGGTGGCTGAGACAGACAGCCATACCTCCGGGTAGTTGTCCCGGATATACGTGGAGACCGTGCCTTTGCCAACTGCGGTTGGACCTGCAAGAACTGTCAGCCGCGGTTGCGACACTGAGGACCTTCTTTACTCTCGATGTGGTTCGGCCCCGACGGTGCGGCCGCAGCGGGAGCGGCCTAGTCGGTTGCCAAAAGTTCTATCAGCGCCTTGCGCTGGTGGACGCCCAGACCGCGGACTCTCCGGGTCGGGGCAATACCCACGGTAGTCATTATTCCAGCTGCGCGGCGCTCTCCGACGCCAGGCAGTGCCCGAAGCAGGTCCACCACCTTTAACCGGCCCACGGCTTCCTCCGAAGAACGGGACAGAATGACCTCTTCCACGGACATTTCGCCGGACTTGATCTTGGCCTTTATATCGGCCCGGACAGACCGGGCGGCTGTTGCCTTCTCCCTGGCCATGGTGCGTTCATCATCTGTCAGTGGCTTGAGGTTCAAAAGACCCTCCCGGGCAAGGACTGGCCCGGCAGGGCGGCATGTAACGCACCTGCGGTGCCGGGGCGGTGCTGGTGTATGGGGGTACGGATTGAACCTATCCGTAACCGAACCGCAATTGCAATGCGCCGCGCTACGCGATCCGTTACCCGGCCAGTCCCGCCAAAGTCTGCCGGGCGGCGTCCCTCACCCCCGCCGGCGCGGGGCCGGCCTTCAGGATGTCCCGGCTGGAGGTTGCCAGCACGTTGGGATAGGCAGCACCGAAGGTGGCCCGCAGGTCCGCCCCGGTGGCGCCCTGGGCACCCAGCCCCGGGGCAAGGACGGGCGTGTGGGCGGCGGCCAGATGGATGCCCAGCTCGGTGAGGGCCGTTCCCACGGTAGCCCCGATGACCAGGCCGGTGGAGCCGAGCCGCCGGTTCGCACCGGCAGCGGCAGCCCTCCCCAGTTCACGGCTGTTTTCAGCCGCTGCGGCATCCACGATCCCGGCTGCCACGGAGTGGTCCCCGCCCGCGTGCTGCACCGACGCCCCCTCGGGGTTGGAGGTCAGCCCGAGGACAAACACGCCGCGGCCCGAGGCCTGGGCAAGATCAAGCGCAGGGCGCAGCGATTCGAACCCCAAATACGGGCTGACAGTGAGTGAATCGGCAGCGAGGGCCGATCCGTCCCGCAGCCAGGCATCGGCATAGGCCGCCATCGTAGAGCCAATATCGCCGCGCTTGGCGTCGGCAATGCTGAGCACCCCGGCGTCGGAGCAGGCCGCGAGCACCCGCTCCAGGGCCGCCAGGCCCGCAGATCCGTGCCGTTCAAAGAGCGCCACCTGCGGCTTCACAGCTGCGGCCAGCTCCCCCACCGCCTCCAGGACGGTGAGGGAGAAACGCTCCAGGGCGGCGGCGTCGTCGTTCAGTCCCCAGGCGGACAGCAGCCCCGGATGCGGATCGATGCCGACGCACAGCTGCCCGCGGGTATCCATGGCCTCCTGCAGGCGCACCCCGAACGACGGTTCTGCCGCCGGCTCAGTCACGTACTCAGACACCCGACGAAGCCTTGAGCTTGGCGGCGTGTTCCTGCAGCGAGGTGACATCCCACTCGTAGGAGCGCATGGCCTCGATGGCCTGCACTGCGGCACCGAATTCGGAGACAGTGGTGACCACCGGGCAGCCGATGGAGGTGGCGGCGGCACGGATTTCATAACCGTCGCCCCGTGCCTGGCCGCCGGAGGGCGTGTTGACCACCAGGTGGATCTCGCCGGCGGTGATCAGGTCCGCAACAGTTCCTTCACCGTTGGGTCCGGTGCCTTCGCTGACCTTGCGGACGGTGGTGGCGGTGATGCCGTTGCGGCGCAGAACCTCCGCGGTGCCGCCGGTGGACAGGATCTCAAACCCAAGGTCTACCATCAGCTTCACGGGCATGATGATGGAGCGCTTGTCCCGGTTCGCCACGGAGACAAAGATCTTGCCCTCCGTGGGCAGCGCCGAGTTGGCAGCGGCCTGGGACTTGGCGAAGGCCGTGTCGAAGTACTTGTCGATGCCCATGACTTCGCCCGTGGAGCGCATTTCCGGGCCGAGCAGGGAATCCACCACGGTGCCTTCGGGAGTGCGGAAGCGGCTGAAGGGGAGCACGGCTTCCTTCACGGCCACCGGAGCGTCCAGCGGCAGCACAGACCCGTCGCCGACGGCGGACAGCTTGCCGTCCGCACGCAGCTCGGCAATGCTCCGGCCGGTGCCGATCAGTGCCGCGGCCTTGGCCAGCTGCACGCCGGTGGCCTTGGAGACAAACGGCACGGTCCGCGAGGCCCGCGGGTTCGCTTCGATAACGTACAGGACGTCCGAGGCGAGGGCGAACTGGATGTTGATCAGTCCGCGCACGCCCACGCCGGAGGCGATGACGCGGGTGGCTTCACGGACGCGGTCGACGACGTCGGTGCCCAGGGTGATGGGCGGCAGGACACAGGCGGAGTCGCCGGAATGGATGCCGGCCTCTTCGATGTGTTCCATAATGCCGCCCACGTACAGGTCCGTGCCGTCGAAGAGGGCGTCCACGTCGATCTCGATGGCGTCTTCCAGGAACCGGTCCACCAGGACGGGGTGGTCCGGGGTGATTTCCGTGGCGTTGGCGATGTAGCGCGAGAGGTTCGCCTCGTCGTAGACAATTTCCATGCCGCGGCCGCCGAGCACGTAGGAGGGGCGCACCAGCACGGGGTAGCCGATCTCATCCGCGATCTTCTTGGCGTCGTCGAAGGACACGGCGGTGCCGTTCTTGGGAGCGATCAGTCCGCCCTCATCCAGCACGTGCTGGAAGGCGCCGCGGTGTTCGGCCAGGTCAATGGCCTCCGGCGAGGTGCCGAGGATGGGGACGCCGGCGTCGGCCAGTGCCTGGGCCAGCTTCAGCGGCGTCTGCCCGCCGAGCTGGACGAACACGCCGAGGACTCCCCCGGTGCGCTGCTCCGCGGCGATGACCTCCAGGACGTCCTCAAGGGTCAGCGGCTCGAAGTAGAGGCGGTCGGAGATGTCATAGTCCGTGGACACCGTTTCCGGGTTGCAGTTGATCATGACGGTCTCGTGGCCGGCCTCGCGCAGCGCCATGGTGGCGTGGACGCAGGAGTAGTCAAACTCGATGCCCTGCCCGATCCGGTTGGGCCCGGAGCCCAGGATGATGATGGACGGCTTTTCGTGCTGCGCCACCTCATCCTCCTCGTCGTAGGAGGAGTAGTGGTACGGCGTGTAGGCGGCGAACTCGGCGGCGCAGGTGTCCACCGTCTTGTAGACCGGGCGGATGTTCAGTGCGTGCCGGACACCGCGGATGACGGCTTCGGGCGTATTGGTCAGGGCGCCGATCTGCTCGTCGGAGAACCCGTGCCGCTTGGCCAGGCGCAGGATTTCCTCGTTGACGGTGCCGGCGCCGGAGATTTCCGCGGCCACCTCGTTGATCAGCTGCAGCTGGTCCAGGTACCAGGGGTCAATGCCGGTGGCTTCGTAGAGGTCCTCCACGGTGGCTCCGCCCAGCAGTGCCTGCTGGACCTGCTTGAGCCGGTCCGTGGTGGGCCGCTTGGCGGCTTCGATGAGTCCGGGCACGGCGTCGGCCGCCACCGGGGCGAAGGACAGGGAGGCGCCCTTCTGCTCCAGGGAGCGAAGGGCCTTCTGCAGGGCTTCGGTGAAGTTGCGGCCGATGGCCATGGCCTCGCCCACGGACTTCATGGTGGTGGTCAGCGTGGGGTCGGCGGCCGGGAACTTCTCGAACGCGAAGCGCGGAACCTTCACCACCACGTAGTCCAGGGTGGGTTCGAACGACGCCGGGGTCTTCTTGGTGATGTCGTTCGGGATCTCGTCCAGGGTGTAACCGAGCGAAAGCTTGGTGGCGATCTTGGCGATGGCGAAACCGGTGGCCTTGGAGGCCAGCGCGGAGGAGCGGGAAACGCGCGGGTTCATTTCAATGACGACGACGCGGCCGGTGTCCGGTTCGATGGCGAACTGGATGTTGCAGCCGCCGGTATCCACGCCGACCTCGCGGATCACGGCGATGGCGATGTCGCGCAGCTTCTGGTATTCGCGGTCGGTGAGCGTCATGGCCGGGGCCACCGTGATGGAGTCGCCGGTGTGGACGCCTACGGGGTCGAAGTTCTCGATGGAGCAGACAACAACCACGTTGTCGTTCTTGTCCCGCATCATTTCCAGCTCGTATTCCTTCCAGCCGAGGATGCTCTCTTCGAGCAGCACCTCGGAGGTGGGGCTGTACTGGATGCCGGCACCGGCGATGCGGCGCAGGTCTTCGGCATTGTAGGCCAGGCCTGAGCCCAGTCCGCCCATGGTGAAGGAGGGGCGGACCACCATGGGATAGCCGAGCTTGTCCGCGGCGGCGAAGGCTTCATCCATGCTGTGCACGATGATCGACTTCGCGGACTCGGCGCCGCAGCGCTCCACGACGCCCTTGAACTTCTCCCGGTCCTCGCCCAGCTCAATGGCGGCAATGTTGGCGCCGATCAGCTCGACGTTGTACTTCTCCAGCACGCCGTTCTTGTCCAGGGCGATGGCGGTGTTCAGCGCGGTCTGCCCGCCGAGGGTGGGCAGCACGGCATCGGGGCGCTCCTTGGCGATGATCTTCTCGACCACCTCGGGAGTGATGGGCTCTACGTAGGTGGCGTCGGCGAATTCCGGGTCGGTCATGATGGTGGCCGGGTTGGAGTTGACCAGGATGACCCGCAGGCCTTCCTCCTTCAGCACGCGCAGTGCCTGCGTGCCGGAGTAGTCGAATTCGGCGGCCTGGCCAATGACGATCGGGCCGGAGCCGATCACCAGGACGGACTTGAGATCGGTTCTGCGGGGCATTAGCGGGATTCCTTGTTCTTGCTGGAGGCCATGAGGTCGACGAAGCGGTCGAAGAGGTATGCGGAGTCGTGCGGTCCGGCGGCGGCTTCGGGGTGGTACTGGACGGAGAAGGCGGGGATATCCAGGCAGGCGAGGCCTTCCACCACGTTGTCGTTCAGGGACACGTGGCTGACTTCCACCTGGCCGAACCGGGACTCGGGAGCCGTGACGGGACCGTCAAGCGGTGCATCAACGGCGAACCCGTGGTTCTGGCTGGTGATTTCCACCTTGCCGGTCCGGCGGTCCAGGACCGGCTGGTTGATGCCGCGGTGGCCGTAGGGCAGCTTGTAGGTGCCAAAGCCCAGGGCTCGGCCCAGGATCTGGTTGCCGAAGCAGATGCCGAAGAACGGCGTCCCGGTGTCAAGGACGTCGCGGAGCAGCTTGACCTGGTCATCCGCCGTCGCCGGGTCGCCGGGGCCGTTGGACATGAACACGCCGTCGGCGTTCAGTGCGGTGATGTCCGCGAGACTGGCGGAGGCCGGCAGCACGTGCACGCGCACGCCGCGCTCGGCGAAGCGGACCGGGGTCATGGACTTGATCCCCAGGTCCAGGGCGGCCACGGTGAAGCGGGGCTCCCCCTGCCAGCCGTGGTCCTTCGGCTCAATGACGTAGGAGGCTTCCACGCTGACTTCCTCGGCGAGGCGGACGCCGGCCATGGATTCCTGGGACTGGACCTCGGCGAGCAGCTCCGCGTCGGGGCGGGCAGCCTCTGCGCCGGAGAAGATCCCGGCCTTCATCGCGCCGCGTTCGCGCAGATGGCGGGTGACGGCGCGGGTATCCACGCCGGAGATGCCGACGACGCCCTGCGCCGCCAGTTCTTCGTCCAGGGTCCGTTCGGACCGCCAGTTCGACGGTCGGCGGGCGGCATCGCGCACAATGTAGCCGGCCACCCAGATGCGCCGGGACTCGGCGTCGTCGGTATTCACACCCGTGTTGCCGATGTGCGGCGCGGTCTGCACCACGAGCTGGCGGGCGTAGGAGGGATCGGTGATGGTCTCCTGGTAGCCGGTCATGCCGGTGGCGAAGACGGCCTCGCCCAGGGCCCTGCCCTCGGCGCCGTAGCTGCGGCCGCGGAAGGTGCGTCCGTCTTCAAGCATCAGGACAGCTGCGGTGGAGGCGGAGGTGGTGGAAACGGTCACAGTTGTTCCTCGCTTGTTTCTGACGGCTCAGCCGGCAGGAGTTCGGTAATTGCTGATACCAGCGGTGTCTTCTCTTCGGGGGTGCGGTTGCGGAAGCCGGTGTCCACTGAGGCGGAACCCAGTTTCCAGGTGATGATGACCAGGCCTTCCTTTTCCACAAACTTGCCGGCCATGCCGCGTTCCAGGCGGACCCCTTCGAGGTCCTCCCGGGGAATCCAGACGTCGGGAGCGCCGCTGCGCACCAGGAGCACGCCTTCATCGAAGACGGCGGCGGTGGCGTTGGACTTCACGCCCAGGCCGTAGACGGCAATCCGGTCCAGCCAGTCCCCTGCCGTGGTGGTGCAGACGTACTGGCCCAGCGCCTGGAACCTCGGAACTTCGAGGCCGTCGGGCATCGGCACCGGCCGCTGGACGTTTTGCTGGCGCTGCTGGCGTCCGCGCCAGCTCCAGGCGAAAAGACCAAGGAGCACCAGCACCAGGGCAAGCGTGCCCAGGGCAAATATCACGCGATCCATGGGGACTCCTCTGCGGAAACGGGGTGAGGTGTGTTGAGGTTGGCGTTCAGGACCGTGGGGTGGCCGGCAAAGAAGGTTGCCTGCACAACGCCGGGCAGTTCCAGCCCGGCAAACGGTGAGTTGCGTCCCTTTGAAGCCATCTTAGAAGGGTCCACGGTGCGTCGCGCAGACGGGTTCACCAATATGACGTTGGCCGGTTCCCCGGCCGCCAGCGGCCTGCCCTGGGTCTGCACGCCGCCGATGGCGGCCGGGGTGAGGGAAGTCACGCGGGCGAAGCCTTCCCAGTCCATCAGGCCGGTCTCGATCATGGCGTGCTGGACCACGGAGAGCGCGGTTTCCAGTCCGGTCATGCCCATGGCAGCCTGCGCCCACTCGCATTCCTTGTGCTCGGAGGGGTGCGGTGCGTGGTCGGTGCCGACAATGTCGATGGTCCCGTCGGCCAGGCCGCGGCGCAGGGCCTCGACGTCGGCAGCGGTGCGCAGCGGCGGATTGACCTTGTAGACCGGGTCATAGCTGGTTACCAGGTCATCGGTGAGCAGCAGGTGGTGCGGTGTTGCTTCGGCGGTGACCCTGATGCCGCGCTCCTTGGCCCAGCGGATGATCTCCACGGAACCGGCGGTGGACACGTGGCACACGTGCAGCCTTGAACCGGTGTGCTGCGCCAGCAGCACGTCACGGGCAATGATGGACTCTTCGGCTACGGCAGGCCAGCCGGCCAGCCCCAGGACGGCGCTGACTTCACCCTCGTTCATCTGGGCGCCCTCGGTGAGGCGCGGCTCCTGTGCGTGCTGGGCGATGACGCCGTCGAACGCTTTCACGTACTCCAGCGCGCGGCGCATCAGCACCGGATCCGAGACGCACTTGCCGTCATCGGAAAAGACGCGGACCCGGGCGCGGGAATCGGCCATGGCGCCGAGCTCGGCCAGCCGTTCTCCTTCAAGCCCCACGGTGACGGCACCCACGGGACGCACATCCACCCAGCCGGACCGGCGGCCCAGGCTCCAGACCTGCTCCACCACGCCGGCGGTGTCCGCCACCGGGTTGGAGTTGGCCATGGCATGGACCGCGGTGAATCCGCCCAGGGCGGCGGCCCGGGTGCCCGTTTCGACGGTTTCGGCGTCTTCACGGCCGGGCTCGCGCAGGTGGGTGTGCAGGTCCACCATGCCGGGCAGCGCAATCAGGCCTTCGGCCTCGATGACAACGGCGCCAACAGGTGCTTCGAGGTCGGGTCCGACGGCGGAGATCAGGCCGTCGGAGATCAGGAGATCGGCGGTTTCCTTGCCGAGCAGGGAAGCGTTGCGGATCAGATAGGTGTTCACTGTGCGTTCTCCAGAGGGGCGGGAGCGGCGGGAGTGTTCTCCCCGGCCAGCAGAAGGTAAAGGGAGGCCATGCGCACGGACACGCCGTTACTGACCTGTTCCAGGATGGTGGCCCGCGGCGAATCGGCTGCCCGGGAGGAAATTTCCAGGCCGCGGTTCATCGGGCCCGGGTGCAGCAGGATGGTGTCGGTCAGCCCCAGGGTGTCCAGCCGGCCGAGGCGCACGTCGTCGAACCCCCAGCGCCGCGAGTACTCGCGGACGGAGGGGAAAAACGCGGACTGCATGCGTTCGCCCTGCACCCGCAGCATCATGACGGCGTCGGGTCCGGTTTCGAGGGCCGCGTCGAGGTCATAGCTGATCTGGCACGGCCAGGATTCGACGCCGAACGGCAGCAGCGTGGGCGGGGCCACCAGGGTGACCGTTGCACCCAGGGTGCGCAGCAGCCACAGGTCGGAGCGGGCCACCCGGGAGTGCAGCACATCGCCCACAATGACCACGTGCATGCCGGTGAGATCGGTGCCGGTGGACGCCGTGCCGTGCAGCCGCGCCCAGTGCCGGCGCATGGTGAACGCGTCCAGCAGAGCCTGGGTGGGGTGCTCGTGCGTGCCGTCGCCGGCGTTCAGCACGGCGGCGTCAATCCATCCTGAGCCGGCCAGCCGGGCGGGCGCGCCGGAGGAACCGTGGCGGATCACAACGGCGTCAGCTCCGATGGCGGCGAGGGTTTGTGCAGTGTCCTTCAGGGATTCACCCTTGGAGACGGAGGATCCCTTCGCCGAGAAGTTGATGACATCGGCGGAAAGGCGCTTCGCCGCGGCTTCAAAGGAGATGCGGGTGCGGGTGGAGTCTTCGAAGAAGAGGTTCACCACCGTGCGTCCGCGCAGCACGGGTAGTTTCTTGACCTCGCGCTGGGAGACAGCCGCCATTTGTTCGGCGGTGTCCAGGATGGCCAGTGCGTCGGTGCGGCTGAGGTCCCGGGTGGAGAGCAGGTGCTTCACAGAGTGCCCTCGATAACCACTTCGTCCACGGCCGGGGAATCGGTTTCGTGCAGGTGTACGCGGACCTTCTCAGCGGAGGCAGTGGGCAGGTTCTTGCCTACGTGGTCCGCACGGATGGGCAGTTCGCGGTGGCCGCGGTCCACGAGGACGGCGAGCCGGACAATGCGGGGCCGGCCCAGATCAGTGAGGGCGTCCAGCGCGGCGCGGATGGTGCGGCCGGAATAGAGGACGTCATCAACGAGGACCACCACTTTGTCATCGATTCCGGAGAGCGGAACCTGAGTGGCGTGCGGGGTGCGGGTGGGCTGGCGGGCCAGATCGTCACGGAACATGGTGACGTCCAGTTGTCCCACGATGGCGGCAGGATCCACAGACGGGTCTGCGGCTGCAATGCGGGCGGCGAGCCTCAGGGCGAGCGGGTAGCCCCGGCGCGGGATCCCCATGAGGACGAGGTCTGCGGCGCCTTTGTTGGCTTCCAGGATTTCGTGTGCAATCCGGGTAAGCGCGCGGTCAATATCAGCTGAAGCCAGAACGGTGCGTGCGGGTGCGGATGCGCCCGGCGGGTTGGACAAGTCCATATTCTGCCTCCTCCTTCCCCGCCTCACAGGACGGAATTTAAAGGGTGAATGCCTGATCAAGCTATCACGGTGAACGCCGCCGGCCCTTACTGTGACACCGACTGTTACGGCCGCCGCAGCGGACGCAGGCGTCCCCCGACGGAATGTTTGCCGCTCCGGGCATCCCCGGACACGCCGAAAGGCGCCGCTGCGGGCGCATTTCCTTTTATGGTTGGCTTATGACAGGCGCAGCGTTATGACCAGCCACGGACCCGAGGACCACCCTGCCCTGGACCGGGTTCCGGTGACCCCGCCCGGCGGCCTGCAGCCGGCCGGCGTGAAACCGCCGGTTGCCGGGCCGGTGCCCGTGCAGCCCTTGTGGTCCGCTCCCCCGAAAACCAGCAGGGGAACCGCCGCCACCGTCCTGCTGATCGCAGGAGCGTCGGTGGCGCTGCTGCTGGTTGCGTGGTTCCTCTGGTGGCAGCTTGGCACCGTTGCCTTTGTGCTCTGCGGTTTCCTGGCGCTGGTACCGCTGGGAATCTGCCTGCTGGGGCTGCGCTGGGTGGACCGGTGGGAACCCGAACCGCGCTCGGCGCTGGTATTTGCGTTCCTCTGGGGCGCCGGCGTATCGGTGGGCATAGCCCTGCTGGCGGGCCCTTATGTGGGCCGGCTGCTCTACGCCGTTCTGCCGGGATTCGCGCCGGAGTTCATCGGCCCTGTCCTGGAAGCTCCGATCGTGGAGGAAATCGCCAAGGGGCTGGGCGTGCTGATTCTGGTGTTTGTGCGGCGCAGCCATTTTGACGGGCCGGTGGACGGCGTGGTGTACGCAGGAACAGTGGCTGCGGGTTTTGCCTTCACTGAGAACATTCTGTATTTCGGCTCCGCGCTGATTACCAGCGGCGGATTCGGGGCGCAGCTGGGGTTCGTCTTTGTGCTTCGGGGACTGTTTTCCCCCTTTGCGCACGTACTGTTCACTTCCGCCGTCGGACTGGCCCTGGGTTTCGCCGTCCGCCGCGGCGGTACCGCCCGGATTATGGGAGCCTTCCTCCTGGGCCTGCTGGCCGCCATCGTGGGCCACATGTTCTGGAACGGCGGAACAGCGCTGGCCGCGGGGGACTTCTTCGCTTTCTACTTCCTGCTGCAGGTGCCGCTCTTTGCTCTGGCCGTGACCGGAGTCCTCCTGCTGCGCCGCGCCGAGCAGCGGCTTACCCGGCAGCGGCTGGGCGAATATGCGGCCGCCGGCTGGTTCACGCCCCAGGAAGTGCTGATGCTTTCCACCCGCGCCGGAAGGCACCAGGCGATGGCCTGGGCGGGGAGGTTCGGGGCGCGCAGCATCATGAAAAGGTTCATTGCCGAGGCCACGCGCCTGGCCCTGACCCGCCAGCAGATTGCTGCCGGCCGCGATGTGGCCGCCAATCAGGCCACGGAGCGGACCCTGCTGCGGGACGTTACCCGCACCCGGTCCGTGATGCTGGCCCGCTCCGGGGCCTAGATGCACCTGGCACGGGCAGCAAAAAGCCCGCAGGCGGCCTCCCACAAGGGTGGCCGCTGCGGGCTTTTTGCTGCCACAACGCGTGGCGCAGACAATGTCCTGCCGGCGGTTTAGGCCAGCAGCGAGGGCTTGAGCTGGTGAAGCCGGCCCAGCAGCCCGTTAACGAAGGACGGTGACTCGTCCGTGGACAGGGTCTTGGCCAGCTCAACGGCTTCGCTGATGGCCACCTTGTCCGGGATATCGTCGTTGTACAGCAGTTCCCAAGCGCCGATACGCAGGATGATGCGGTCCACGGACGGCATCCGTTCCAGCGGCCAGCCCTGAGAGTAGGTGCTCAGGAACTCGTCGATGGTCTCCTGCATGGAAACCACACCCTCCACCAAATCCATGGTGTAGGGGTTGATCGTCTGATCGGTCTGTTCCCTGCGGGCCTTGATCATGTCAAAGGCTGAGGCTGAACGCTGTTCAGCTTCAAACAGAACTTCCAGTGCCCTGGTGCGGGCCTTAGTGCGTGCACTCACTCGTTAACGCGTCCCAAATAATCGCCGGTGCGGGTATCTACCTTGACCTTGGTGCCCTGTTCCAGGAACAGGGGAACCTGGATCTCGTAACCGGTTTCCACGGTTGCAGGCTTGGTGCCGCCGGTGGAGCGGTCGCCCTGCAGGCCCGGTTCGGTGTACGTGATTTCCAGGACCACGGACGGGGGCAGCTCGATGTACAGCGGGGAACCTTCGTGGATGGCGATGGTCACCATCATGGATTCGAGCATGAAGTTGGCGTTGTCGCCCACGATGGAACCCGGCACGGTCAGCTGATCGTAATCGGAGGTGTCCATGAAGACGTAGTCTTCGCCGTCCTGGTACAGGTACTGGTAATCCCGGCGGTCAACGGTGGCCGTTTCGATCTTGATGCCGGCGTTGAAGGTCTTGTCCACTACCTTGCCTGAACGCACGTTACGCATCTTCGTACGGACAAACGCACCACCCTTGCCCGGCTTTACGTGCTGGAACTCGATGATGCTCCAAAGGTTGCCTTCAAGCTTCAGCACGGTGCCGTTCTTGATGTCGTTGGTCGTCGCCACAGTTTCTCTTTCGTTGATTCGCCAGGTTTCGTTTTAAGTCCGTCGACTATTCTACCCGCTCCGGGGACCTACAGGCTGAGGCGGATCCCGCCCTGCGGCTCGGAGGCGATCTCCTGGTAGGCAGCAAAGAGCAGCGAGGTGTCCGGAACCTCCAGCATGGAGGGCTTCGCCAGTCCGTCCAGGACTACGAAGCGCAGCAGGTCGCCGCGGGATTTCTTGTCCCGCCGCATGCCGTCCAGCAGGGCGGACCAGCGGTCCTTCCGGTACGTGACAGGCAGTCCCAGTGATTCGAGGATTGTCTTGTGCCGGTCCGCGGCGGCGTCGTCGAGCCGGCCGACCATGCGGCCCAGCTCGGCGGCGAAAACCAGCCCGACGGAGACCGCAGCGCCGTGGCGCCACTGATAGCGTTCGGCCAGTTCAATGGAGTGGCCCAGGGTGTGGCCGTAGTTCAGGTACTCGCGGCGGCCGGCTTCGCGCAGGTCGGCAGAAACAATTTCGGCCTTGACCGCAACGGAACGCTCCACCAGTTCGCGCACTACGTCGGAGGCGCCGTCGCCCACTGCCTCCGGGTTCCCCTCAACGAGGTCCAGGATGGCGGGATCGGCGATGAAGCCGCACTTGATGACCTCGGCCATGCCGCTGAGCAGTTCATTCTTGGGCAGCGTGGCCAGCGCGTCCAGGTCAGCGAGCACACCGGCGGGCGGGTGGAAGGCACCCACGAGGTTCTTGCCCTCGGCGGTGTTGATGGCGGTTTTGCCGCCTACCGCCGCATCGACCATGCCCAGCAGGGAGGTGGGGATGTGGACCACTTTGATGCCGCGCAGCCAGGTGGCGGCCACGAATCCTGCGAGGTCGGTGACGGCGCCGCCGCCCACTGCCACAACGGCGTCGGAGCGGGTGAAGTCATTCTGGCCCAGCACCTGCCAGCAGAATGACGCCACCTGGATGTGCTTGCCCTCTTCAGCGTCGGGAATTTCGGCGGTTACCGCTGTCAGGCCTGTAGCGGCGAGCTCGTCGCGCACCGTGTCTCCGGTGGCACGCAGCGCACGCGGATGGATGACCAGTACCCGGCGCACCCGCTCTCCCAGCATGGCCGGGAGGCGGTCGAGCAGCCCGTTGCCGATAACGACGTCGTAATTGCTTGCGGGGCTTTCGCCGGTCACCGGGATAACGGTGGGATCGGAGGCCATGTGATTAAGCTCCTTCATTGAGGATGGTTGTCAGCCGGTCAACGACCACCGGGACGGGAAGTCCGCGGGTGTCGATGGTGATGTCGGCCAGGGATTCGTAGACCGGACGGCGGGCTTTCGCCAGTTCCTCCCAGCGGCGCACGGGGTCTCCGGCGAGCATCGGGCGGTGTCCGGACCGGATGATTCGGGGCAGGACGGTTTCCAGGTCTGTGTCCAAAAACACAACGGTGGCGCGGCGCAGCAACTGCTGGGTGCCGGTGTCCAGCACCGCACCCCCGCCCAGTGAAATAACGGCCGGAGTTTTCTCCGCCAGTGCTGCGGCGACGGTGCGGGCCTCAAGCTCGCGGAAGCCGCATTCACCGCGGGCGGCGAAGATTTCCGGAATCGGACCGTGCGTGTCAGCCACCAGCTGGTCCGTGTCCAGGAACTTCAGCCGGTTTCGGGCAGCCAGCTCACGCCCCACCACCGACTTTCCGGCTGCCATGAATCCGATCAGGACAATGTGCGCTGCAGGTTTCAGCCGGTCCGAAGACTTGAGGCCGGAAGAGCCGGAAGGGGCGGAGCCGTCAGAACTGCCGGTCACTGGTGCCAGCCGATTCCAGCGCGCCGGGAATGTTCTCGAGGTAGGTCCGGAGATTGCGTGCCGTTTCGGCAACCGAATCGCCGCCGAACTTCTCCGTCACTGCTTCGGCGAGCACGAGTGCCACCATGGCTTCGGCCACCACGCCTGCTGCCGGAACGGCGCAGACGTCGGAGCGCTGGTGGTGGGCCCGGGCCGGTTCGCCGGTGCTGACATCCACCGTCTGCAGGGCGTGCGGCACGGTGGCAATCGGTTTCATGGCTGCCCGCACGCGCAGGACCTCGCCAATGCTCATGCCGCCTTCGATGCCGCCGGCCCGGTTGCCGGAGCGGATGACCCGCCCGTCGGCGTCCTGCAGGATTTCGTCATGTGCAGCAGACCCGCGGCGTGCAGCCGTCAGGAAACCGTCGCCGACCTCGACACCCTTGATGGCCTGGATGCCCATCAGGGCTCCGGCGATGCGGGCGTCAAGGCGCCGGTCCCAGTGGACGTAGCTGCCCAGTCCCGGCGGCAGCCCGTAGGCCAGGACCTCCACCACGCCGCCCAGGGTTTCGCCGTCCTTGTGGGCAGCATCCACCTCGGCGACCATGGCCGCTGAGGTTTCGGCGTCGAAGCAGCGCAGCGGGTCGGCGTCCAGGGCCGCAACGTCGCCCGGTCCGGGCAGGGCTGAACCCTCGGGGCTGGCAACAGCAGCAATGCTTACGGTGTGCGAGACCAGTTCAATGCCCAGGGATTTCAGGAAGGAAGAGGCAACGGCGCCCAGGGCCACGCGGGCTGCCGTTTCCCGGGCGCTGGCGCGTTCCAGTACCGGGCGGGCTTCATCGAAACCGTACTTCTGCATGCCGGTGAAGTCGGCGTGGCCCGGGCGGGGGCGGGTCAGCGGAGCGTTCCGGGCGGACTCGGCCAGGAGCGCCGGGTCCACCGGATCGGGGGACATGACTTTTTCCCATTTGGGCCATTCGGTGTTGCCCACTTCAATGGCCACCGGCCCGCCCTGGGTGAGACCGTGGCGGACTCCCCCGAGGATGCGCACCTGATCCTGTTCAAACTTCATCCGGGCACCGCGGCCGTAGCCCAGCCGCCTGCGTGCCAGTGCTTCCTGGATCAGGGAGCTATCGACTTCGACGCCAGCGGGGACGCCCTCAACTATTCCTACCAGCGCGGGCCCATGGGACTCACCGGCGGTCAACCATCGCAACATGCCTTCAATACTGCCATGTCCGGTGTGCGCGTTCAGCGCCGCGGTGCTCCCACTGCGTCACACATCACGTTTATGACGGCGGCTTCGTCTCGGAACTTGTCTCCGGCGAAGAGGCGAACCTGTTCCACCGCTTGGTAGAGCAGCATTTCCTGCCCCGGAACAATCCGGCCGCCGGCCTCCTCCCACGCCCGGGCGATGCGGCTGGGCCACGGATCATAGGCTGCGTCCAGCAGGACGGCTCCGGTGCGGTCTCCCGCGGCTGCGGCGAGGGATTCCGCCAGCGGATCCGCGGCCCGGGGCGGAAGGGTGGAGATGACGACGTCGGCGGCGGCGCAGGCGGCCGCCGCCTCTTCCCAGGGGTGCAGGGAAACAGAGGTTCCGGTACGGCTGCCGGCGGCCTGGACGGCGACGGTCCCGTCTGCCGCCGCACGGAAACCGCGGGCGTAGACGTCCACTGCGACGGCGTCGAGCCTGGCCGCAGCGGCCACCGCGGCGCAGGCGGTCCCGCCGGCACCCAGAACGGCAATCCGCGGAGCCGTCCGGGACCCGGCGTGCTCCAGGGCACGCACAATCCCGGTGACGTCGGTGTTGTGGCCGGTCAGGACCACACCGCCTGCCGTGTACTCGAAGGTAACGGTGTTCAGCACCCCCAGGGCCGCCGCCGTCTCCGTCAAATCATCCATGGAGGGCACCAGGGCTGCTTTCAGGGGCATCGTCACGGACAGTCCCGCCCACAGCGGGTCCCCCGGTGCCGGGTTCCGGAGGGCCGCCGCAAAAGCGGCGGCGTCCTCTTCCGGAACGTCCACGGCGTCGTAGGTGCAGTGAAAGCCAAGGTACTCGTAGGCGGCGCGGTGCAGGAGCGGAGACTTCGAATGGCCGATCGGATGCCCGAGGACGGCTGCCCGCCGGACAGGTTCAGTCAACTACGCGCACCTGCCTGCCTCCTGCGAGGCGCACCAATTCTGGTACTGGGCCACATACTTGGCGTGCTCGGCCAAGGTGGACGAGAACTCTGTCTGGCCGGTGTCCAGGTTGACGGTCACCCAGTAGTAGTACGGCACGTCTGCGGGGTTGGCAGCGGCCTGGACGGCCTCCGTGCTCGGGGAACCAATCGGTCCCACGGGCAGTCCCGGGTTGGCGTACGTGTTGTACGGGTTGGACTTGTCAGCCTTTTCCGCGGGCGTCAGGTCGTAGCTCTTACGGTTCAGCCCGTAGGTCACCGTTGCGTCGGACTGGATCAACCCGGAGGTCTCAACGTTGTCTTCCCGCAGGCGGTTCTGGATGGCTCCGGCCACCGTGGCGTAGTCGGCTTCTCCTGCCTCTGCCTGGATGATGCTGGCCTTGGTCAGGATCCGGTACTGCTCAGCGGGATCCGTAATGCCGGCGTCCTCCAGTGTCGTGAAGGTGCCGTCCACCATTTCGGTGACAATGGACGTGGCGTCCTGATCCACCGGGAAGCGGTATTCGCCCGGATGCAGGTACCCTTCCAGGCTTACGGCCTGGGCGGGAAGGCCAAACGCCTGGGGGTCCTTCCCCAGCGCCTCGAATTCGGCCAGCGGAATGCCGGTGGAGGTGCTGAGAATTTCAAAGACTTCGTTCTGGCGAAGGTCACGGGCTACGGCGGCGTAATGTACCGCTGCACCCTGCTCTCCCAGCAGGGCATCGAGTGCCGCCGAGGAAGACATCTGCTGCTTCATCTCATACGAGCCGGGCTGGATTTCCCGGCCTTCGGACTCCGTTTGGAAGGTGTTGACGAACTCCTTCGACGTGGCAACGATGTCAGCTGCCTCCAGCTTTCCGCCGATGACCATCGGCCCGTCGCCCTCGGCCACGGTGAAGCTCACGCTGCCGGTACCGGATCCTTCATAGTCCTTGATCTCATTCATGCCCAGCAGGTCCCGGAGGAAGAGGGTCAGGCCGAGCACCACGCCGGCGAAGAACACCAGGACAGCCAGCATGACAATGGTGCGGCGGCGGCGGCGGCGCTGCTTTTCGCGTGACGGGCGGCGGTTCCCGCGGGTGTCCGCTTCTTCCGCGAAGAGGACGGCCACGGGAACCTCGGCTTCCGGAGCGTAGTCGGCCTCATGGTCTGCGGTCGGTTCATACTCCGGTTCCGCGCCCATGGCTGGATGGTCCGGATACCTGTGGCTCACAGCGCAGACCCGTTTCCGCGCTTGTTGTCCTGGGAAATAGTTGGCTCCTGTGTCGGGGCCGGCAGCGCGCCGGGTTGGCGCTCCTGCCGGCAGATTGTGACCGGCTCCCCCACATCGCGTTCAAGGGAACGCTGCATGTCAATGGCGTGCTGCAGTATTGCTACAGCTGCTGCTTGATCAACCACTCTACGGTGTTCCCTGCTGTTCAAGCCAGCTTCGTGCAAAGAGCGGTGGGCGGACACCGTGCTGAGCCGCTCGTCCACCAATGACACGGGAATGGCCAGTCCGCTGCGCTCCAGCTCGCTGAGCAGCGCCTGCGCATAGTCCCGCGCCATCACCGTGGACGCGGTTTCGGTGCCTCTCATGCTGCGCGGAAGGCCCACAAACACCTGTACGGCGCTGCGGTTGGCCGCCTCGCGGACAATAACCCGAATGTCGCTGTTCTTCTTTGCGTCCCGCTTGAGCGTCTTCACCGGCATGGCCAGCGTTCCGTCAGGGTCGCTGACGGCCAGGCCCACGCGGACCTGGCCGACATCCACCCCGAGCTTCACTCCCCGGGGGTAGTCCTGCGGTGCCATGTTTAGCCCCGGTTGGCTACGGCTGCCTTGACGGCGGTGAGTGCTTCAGCGAGCTTGGCGGGGTCGGAGCCGCCGCCCTGCGCCACATCGTCCTTGCCGCCTCCGCCGCCGCCGAGGATTCCGGCGGCCGTCTTGACCAGGGCACCGGCCTTCACGCCGGCTGCGCGGGCGTCCTCGTTGGTGGCAACAATGACCACGGGGCGCGAGTTGGCGACGCCGGCCACGGCCACCACGGCAGCACCGCTGCCCAGCCGGGACCGCAGGTCCAGTGCCAGTGTGCGGAGGTCGTCGGCGCCGGCCCCCGTGCCGGCGTCATGGACCAGGACCCGGACGCCGTCAACGTCAACCGCGGTGGAGACGAGAGCCGCGGCGGAAGCAGCCAGCTGCTCGCGGCGCAGGCGCTCGAGCTCCTTCTCAGTGGACTTCAGCTTCGCCAGCGTGGCGGCAAGCCGGTCCGGCAGCTGCGCGGAGGGAACTTTGAGCATTTCGGAAAGTTCGTTCACCAGGGCGCGCTCGGCTGCCAGGTGGCGGAAGGCGTCCATGCCCACGAAGGCTTCAACCCGTCGGTTGCCGGATCCCACGGACTGCTCGCCCAGAAGGGTGAGGCTGCCGATGCGCGAGGTCGATGCCACGTGCGTGCCGCCGCAGAGTTCACGGGACCAGTCGCCGTTCATCTCCACCACGCGCACGGTGTCGCCGTAGGCTTCGCCGAACAAGGCGGTGGCGCCCAGCGCCTTCGCCTCGGCCAGGGACATGATCTTGGTCTCGACCTGATAGTTGCTGCGGATCGCGAGGTTGGACACTTCTTCGATCTCGGACTTGGCGGCGTCGGAGAGTCCTTCGCCCCAGGAGAAGTCGAAGCGCAGGTAGCCGGCCTTGTTGAAGGAACCGCGCTGCAGTGCCTCCGGGCCGAGAATCTGGTGCAGGGCGGCGTGCACAATGTGCGTACCGGAGTGCGCCTGCTCGGCTTCGTGGCGGCGCTGGGCATCGACGGCGGCAAGGACAGCTGCGCCGTCGGCGATTTCACCTTCGCGGACAATGGCCTTGTGCACGCTCAGTCCCTTGACCGGACGCTGGACGTCCTGGACCTCGATGACAAAGCCGTCGCCGGTGATGAGGCCGGTGTCGGCAGCCTGGCCGCCGGCTTCCGCGTAGAACGGGGTTTCATTGAGCACCAGGGAGATCTCGGCGCCCTGGCCGGCGTAGGGAACCCGCGAGCCGCCGGAAATGATGCCGCGCACCGAGGATTCGCTGGTCAGCTCGTCATAGCCGGTGAACACGGTCTGCCCGGCGGCGAGGAGCTCGTTGAACACCGATACGTCGTCGTGCCCGTGCTTCTTGCCGCGGGCGTCCGCCTGGGCGCGCTGGCGCTGTTCCTGCATGAGCGAGCGGAATCCGGCCTCGTCAACCTTCAGGCCTGCTTCCTCGGCCATTTCCAGCGTCAGGTCGATCGGGAAACCGTAGGTGTCATGCAGGGTGAAGGCGTCCTCGCCGGACAGCGGCTTGTTGGCGGCCTGCGAAATTTTGACCGCTTCCTCCAGGCGCTCGGTGCCGGAGGCAATGGTGCGCAGGAACGCCTTTTCCTCGGCGTAGGCAATGCGGCTGATGCGCGCAAAGTCCGTTTCAACCTCGGGGTAGGTTCCCTTCATCGCGTCCCTGGATACGGGCAGCAGTTCGGGCAGCACAGCGGTTTCCACGCCCAGCAGGCGCATGCTGCGCACGGCGCGGCGGATCAGGCGGCGCAGCACGTAGCCGCGTCCTTCATTGGAGGGGCTCACGCCGTCGGAGATGAGCATCAGGGCGGAACGGATGTGGTCCGCGACGACGCGCAGCTTCACATCGTCTGCATGGTGCGGGTCCGAGGGGTCTTCGGCGGAGGTGTACTCCTTGCCGGAGAGTTCAGCGGCCTTGTCCAGGACGGGACGGACCTGGTCGGTCTCGTACATGTTTTCCACGCCCTGCAGGATCATCGCGAGGCGCTCGAGGCCGAGGCCGGTGTCGATGTTCTTCTGCGGCAGTTCCCCGGCAACGTCGAAGTCCGTCTTGGAGCGCACGGCGGAGAGCTGGTACTGCATGAAGACCAGGTTCCAGATTTCGATGTAGCGGGTTTCGTCGACGGCGGGGCCGCCCTCGAGGCCGTAGGCCGGGCCGCGGTCATAGTAGATCTCGGAGCAGGGACCGCCGGGGCCGGCCTGTCCGGTGTTCCAGTAGTTGTCCGCCTTGCCGGTGCCGATGATGCGCTCGTTCGGGATGCCGATTTTGTCGCGCCAGATGGCGCGTGCTTCGTCGTCGCGCTCGTCGCCGTCCTCGTAGACGGTGACCCACAGGCGCTCGGGGTCCAGGCCGAAGCCGCCCGCTTCGACGTCGGACGTCAGCAGCTCCCACGCGAAGGTGATCGCGTCTTCCTTGAAGTAGTCGCCAAAGGAGAAGTTGCCGGCCATCTGGAAGAAGGTGCCGTGCCGTGCGGTCTTGCCCACTTCTTCGATGTCCGCGGTGCGGATGCACTTCTGCACACTGGTGGCCCGGCTGTAAGGGGGCTTCTCGCGGGCGGTGAGGTATGGAATGAAGGGCACCATGCCGGCCACGGTGAACAGCAGCGACGGATCATTGGTGACGAGCGACGCGGAGGGAACCACCGTGTGGCCCTTTTTGCTGAAGAAATCCAGCCAGCGGCGTGCAATCTCGTGGGACTTCATGGTGCTTTTTACCCTTCCGGTAATTCAGGCGCGCGCAGCATTGAACTGCGCGCAGTGTCAGACGGTGCTGGCCAGTTGCGGATCAGCGGCGCACGGCGGTCATGGTGTCGGCAACGGTGTCGCCGGTTTCCATGCCCAGGGCGGTGCGGAGGTCACCTTCGCGTTCGGTCATGCCTTCACGGAACGCATCGGCGAAGTTCTGCAGGGCGTCGGCGGCGGTGCCGACGGCCCGGTTGAGTCCGGCCGGACCCAGGGTGTTCTTGGCGTCGGAGAGGCGCCGGACAGCGATGACGCCGATGGTGACACCGATGGACATCCAAAAAACTCGCTTGATCATTCTCTTTGCTCCTGTGCTGGTGGCTGGTTAGCGGCTGCGGCGGCCGCGGCTCTTGGCGCCGCGTGCGGAAAGGGCCGAACGGACCCCGTAGCTGAAGGCTGACACCTTGATCAGCGGCGATCCTACGGTTGCAGCAACCAGGGAAGACAGCGCAGAGATGTTGGCTGTGGCATCCGAGACATTGGAGGAAATGCCGTCCACCTTCTGCAGCTGCAGGTTGGTGGTGGACACGGTGGTGGTGACTTCCTCGATCAGCGGCGTGGTCTCGTCGCTGATGGTGCGGATGGCACCGCGCAGCTCATCAAACACCTTGCCAAGCTTCCAGATCGGGACGGCCAGCAGCACCACCAGCACCGCAAACACGCCGGCCGCAATCAGACCGGCAATATCTCCACCCGACATGGTTCTCCTCTTGGTTTGAAAACTAAAAACTTCCGCTATGTACCTTACCCACTTCAGGGCCGCAGCACTTACTTGTTCCCGCCGGCAGGTATGCGTTCCTGACGGGGAACGGCCGCCAAAAGGGGCCGGTTAACCGAACAGCCCGCGGCACGGGGCCGCGGGCTGTCCAGAAAAATCGAGAAGACTCGAAATTAGCGTGCGTAGTATTCCACGACGAGCTGCTCTTCGCAGGTCACGGGAACTTCCGAGCGCTTCGGGCGACGCACGAGGCGTGCCTGCAGCTTGTCCAGGGAAACATCCAGGTAACCCGGAACAGCGGGCAGGACGTCGCGGTGGGCGCCGGCAGCGGCAACCTGGAACGGCGTCATGGTCTCGCTGCGCTGGTGCACATGGATGAGCTGGCCTTCGGAAACGCGGAACGACGGGCGGTCCACGCGGGCGCCGTCAACCATGATGTGGCGGTGCACAACAAGCTGGCGGGCCTGGGCGATCGTGCGGGCAAAGCCGGCGCGCAGCACGAGGGCGTCAAGACGCATCTCGAGCAGCTCGATCAGGTTTTCACCGGTCAGACCGGCGGTGCGGCGGGCTTCCTCGAAGACACGGGTCATCTGTGCCTCGCGGATGCCGTACTGGGCGCGCAGACGCTGCTTTTCACGCAGGCGTACAGCGTAGTCGCTGTCCTGCTTGCGGCGTGCGCGGCCGTGCTCACCCGGGGGGTAAGGACGACGCTCGAAGTACTTGGCTGCCTTGGGGGTCAAAGCAATGCCGAGGGCGCGCGAAGCGCGGGCCTGACGGCGTGCACGTGTGTTGTTAGCCACGTTCACCTTTCACTGTTTTGGCGGTTTGGCCACCGCAGCCCTGGCTTGCGCCGGGATACCGAGATGACTGATACGTAAGTACTGGCCTCCATTAGGGAGAGCTCGGGCCAACCGCTGCCTTCTGCTACAGACACGGCGCCGGGCACAACTTTCCGCCGGTAAAAGCGGAAAGGGGGTTCGGCGTCGCACTTGCCAGTCAACCATCAATGCTAGCACGCAGACGCGGGCGCACCGTTCCCCGCCCGGCACGCCAAACCCTGCGGCCGCCGTTTTACTTTCCGCGAACAATGCCGCGCAGCCGCTCGAGCCGGGCGGCAATGTCCCGTTCGACTCCGTTGACCGTCGGCTCGTAGTAGTTCCGGCCCACCAGGTCATCCGGCGGGTACTGCTGGCGGGCCACGCCGTGCGGCTCGTCGTGGGAGTAAACGTACCCTTTCCCGTGTCCGAGCTGTTTGGCCCCGGGGTAGTGCGCGTC
>NZ_JASDDG010000014.1 GCF_030407495.1 Arthrobacter sp. APC 3897 | reverse complement strand
GCGGACGACGGGATTCGAACCCGCGACATCCACCTTGGCAAGGTGGTGCTCTAGCCAGCTGAGCTACGTCCGCAAAACAAGACAACCAAAGTTGTCCGTGCGCGATACTGGGATCGAACCAGTGACCTCTTCCGTGTCAGGGAAGCGCGCTACCGCTGCGCCAATCGCGCCTGATGCATCGAATCTCCCAAAGGTGAACCGATGCAGTCAAGAGAGCGGACGACGGGATTCGAACCCGCGACATCCACCTTGGCAAGGTGGTGCTCTAGCCAGCTGAGCTACGTCCGCAAAAACACAGTTGTGCACCGAAGTGCCAAACTGTAGTGCGCGATACTGGGATCGAACCAGTGACCTCTTCCGTGTCAGGGAAGCGCGCTACCGCTGCGCCAATCGCGCCCAAAAGGGCTTGCAAGTCCTCTGTGGAGGTGGGGACGGGATTCGAACCCGCGTATACGGCTTTGCAGGCCGCTGCCTCGCCTCTCGGCCACCCCACCGTGACCGCTGCGTGAGCATAGGCCGACCGGTCAGAAACAACCGGTTTTCCAGGGACTTGCGAGCGGACGACGGGATTCGAACCCGCGACATCCACCTTGGCAAGGTGGTGCTCTAGCCAGCTGAGCTACGTCCGCATGCTGTAAAAGTGATGGGTTTTGACCTCGAATCGCTTTCGCTTTTCGCGGCGAACTCCCGCTTTCCAACGAAGAAAGACTCTACTGGAGATTTCTGGCTTCGTCCAATCGGGACGAATTTGCCCGTGCGGCAGCTTCCAAATCAGATCCCGGGCGTCGTCGCAGGTGGGGAGGTGAATGTGCGTCCTGCAGCTTCCCGGGCAGAGATGAACAGGTGGCAGGGAGAGGGGTGGTGTCTGTGCGTGCAGTGCGCAAATCGCTCCATCTCCCGGCGGACGGACGACGACGGCGGTGGACCCGGCTTTCTGCCTCACCGCCTGCGGGGGTTGGGCCGGCCGGGTGCAGGAGCGCGCCGGAACTCCGATGAAACATGCCGGTTTGGTGCCTGCCCCGATCTGGGCTAGCATCTTTAGACGTTGCGGTTGTGAAAACAACATGCAGCACAGGGGGCGATTGGCGCAGTGGTAGCGCGCTTCGTTCACACCGAAGAGGTCACTGGTTCGAACCCAGTATCGCCCACCGAATAACAATGGAGGTCCCAATGGGGCCTCCATTGCTGTATCCGGACACCGCTGTATCCGGACACCGTTGTATCCGGACTTTGTTGTACCCGGACGTTTGTGCCGGGCAGCGGGTCTGACGCCGCCCCGTGGTGTGCCGGGCCGCGGTTCCTGCCCCTGCGGAGGGTCCCGCAAACTCTGTCGGTGCGAGATGGCAAACTGAAGATATGACTGAACCAGCTCTGGCACATTCAACAGAATTCGGGCGGATGTACTCCCGGTCCCTCTCCGAACCGCCCACGGTACCGTCCATTACCACCGTGATTGCACAGGGTGCCACCTCGCTGGACGGCTGGCACAGCCACATGGCCGCTACTGCGGTAATCAAGGATCCCAAGCTGCCGGCCAGCCTGGGCAACCCCGGAGCGCTGCGGTCCCTCGCAAAGGAAGCTTCGCGCGCTTCGGAGCGATACCGGGACCAGGCAGCTGAACGCGGCACGCGGGTGCACTATTACTGCGAACAGGTCTCCCTGCGCGCCCTGGATCTTCCCCATGAGCTCGAATCGGCACGGACGGCGCTGCTGGAACACGGCGAGCTGCAGTTCGCGGATCGGTTCGATGAATGGTGGGACCTGTATCAGGTGGAGCCGCTGGCACCGGAAATCACCGTCTGGAATGACGAACTGGGCTACGCCGGAACCCTTGATCTGGTGGCGCGCATCAACGGCCGGCTCTGCCTCATCGACTACAAGACCAAGAACACCGACCGTGACGGGCAGGTCAAACCGCTGGATGACAAGGTTGTCATGCAGCTCGTGGCGGGCATGAAGGCAAAGGAATCCCTGGTGGACGCGGGCAAGGGCGTCTGGGAGCCGTGGGCCTACGGCGAGGATCCGCTGCTGCTCGGTGTCGCCGTCGGACAAACCGAAGTGCGGCCCATGCGTGCCAACCCCGCGGTCCTGCCGCAGCACTGGTTCAAGTTCTGCGCGCTGCGCCGGCTCTGGCAAACCTCGTACGACGTCGCGGGCGCCGGCCGCGCGCTCCTGCCCATTGCGCCGCCGCCGGTAGGGGCGCATGCAGTCCGGGCCCCGCAAGCGTCCGCCACCTAGGCGAGTGAAGGGCGGGTACGGCGAGCGAAGCGGGAGCGCAGCACCTCAGCAGACACACACCGGCACCTATTGTGCCTTCGCTCCCCGCGCCAAATGGTGCGGGGGGAGCCGCAATGCACCGGGCACAACTAGACTGGTTCCGGGCAACAACCAGTTAGCAGATGCGCAGTAACAGTAAGGAACGAAACCTAGATGGCAATCCTGAACATCCGGATTATCGGCGACCCCGTCCTGCGGACCCGTGCTGAGGAGGTCACCGACTTCGGACCGGAGCTGGCCAAGCTGGTCGCCGACATGGAAGAAACCATGGCCGATGTTGACGGCGCCGGCCTTGCCGCACCCCAGGTAGGTGTCAGCCTCCGGGTGTTCACCTACCGGATCGACGGCCAGTCCGGGCACGTTGTTAATCCCGTCCTGGAACTGAGCGAAGACCGCCAGGAAGACCAGATGGAGGGCTGCCTTTCCATCCCCGGACTGGGTTATCCGGTTTCGCGCAGCCGCTGGACCCGCGTCACCGGCGTGGACAAGGACGGCAACCCTGTGACGCTTGAGGGCGAGGGCATGCTGGCCCGGGCATTCCAGCATGAAACCGACCATTTGGACGGCGTGCTGTACATCGACCGGCTCGAAGGCGAAGACCGCAAAAAGGCACTTCGCGCCATTCGCCAGGCGGATTACGACGCCATTGCCGGACGCACGACGGCGGAACGCGCCCAGACCGTCGGCTCCGCCTTCGGTGCCGGAGCGTCCTTCGGCGCCGGCGGAAAGGCCTAGCGGCCCGTGACTCTGCGCGTACTTTTCGCCGGCACCCCGTCCGTCGCCGTCCCCTCGCTGGACGCACTGCTGGAAGCAGGCTTCGACGTCGTCGCCGTGCTCACCCGTCCCGACGCACCGCTGGGGCGCAAACGCACCCTCACGCCGTCGCCCGTTGCCGCCCGGGCCGAAGAGCTGGGCCTGCCGGTCATCCGTGCGGCAAAGATCGATGACGACGCGGTGGCCGCCATCCGTGCAGCCAACCCCGACGTTGCCGCGATCGTTGCCTACGGCGGACTCATTCCCGAGCGGGCACTGACCATCCCCGAACACGGCTGGATCAACCTGCACTTCTCCCTGCTTCCCGCTTGGCGTGGCGCGGCACCCGTCCAGCACGCCGTTATCAATGGTGATGACGTCACCGGAGCCTCAACCTTCCTGCTGGAAAAGGGCCTGGACACCGGACCTGTTTACGGTCAACTGACCGAGACGCTGAATCCCGAGGACACCAGTGGCGCGCTGCTGGAACGCCTTTCGCACAGCGGTGCCGTGCTGCTTGCACAGACGCTCAAGGCTGTCGAGGCCGGCGCAGCACACGCTGTGCCGCAGAGCGGAGACGTCACTCTGGCTCCCAAACTGACCATCGATGATGCCCGGGTTGACTGGCAGCAGCCGGCCCTGGCCATCCGGCGCCGGATCAACGGCGTCACGCCGGAACCGGGAGCGTGGACCACATGGGACGGAGCGCGATTCAAGATCGGCTCCGCCGTGCTGCGGCCTGACATCACCGATCTGGCCCCCGGCCGGGTCCGCTTCACCGGCGGTGCGCAGGCTGCGGCCGTCGTCGGCACCGGTTCATCCGGGCTGGAACTGGCGCAGGTGCAGCCCGCCGGCAAGAAAATGATGCCGGGGGCCGACTGGGCCCGCGGCCTGGCCAACCGTGAGGACGTGGTCTTCGAATGACCCCCCAAAACAGCACTCCGCAGAACAACACGCCCTCTGCCCGTTCAGCCCAGGGCAACAAGGCACGCAATGAAAAGGGACATGAACGCAGCCGTCCCGCCGTGCGCAGCTACACCAAGCAGGCGCCGGGCCAGCGCACCCGGGCCGCGGATCCGGCACGGCTGGTCGCGTTCGAGGTTCTCCGCGCCGTGTCCGAAGATGACGCCTACGCCAATCTGGTGCTGCCCAAGAGCATCCGCAAGCACCATCTGGACAAGCGTGACGCCGGCTTCGCCACCGAACTCGCCTACGGCGCCCTGCGCGGCCAGGGCACCTATGACGCGATCCTCGCCAAATGTGTGGACCGTCCCCTGGACCGCCTGGACCCGGCTGTCCTGGACGCCCTCCGGATCGGCGCACACCAGCTGCTGGCGATGCGCGTTCCCGCGCACGCAGCACTTGACCAGACGGTGGGCCTGGCCCGCGCTGTCATTGGTGCCGGGCCGTCAGCCCTCATCAACGCGGTGCTGCGCAAGGTCGCTGCCCGCGACCTGGACTCCTGGCTTGAGGAACTGACCCGCGGCGAAACGGACGCGACCAAACGGGCGGCCATTGAACACAGTCATCCGGAATGGATTGTCCGTGCCCTGCGCCAGTCGCTGGTGGCCCACGGCCGGGATGTGGAGGAAATCACCGACCTGCTGCAGGCGGACAATGACGCACCGGTGGTCAACCTGGTGGCTCTGCCCGGCCTGGGCACCCTGGATGAGGCGCGTGAAGCCGGAGCCGTGGACGGCGAGCTGGTTGCCGATTCGGCCCTGTATTCGGCCGGCGACGTTGGCCGCCTGGACTCCGTCCGCGCCGGTACCACCCGCGTCCAGGACGCCGGATCCCAGCTCGTGGCCCGCGCCCTGGCGGCCGTGGACATCGGAGACCGGACCGCCGACGGGAGCCGCGACGGCGAACAGTGGCTGGATCTCTGCGCAGGCCCCGGCGGCAAGGCAGCGTTGCTGGCCGCCCTGGCCAACGAAAAGGGTGCCGTCCTGCTGGCCAACGAGCCGGCGGCACACCGGGCCAAGCTGGTCCGCCAGGCACTGGAAGCCGTGCCCGGGGAGGTCTGGGACGTGCGCACCGGCGACGGCCGCAGCATTGCCGAGCAGTACCCGGACACCTTTGACCGCATCCTCGTGGACGCCCCGTGCACCGGGCTGGGTGCCCTGCGCCGCCGGCCGGAATCCCGGTGGCGCCGCAAGCCCACCGATGTGGGGGAGCTCGGAGCGCTGCAGCGTGAACTGCTCACCGCAGCGGTCGACGCCGTCAAGCCCGGCGGAGTGGTGGGCTACGTGACCTGCTCGCCGCACCCGGCCGAGACCACCGCCGTCGTCGCCGACGTGCTGCGGCTGCGCAATGACCTCGAACTGCTCGACGCCGGTGCGGCACTGGACAGCGCCAGCCTCACCGGAAACCTGGACGCCGGCCACGAGCTCACCGCGCAGCTGTGGCCGCACATCCACCAGACCGATGCGATGTTCCTGGCCCTGATCCGCCGCAAGGTCTAACCCGTTTTCTAAGGAGAAGCATGAGCAAGTGCTGCATCAACCCGAGCATTCTTTCGGCCGACTTCGTCAACCTGCAGGCCGAACTGGAGCGGATCAGCACCGCCGATGCCGTGCACGTGGACGTGATGGACAACCATTTTGTGCCGAACCTGACCATCGGCCTGCCGGTGGTGCAGCGCATCCAGGAAGTGAGTGCGCTGCCGCTTGATGCGCACCTGATGATTTCCGACGCCGACCGCTGGGCTCCGCTGTACGCGGAGCTGGGACTGGCATCGGTGACGTTCCATGTGGAAGCTTCCGCTGCGCCGATCAAGCTGGCGCGGGATCTTCGTGACCGCGGCGCCAAGGCAGGCATGGCGCTGCGGCCGGCTACCCCGGTGGAGCCGTACCTGGACATGCTCTCAGAGCTGGATATGCTGCTGATCATGACCGTGGAGCCGGGCTTCGGCGGGCAAAAGTTCCTGGACGTTACGCTGCCCAAGATCCGCCGTGCTGCGGAGGCTGTCCGCGGGTCCAACCTGCCGGTGGCCATCCAGGTGGACGGCGGCATCTCCGCTGACACCATCGAGCGCGCTGCCGAAGCGGGCGCGAACGTGTTTGTGGCCGGCTCAGCGGTTTACGGCGCCGGAGATCCCAATGACGCCATCAGCAAGCTGCGCGCCGCTGCGGAAGCTGCCACACGCTAAGCGGCCCGCCCGCCGTCGAGGACGCTTTGACCGATGTGACGAATATTACTTGAAGCTTCATTCAAAAGAGACGCGTTGTCCCTTCGAATGTGTAAGAATGTGTTTAACAATCGTGCTCCGGGGTCGGTGTAATTCCGAACCGGCGGTTATAGTCCGCGACCCGCACTGCAGCTCCCCAATCCGGGGAAAAGCGGTGCGGTTGAACTGGTGAAATTCCAGTACCGACAGTTAAAGTCTGGATGGGAGAAGCACGTGCAGTTTGTTGAACCGACGGTAAACGTCTCCGCAAGCGGGGACCCCTCCGTCGATGCATCGTACTGTCGTACCCCCGGAGCCGCCGCTCACGGATAGGAACGACATGGATTTTTTGCGGTGGCTCTTTGACGCTCAGGTACCGGTGGGAGCTTCATCCCTGCTGGTCCGCGAGGTCGTAGGCAACATTTTCGGGCTCCTCAGCGCCCTCGGCGGCATGCGCCGCAAAGTCTGGGCCTGGCCGGTTGGTATCATCGGCAACGCTCTTCTGCTCACCGTCTTCCTGGGATCGCTCTTCGGCGACGCAGACTCCGCCACACTGCTGGGTCAGGCCGGACGCCAGATCATGTTCATCGCCGTCTCCGTCTACGGCTGGCGCCGCTGGCAGCAGAGCCGGAACGGCGGCGGCAGTGCCGTCACGCCGCAATGGGCCTCGGGCCGGGAACGCCTGGGCCTGGTGGCAGCCATGCTGATCGGAACAGTTGCCCTGACCCCGGTCTTCGCCCGGCTCGGCTCCTACGAGCCGGTGTGGGCCGATGCCTGGACCTTTGTCGGCTCCCTTCTCGCAACCTACGGCATGGCCAAGGGCTGGGTGGAGTTCTGGCTGATCTGGGTGGCCGTGGACATTGTGGGTGTGCCGCTGCTGTTCAGTGCCGGGTACTACGCCACGGCGTTCATGTACGTCTTCTACGGCGTCTTCACGCTGATTGGGTTCTTCGTCTGGATGAAGGCCAAAAAGGATGAGAAACCCGAAGTTGAGACGGTGATGCCGGATCCCCGGGTTGCCCGGTGACCGGGCGCCCCGCTGACGGATCCGCCGTCGAACGCAGTGCCATGGCGCTGGCGTTGAAGCTGGCCAGTCAAGGCGTCCGCGGCGCGAACCCCCTGGTGGGCGCAGTAATACTCGACTCCGCGGGGGAAGTGCTGAGCAGCGGCTTCCACCGCGGCGCGGGAACCGCCCATGCCGAAGCCGATGCCCTGGCCAACGCCGCCGCAACCGGCGCAGACGTCACCGGAGCAACCATGGTGGTGACGCTTGAGCCGTGCAACCACACCGGACGGACCGGGCCCTGTTCACAGGCCATCATTGATGCCGGCATCTCGCGGGTCATTTACGCCGCTGCTGATTCAACTGCACATGCGGCCGGAGGTGCCGCAGCACTGGAGGCAGCCGGAATCACGGTCGGCGGGGGCCTCATGGCAGCCGAAGCAACCGACCTCAACCACCGTTGGATCCGTGCCGCGCAGGAACAGCGGCCTTTCGTGACGGTTAAAACCGCGCAAAGCCTCGACGGCCGGACCGCCGCCGAAGACGGTACCAGCCAGTGGATCACCTCAGCCGAAGCCCGCACCGACGGGCATGCAATCCGCTCCCGGGCGGATGCCGTCGTCGTCGGCACCGGCACCGTGCTGACGGACAATCCGCGGCTGACTGCCCGGAATGCGGCCGGCAGGGATGCTGACAGGCAACCGCTGCGGGTAGCTGCAGGCCGCCGGCCGGTGCCCGCCGATGCAGCCATCCGTGGCACCGACGGGCGTTTCCTGCAGCTTCCGCTCCACGACCCCGCCGAAATCTGCCGTGAACTATACGTTCGCGGGGTGCGCCACGTCATGATCGAAGGCGGCGCCACAGTGGCCGGTGCCTTTCTGAGCGCCGGTCTCGCGGATGAACTGGTTGCCTACGTTGCGCCGGTCCTGCTCGGGGCCGGAACCCCGGCGTTCGCCAATCTTGGTGTGCGCACCCTCGCCGATGCTTCCCGCTGGCGCTGGGATGAAACCAACGGCGGTGCCGCCCTGCCGGTGGGCGCTGACCTGCGGCTGCGGCTTGAGCCAGTGCCGGACGACGCCCAACATGCCCTTGACGTACCCAACAGCACCCTAAAACCCTAAGGACGACTCGTGTTTACCGGAATTGTGGCTGAACAGGGCAGCGTTGTATCCCTGACCCCGAACCCCGAGGATGACTCGGCTGTACTTGTCATCAGTGCCCCCGCCACCGGCGCCGGCCTGGAGCTGGGCGGCTCCATCGCCGTGAACGGTGTTTGCCTCACGGCCACGGCCCTGGACGGAGACCGGATATCCCTGGACGTCATGGGCGAAACCCTGGACCGGACCACCACGGGCAAGCTTCGGTCCGGAAGCAGTGTCAACCTGGAACGCTGCGTGCCGGCCGGCGGACGGCTGGACGGCCATGTGGTGCAGGGCCATGTGGACGGCGTCGGTGAACTGCTTGAGCGGGAGAGCCTCGGCAGCTGGGACCGGCTGCGTTTTGGCGTGCCGGTGCCCCTGGCAAGGTACATCGCCGAGAAGGGATCCATCGCCGTCGACGGTGTTTCACTCACGGTCACCGCCGTCAGCGGCACCGAAGAGCCGCAGCAGTGGTTCGAGGTTGGGCTGATTCCCACCACACTCGACGCCACCGGCCTGGGCGCGCTCGAACGCGGTTCGGCGGTGAACCTGGAGGTTGATGTGCTGGCCAAGTATGCAGAGCGGCTGCTTGCCTTCGCCAACCCCGGGAAGCCCGCCGATGCGGCCGAAGGAGAGGGACTATGAGCCTCCGAACCAGCAGTGCAAATGCTGATGTTCCCTCCGGGATGATCCTGCTGGACAGCATTGACGCAGCGGTGGAGGCCATCGCCCTGGGGCGTCCCGTCGTCGTCGTGGACGATGAGGACCGCGAAAATGAGGGCGACATTATCTTTGCCGCCGAGCACGCCACGCCGGAGCTCATGGGCTGGACGGTCCGCTACACCTCCGGCGTGATTTGTGTGCCGCTGCCCGGATCCTACGCGGACCGGCTGAACCTGCCGCCCATGACCGCCGTCAACGAGGACGCCAAGGGCACCGCCTACACCGTGTCCTGCGACGCCGCTGTTGGCGTGAGCACCGGTATCAGCGCTGCGGACCGGGCCACAACGTCCCGGGTCCTGGCCAATCCGGACGCGTCTGCCGCTGACCTGCACCGTCCCGGACACGTTTTCCCGCTTCGGGCGCACGACGACGGCGTCCGCGGGCGCCGCGGACACACCGAGGCAGCTGTGGAGCTGGCACGGCTGGCCAACTGCACACCCGTGGGGGTGATTGCCGAACTCGTCCACGATGAGGGATCCATGATGCGGTTGCCTGCACTGCGCGCGTTTGCCGACACGCACGATCTGCCGCTGATTTCCATCGACGATTTGGTGGCGTATCTGGAGCGTGCCGACTCCAAAACGGAGGGAAAGTGATGGGCGGACCTGTTGCCGGCGTCGTTCCCGGTCCCGAAGTTCAGCTGCCGACCCCGTATGGCGATTTCATTGCCCGGGCCTGGACCGATCAGCGCAGCGGGGCGGAGCATATGACCGTCTCCGCGCCCGGAGCCGGCATCCAGCAGGACACCGCAGGAGCCGGTTCCGACGGCGGCCCGGCGGCCCCGCTGGTCCGGCTGCACTCGGAGTGCCTCACCGGAGACGTTTTTGGCTCCTACCGCTGTGACTGCGGAGAGCAGCTGGAGCAGGCCCTGGAATTGATCAATCTGCATGGGGGCACCGTGATCTACCTGCGCGGCCACGAGGGGCGGGGGATAGGCCTGGCCAACAAGCTGCGGGCCTATGCCCTGCAGGAAGGCGGCGCTGACACGGTGGACGCCAACGAGCAGCTGGGACTTCCAGTGGACGCGCGCGACTATGAGTCGGCCGCGGATATCCTGCACTCGCTGGGACTGAACCGGATCCGGCTGCTGAGCAACAATCCGGCCAAACGCGACAGGCTGCAGCAGTACGGCATCACGGTCACCGCCATGGTGCCTTCGGAAGTGCCGGTCCGGGCCGAAAATGAGCGCTATCTGCAGACCAAGCGGGACCGGATGGACCACCGGCTGACGCTGCTGCGCACCCAGCCGGTCCATCAGGGTTGACTGCACCGGACCAAGGCAAGACCTGCACCTTCAGCATTCACCACAACATTCCACGACCAGGAGAGAAACGATGAGCGGACACGGCGCACCGGACAATGACGTCAGCAGCATCAAGGCGAAGGGTTTGGATATCCGGGTGGCCATCGTGGCCGCCAGCTGGCACACCGAGATTATGGACGGCCTGATTAACGGCGCCCTGCGTGCCGTGGAGGATGCGGGTCTGCTGCCAAAGCTGATTCGGGTGCCGGGAAGTTTTGAACTGCCCGTTGCAGCGGCCCGGCTGGCACCGCACTTTGACGCTGTGGTGGCCCTCGGCGTCGTCATCCGCGGCGGAACACCGCACTTCGATTACGTCTGCTCCGCGGCTACAACAGGCCTGACCGACGTCAGTATCCGCACCGGAACGCCAATCGGATTCGGCGTGCTGACCTGCGATACGGAACAGCAGGGCCTGGACCGGGCCGGTCTGCCCGGCTCCTCCGAAGACAAGGGTTACGAGGCAGTGGCTGCCGCGGTCAACACCGTGGCAGCCCTGCGAGGCGCCGGGGTCTAAGGATCTGGGGGTCCGGGCACAGCGCGCAGGGGGCCTACCCGTTGTGCCTGGAATCTTTAGCGGATTTTGGACGGAAGATCAGCACGGGGCATCGCGCATGATTGACGACCTGATGTGAGACCGCGCCGAGATGCAGGCCTTCGAATCCTCCGTAGCCGCGTGCTCCAACGACAATCAGATCGGCTTCCTTGGCGGCGTCGACGATTGCCGCGGCAGGTGAATGATTGTGGACAACCTGACCCGTGGCGGCCGCACCATTGTCGGCCGCGAATTTCAGCGCCTCCGCATTCAGTTTGCCGGCGTCTTCCTTGGGGGCAGGTGCAACGGCCAGTCCACCCACCGCTGTCTCCAAGACTTCCGGATACCATTCGAGCGGCGGTTTGTTCCAGGCTGTGACCAGACGGAGTTGGCCGTTGCGCAGGCGGGCCTCATCCGCAGCCCAGTGCAGGGCAAGTTTTGAGTCTGGAGAGCCGTCAACGCCAACAACAATCGTGTACGGGCTGCTATCGGTCATTTATTCCACACCTTTCATCGGCCTTCACTGAGCATCGTAGACCGGTGTCTGTGCGGTGGTCAGAGTTCACCGGGCTTAGGCGGTTGCGGGACCCGATAATCGAGTGTTCCTTAGTCGCGCGCCGCACCCGTTCGGACGCAGCCTCAACCCACCTTGTACTTGAACCCGCGGTGCGATCCAACAAATCCCAGGCGTTCATAGAATCTGTGCGCATCGGTCCGTGCCTCATCAGAGGTGAGCTGTATGAGGTCAGCTCCGACCATGGCTGCTGCCGGCCCGGTAACCCAGCGCATCATCGCGGTTCCCACCCCTAGTGATCGGCTGTCACTCCGCACTCGAACTGCCTCCACAAGAAGCCGTGTTGCACCGCGTCTCGCCATGCCGGGAATGCGGGTCAGCTGCATGGTGGCCAGGACGCGGCCACCATCGTCCACGACAACGATGATTTCGTTGGATGGATCTTCGAGGACCGCCGCCAGCGCAGAACGGTAGGCGGGGGTATCGGCAACAATTGCCTGGTCGCCTCTGCCAGCGCTAATTGGATCATCCGCGAGTAAAAGCATGAGTGGTTGGAGGTCATTTTCGGAAGCTCTGCGCAGGGCGAAATCCCGGCCCTCGGCATTCAGGACAACTGGCAGGTTCAAGGTGCTGATCACTCTCGTAGTGTGCCACCACAATTTCACCGCCTGGGGGACTGCCCCGGTTTGGTTGACTCCTTGACCTGGGTGCGCGTACGGACAAATCCGCGATGGAATCGTTCTTCTCGCTGCTGCAAAGGAACGTCTTGGATCGTCAGCGGCGGGCCACCCGGCAGGAACTCCGGCTGGCCATCACAACCTGGATCGAAAGGACTTACCACCGCCGGCGACGGCAAAGGCGGCTGGGAAAACCCACGCCCATCGAATACGAGACAATCAACCGAACCGCACTCCTGGCGGCCTAAGACCCCGAGTCAACAAAAGTCGGGGCAGTCCCAATCTCCAAAGCTGCCTTCTCGCCGTCTTGGTATTGCTGTTGCAGTCTCCGGAGCAGTCGCACTCATGTTTTGGGTGGTTGGTCTCCTCTCTCGATGACCCATCGGGTGCCGGCACGCGGCATGGAACCATCCGACTTGACAGTGGTGCCCTAGGGTCAGATTGCTTGCCGTGGCTGAGTACCCCTGGTAATAACTATGTGTCTGCAGAGTTGTGACGATTGTCGGAGTTCTGGCATATTGGCTTGGCGATTAGCGTGACGCCGTCGTGAGCGTCTTCCGCGACACCGAATCGGTGTAGACATGACTATGAATGCAATACCACCGGCAGTGAGTCTCACTCTTCTTCCGGACCATTTGAGTATTTACCGTTTTGATCCGGTTACTCCTTTGTCGGAAATCGGTCAACCATCTGGCGTTTGGTCGATTACGCGCACCCAAAGGGAACTTTCCGTTGTGGCGGAGGAAAATTCCTGTCTTGCCGCAGATGATGTGGATCCTGGATGGCGCTGCCTCTACGTTGACGGGCCGATTCCGTTCGACCTTGCCGGAGTTGTTGCCGGTCTCACAGCGGCAGTCGCCCAGCAGGGCTTGCCAGTCTTCGTTTTATCGACTTTTGACAGTGACCTTTTACTCCTGCGCGGTAAGTATTTGGATCAGTCTCTGCGAGCACTGAGGGACAAGGGATACCTGATCAGCGGAGCAGCCCCGCTGCTATAGATATGAGGGCGCGCGGCTGAGCACCTTCCTGGGCCAACCCGCCACTCGGATGTCCGCCAGCATCGTGCTCGTTCTGCAGGCTTAGGGTTCCGGCCGTTCCAATGCCGGGCGGCGGGGAACTTCTTACTTGGTTGACCCCCGCATAACTCCGCTGACAACCCACTTCTGGGCAATGAGATATACGACCAGCAGCGGTGCGAGGGCCATCAGGTAGGACGCGAAGGCAACGGTGTAGTTGGTGTTGAACTGGCCCTGGAAGATGAACTGGGCCAGGGGCAGTGTTCGCGCCGAGGGGTCGGAAAGGATCACCAGGGGCAGGAGGAAGTCGTTCCACGCCCAGACGCAGGTGAGGATGCCAACGGTGGCGTTCATGGGCGCGAGCAGCGGAAAGACGATTTTCCAGAAGACACCCCAGGTGCTTGCACCATCCATGCGGGCTGCTTCCTCGAGCTCGATGGGAATCGACTTGATGTAGGCGGTGAAGATGAAGATGTTGAACGACAGTCCGTACACCGTGTACAGCAGGACCAGCCCGACGGGGGTGTCGAGGCCCAGCAGCGCGGTTTCCTTTACGACCGGCAGCATGATGATGGGGAACGGGACAAAGATGGCGGCGAGGAAGTAAAAGTACAGTGCGCGGAAGAACTTCCTGTGCATGTTCCTGGCGATGGCGTAGGCGACCAGCGAGTTGGTGAACAGGGTCAGGACGACGGCGCCAACGGTAATCAGTGCCGTGTTCAGGAGAGCCCGCGGGAAGTTGGTCAGCTGGTAAGCATCGGCGAAGTTCTGCCATCGGATCTCGGCCGGGAGTTCGAAACCGGTGCCGCCGAGCTGATCCGGTCCCTTCAGCGCGGTCACGATTGTGAAGTAGAGGGGCAGCAGCACGGTCAGGGAGCACACCGCAATGAGGGCGGTGAGCCACCAGTTGGTGCCTCCGTTGCCGCCGTCGAGACGGCGGCGGCGTTTAGGCTCGGGAGCGGCGGTGGTTTGGAGGGCTTCGGCGCCCTGGAGGGTGGAGCTCATCAGAAGGAAGCCTCTCTTCGCTGAAGGAACCGCAATTGGATGAACGACACGACGATGATCACGGCGAGGTACATGACTGCGTTGGCCATCTGGTAGCCGTACTCGCCGCCCTGGAATCCGCCGCGGAAGATCACCAGCGCGATGGATTCCGTGGAGGTGCCGGGACCGCCGGCCGTCAGCGCGACGATCTGGTCAAAGACCTGCAGAAACGACTTGAAGGACAGCACCATGTTGATCGTGAAATAGGCGCCGATCAGCGGGAAGGTGATGGACCGGAACTGCCGCCACGACGAGGCACCGTCGATCCCGGCGGCTTCGTACAGCTCGCCGGGAATGGTCTGAAGTCCTGCGAGATAGAGGATGACGTTGAAAGCGCATGCCTGCCAGACCGTCGTGATGACGATGCCGACCCAGGCCCACTGCGGATCGGCGAGGATGTTCGCGCCGTCAAAGCCGACGGCCTGCAGGATTGCAGGGAAGGAGTTCGCAAACAGGTAGTTGAAGACGTAGCCGATGATGAGGATTGCCAGGACGTAAGGAATGAAGAAGATCCCGCGGAAGGCTGTGCGGAACTTGATACGCGCGTTGAGCCCGAGGGCGATGGCCAGGGAAATCACGTTGACGGCAATCGTGGACACGACCGCAAACCCGAACGTGAACAGATAAGAGGCAATCACCCGGTCGTCGCGGAACAGGTTGAAGTAGTTCGAGAGTCCAACGAAATTCCACGTGCCGTAGCCGGCGTAGTTGGTGAGGCTGAAGAACATGCCCGTGATGACGGGTATCGTATGTAGGCCAAAGAAGATGACGACGGCGGGGACGACCATCCAGTAGAAGGCCCCGGGGGTCCGGCCTTCTTTGTTTCGACGCGGCGACGGCGCTGCTGCCGCGGAGCCGCGGGTTCGGGTCTTGGTTGCAGGGGCCGGCGGGGGTGCGGTGGCAGTCATCACTTACCTTCTCTCTGGGTGGCGGTGCGCGCCGCGACCTTGTCCCATTCGCCGTCAAGGTCCGCCAGGAAGGCCGGCACGTCCCCGGTCAGGACCAGGGTCTGCAGCATGTTCACGAGTGGAATCGATGCCGGGATCTGATGGTCGATGAAGCCGATAATGCTGCCTTGGCTGAAATAGGGCTCAAGGCCGGCGAGAGCAGGGTCCTGATTCGGTTCAGCATCGTTCAGGGGCGAAAAAGTGCTCTGTGACACCGAGTAGGCCTGGACCACGTCGGGAGACATCAGATAGTCGATGAAGCGCCTGGCCTCGTCCGGATGCTCCGTGGTGCGGCCCATGGAAATGCCGACATCGACGCCGGAGACGACGAGGCGCGCACCGGCGTCGTCGGTCACCGGGTAGGGGAAAGTACCGATCGCCGCATCGGGGTTCGTAGCCCGGACGGCGGGAATCGCGTACGAGCCCTGCAGATACATGGCCGATTCACCGTTGGCGAAAGCCGCGTTGCCGGCGTTGTAGTCGCGGCTCGCAAAGTCATCCTGGCAGTAGGAGTAGAGCTGAACCTGCTTCTCCATGGCGTTGCGGAAGTCCTTGGTGAAGGACACTGTATTTCCGTCGATATCCGAGCCCTGCTCTCTCAAGTCGCTGAAAAACCCGTCCGGCATCAGCGTGCCGCCCAGGTTCACGAATGCAGGTCCGGCGGTCCAGGCGTCCTTCATGGTGCAGTAGAAGGGGGTGACCCCGTTCGAGGTGAAAGTCTCGGCGGCGGTGATGAGCTCATCCCAGGTGGCAGGTACTCCGACGCCGTTGGCGGCGAAGATTTCGGGGTTGTAAATGATGCCTGAGGCGTTGCTGGCGAACGGCAAGGCGTTGATTTCGCCGTCACCGTCCTGTTCACAGGTGCCCAGCGCCTGGACGATGTCCTGGACCGCGGGATTGACGGTCCCCGCAGCGGGTTCGTCAGAGAGGTCGGCGAAGACACAGGCCCGGGCGAGCTCGCCGAAGTTTCCGCTGGCATTCAGAGTCAGGACATCGGGAACCTTGTCTTTGACCAACAGCGTCCGGATCGCCGTGTCAGGATCGGGTACCGCGTTCTGGATGACCCTGATATCCGGGTTTTCGGCTTCGAAGTCTTCGATGATCCCGGCAAAGTCAGCCACAGCTTCGGGTTTGAACTGAAAGAAGTCGAGGGTGACAACGCCGTCCGAGCTGCTGGTGCCGCATCCTGTCAACGCCGCCCCTGCGAGGACAAGGCCGGCCGATCCGGCGGCAAACCGGGACGCCGCCCGGTGAACGGGCCGCAGCCGCCGTGCTGCACCCGTGCGACGGGTGAGGGATTTGGGGAGGGGAATCATGAAGGGCGCCTCCTTGCGCTGGTGCAGTGGACGGTTCATTCGAAGTGTTAGTCGACGGCGGTGAACTCGATGAGCAGCAGCTGCTCGGGAAACAGGACGGGTGACTGCAGGCCTTGAGAGCGGAGCATGCGGCCGGTCAGGATGATGGGCTGGAGGGTCCAGGCCAACGGTGACTGTCCGGGGCCGGCCAGCTCAGCGGTGGGTGCGGTGAGCCGGACTCGGTAGCGCCGGTTCTCATCCAGCCCGGGGAAGGTCACGGGAGCGGCCGGGTAACTGGCGCTTGCGGCCACCTGCGTGTAGGTAAAAAGGGCTGAGGACCCGTCAGCGGCGATCACACCGCGGACGTCGGCGGTGTCATCAGCCAGATCGGCGAAGACCGCCCGGCCCGTGTGCAGAAGGTCCCGGTGATTCTTGTGCGTCTCTACCCACGCGGCTACTTCGTCGAGTTCCTCCGGGTTGAGTACGGTAAGGTCCCATTCGATACCGAAATGGCCGGGCAGGGCGACTCCTGCCCGCAGGGCGAGATCGTGCCGGCGACCGGTCGAGTGGGACTGGGGCCCGCTGATGTGTGCCCCCATCAGCTCGTACGGCACCAGAAGATTGGTGTATTTCTGGATTGTCAGGCGTTCAAGCGGGTCGATGCAGTCGCTTGTCCAAATCCGGTCGGTATGTTCCAGGATGCCCAAATCCACCCGGGCGCCGCCCGAAGCGCAGCTCTCGATCTCGACGCCTGGATGCCGGGCTTTGAGCTCATCCAGGAGGCGATAGAGCGCAGCGACGTTCTCGTGCACTGCCGGGCGTCCGGTGGCAGGGCTGAACGCTTCGAGCAGGTCCCGGTTGTGGTCCCACTTGAGGTAGGCGATGTCGTACTCGGTGAGTATCGCGTCGAGCTGCTCGAGGATGTGCTGCCAGGCAGAAGGGTTGGACAGGTCCAGCACCTGCTGTTGGCGCGCCGAGACAGGCAGGTGCGGTCCCGCCCCCAGTATCCAATCCGGGTGTTCCCGGGCAAGATCGCTGTCAGGGTTCACCATTTCGGGTTCGACCCAGAGGCCGAATTGCATGCCGAGGTCGGAGACATGATCGATCAGCGGGGACAGTCCGTGGGGCCACACGGTCTTATCGACCTGCCAGTCTCCCAATCCGGCTGTGTCGTCCCTGCGGCCGCGGAACCAGCCGTCGTCGAGCACGAACCGCTCGACGCCAACCCGGGCACCGGCGTCAGCCAGGGCGGACAGGCGGGTGAGGTCGTGGTCAAAATAGACGGCTTCCCAGGTATTCAACGTCACCGGACGGGGCGTCGACGGGTGGTGCGGGCGGGCCCGAAGCGCACCGTGGAAACGGCCGGAAAGCTCGGTTAGTCCGTCGCCCCAGCTGGCCACTGCAGGAGGCGTCGCGTAGCTCTCACCCGGAGCCAGGCGAACTTCACCGGGGGTCAGGAGCTCGGCGGCGCGCAGTTGGGTCAGGCCGGTAACGGTGCGTTCCACGCTCAATCGGTGGTTTCCGCTCCAGGCCAGGTGCACCGCATGTACCATTCCGCGTTCGAAACCGAAGCCCCGGGTGCCTGCCGCGAGAAGAAGTGTTGCGTCAGCACCCGGACGACCCCGGCGGCTTTCCCTGTCGTACCGGCCTGTTGTCAAAGCGTGCCGCTGGGGGGTCCTCTCGCGCAGGTGCCGTCCCGTCGTATCGAGGATCTCGGCGGCAGCCGCGGGTACAGGGAACACGGCGGCAAGTTCCACCAGATCAAAGACTGCGTCACTGGCATCGTCAGCCGCACCGGGATGGGTGTTGGTCAGGGTGAGTACCTGCTGGAGGAGTCCCTGCGAGTCGAGGGCCAGTTCGATGGTGAGCTCGAGATGAGCGTCAACATCAACAGCGGATACCACGACGGCGCTGTTGGCGCCGCTGTCAGTGCTTCCTGCGCTGATCGCTGTGGTGCTGAAAGCTGAGAACGCGCCCCGCCCGGACCGGCTGCCCAAGATGGCAGGGGTGCCCTGCCATCCGGTGGATTCCTGGGGGAGCAGCGTGAGGCGTGCCGGTTCGTCGATGCCGCCGGACACGCGCTGCGGGCGTGCCGAAGCGAGGAGTCCGTTCAGGACGTCATCCCCGACGTCGCCGAGGTCGGCACCCCACCACACGATCGTCGGCAGGCCGGAAGTTGTTGTATCCAGCACTACGCTCGTTCCGCCCGAGCGCAAGTGCAGGGCCGGTCCTGCGGACAACAGGGAGGGATTCATGGGGGCGCTGGTGTTCCTGCTTCTTTGCATTAGTAATTTCTACGGTGAAAATAATCACACGTCAAGCATTTTGGGGAAGCTAGGACAAAGTGAGAGGGGCTTGCCTCTCGCCGCAGGTTGTTCTTTCCTTTACAGAAATATTCACCGGTAGGGCATAATCGGGGTATGAGTGTGACCGGGTCGACGCTGGAGGAGCACTGGCCTGACCAACCCCGGGCGGCCGGCTCCGCGCCGGAACCGGAAGAATCCTCACCCAGGCATGAACTCGTGCGCGAGGTGCTCATTCACGGGCCTATCACCCGCGGCACCCTTGCCCGTAAGCTCGGCCTCTCGGCGGCAAGCCTCACACGCCTGAGCAAACCGCTGCTTGAAGATGGATTTCTCATCGAGACAGCTGAACCCGGCGCGGGTGGGGTTGGGCGCCCGGTCCGGCCCTTGGATGTCCAAGTGGACGCTCAATGGCACATTGGGGTGAAACTCACCGGCCGGCAAGCATTCGGTGTGGCAACAGATCTGCGCGCCTCGGTGCTCGCCGAGGACGTCATTGACCTCAAGAGCAGTTCACTTGAGCACGTCGTCGAGGCCGTCAGCGAGCTCATGACGCGCCTGGCCCTGAGCGTTGGCACCAAGGAACCCTCGGCTCTTGGCGTGTCCGTCGGCGGGCAGGTCCGTGGTTCCCGTTTAGTGGCCCGCGCGCCTTTTCTGGGCTGGCGGAACGTTGATCTTGGGGGAGCCCTCGAAAGGAAGCTCGGGCTTGCCGTGGTGGTCGCGAACGACGTCGTTGCGCTGACCGAAGCCGAGCACTGGTTCGGGCTCGGCCGGGGTCTGGACAACTTCGCCGTGATCACCACCGGCGCAGGTGTCGGTTACGGCCTGGTCATGCGGGGGCGCCAGATGGTAACCGGTGATACCGGGTTGGGTTTGGGCGGCCATTTCCCCCTCGACGCCAGCGGACCTGTCTGTCTGGAGGGGCATAAGGGCTGTTCGACTGCCATGCTCTCCATCCCGAGTATCTGCGGGATGGTCGCTGACGGCCTCGGCCGTGAGGTGTCCTACGACGATGTGATGGCACTGGCCGGGGCGGGCGATCCGGTAGCGCTTTCCGTCGTCCAAACCTCAGGTCAGGCTCTCGGCAGAATGATCGCTGCCGTCGCTAACCTCACCATGGTCGACACGGTCATCCTCGCCGGCGAAGGTATCGGTTTCGTCTCGCTCGCGGAGGCCTCCCTCGATGAAGCACTTCGGAGCGACCGCGACCCCGAAGCATCAGCCGTGAGAATCCTGGTTGGGGACCCGGATTTTGGGGTATGGGCCCGAGGGGCGGCTGCGGTGGCCATACAAACTCTTGTTGGACGCATCAAATAGGACGACGCTTGGCCGGGACTACCTGAAGGGTGGCCCACCGTGCCAACTTCAGGACAGCACTGTCCTCCGGCCGGGTTCCCGAAGGTGCCGGCGCAGGTTTTCAAAGTGACAGAGACACTGCGGCAGGAACAACCTATGGTGTGGATCGGGCCGCTCCTTGCCGGCTGCGCCGGACTGGGTACGCAGGACCTGATCGCCGCATTCCCTGATCATGATGCAGGGAGGACATCGCCGAATGGCCGACGACACTGCAGTTGAACTGCCGCCCCTCTATGAGTCCCTGACCTGGCTCACTCCGCTTTCTGAGGAGCGTGCGGCCCATCTTGTTGCGTTCTTGTCCGACCCGGCGCCGGCTCGGGTTCTGGACATGGGGTGCGGCTGGGGTGAACTGCTGCTTCGGGTCTTGATGTCAGCCCCGCAGGCACGGGGACGCGGAGTGGACAGTGCTTCCGCATCCATCGACCGGGCGGGGCAGCAGGCATCGGCTCGTGGACTGCTCAACAGGGTGACCTTTGACTTGATGCCGGGGGCAGAAGCGCAGTATCGCCCCGCCGACGCTCTCATCTGCATTGGCGCGAGTCAGATCTGGGGGCCGCCGGTAGAGGACGCCCAACCGCTTGACTACGCCGCAGCCCTGCGTTCCCTTCGGGCTCTGGTGCTCCCCGGGGGCCGGCTCGTCTACGGCGAAGCGGTCTGGTCAGCAGTACCCCATCCGGCTGCCACCGCTCCTCTGGCCGGACGTGATGACGAATATCTGACAGCAGATGCGCTGCACGAGCTGATCCGCGCCGCCGGTTTCGAGGTGGTGGACGAGGACCTTGCAGGCATTCAGGAGTGGGACGACTTCGAGTCCGGATATCGCGGCAGGTTTACCCGTTGGCTTGAAGCACATGATGCCCACCACCCCGCCGCAGGGCAGGTACGCAGGCAGTATGAGGAACAGCGCGCCGCATATGAAGAGGGCTACCGGGGCGTACTCGGGATGGCGTATTTCTGCCTGGCGGGGTAGGGAGCCGCAGCAACATCCTTATCCGTGTGCGCCGGCCTCTCGGACGAGCGAATTCTGGTGCGGAAGCCCTGATTCTTCGGGGAGGGCTGCGCTGCCGGACCCGGGGCGGTTAGTCTTGCGGGATGCTAAAGGGATTCAAAGACTTCATCATGAAGGGCAACGTCCTGGACCTGGCGGTTGCCGTCATCATCGGCGCAGCCTTTACGACCGTCGTGAATGCCCTGGTCAACTCGGTGCTTATGCCGTTCATCTCCGGGCTTGTCGGTTCGCCGAACTTCGACAGTTTCGCGGCTGTCGACTTCAATGGGAACCAGATTCAGTTCGGCGTCCTGCTGACCGCCGTCGTTAATTTCCTGCTTATCGCGGCTGCCGTGTACTTCGTGATTGTGCTGCCGATGAACAAGATGATCGAACGGCGCAACCGCAGGCTTGGGATCACCCCGGAGCAGAGTGCGGATCCGCAGGTGATGCTGCTGACTGAAATCCGGGATGCTCTGACGTCGCAGCCGCCGAACGGGACCTCACACTCCCCGGACGGGCCGAAACACTAACCGGGAGGCGCCCCTCTCTGCGGCCTGCTCTGCGTCCAGCGGAGCGCAGCGAAGAAGGATACAAGGAGCGGGAGCACCGGAAGAACAAACCCCTGAGACACGACCAGGAATCCGTACAGTATCCAGAGCAGGATGGCCGCGACCATCCATCCGGTCACTGTGCGATGAGTGACTTCAGGGACGCGCGGCACCAGGCCGCCTTCTTTGCGCTCCCGGGCCTCCCGCCGCGCCGCTAATCCAAAAGGCGTCAGGATCAGGAGGGATAAAACCAGCCCCAGAGTCGAGGACACCGGCTCGGACAGGCCGAGTGCACGCAGAAGGACACGAGCGAGCGGGTCCACCAGTATGAAGACCAGGACCAGCCACAGGTAAAACCTCCTCAACCGCAGAGGTAGCTCTGCCCAGGTCCGGTTTTCGTAGGCGAAACGTTTCTCGGCGTCATCCGCGGGTTCCAACGTCTTCCCTCCCCCGGCTTACTTTTCCGGGAACCGGGGATCCCAGGGCGAGCCGTTGATGTGGCTGCCCCCGTCTACGAAAAGGGTATTGCCGGTGAGGTATCCGGCATCCTCGCTGGCCAGGAACACGGCAACGCCGCCAAGATCTGATTCCGCGTCTCCCATACGCCCCATGGGCAGCGCAGCATCCGTGGCGGCAGCCGCCTCGGGGTGCAGCTCAGCGTATTTCCGATAAGCCGCCGACGCCACGGCCGGGCACATGATGTTCGCGGTGATGCCGTACGGAGCCCACTCCCGGGCTGCTGTGCGGGTGAGGGCACGCAGGGCTTCTTTGCTGGCATTGTAGGCGGCAGTGCCCATATGGGCGTTGACGCCGTTGAGGGAGCTGACGTTGATGATCCGGCCCCACTGCTGCGCCTTCATGACGGGAAATGCCTTCTTCATGGCCCAGTTCGGTGCGAGCACGTTCATCGCGAAATTCGCTTCATACTCTTCGTCGGTTTTGTCCTCGACCCGGTGGATGCCCCAGCTGCGGTACGCGTTGTTGACGAGGATGTCGATGGAACCGAAGTCATCTACGGCAGTTTGAACTGCAGCATCCATCTGCAACTTGTCCGTCACGTCGCAGTGGACAAAGGCTGCCTGGCCGCCGTCGTTGTTGATGCCGTCAGCCGTGGCCTGCCCTGTGGCGTCGTCGAACTCCGCAATAAGAACCGCAGCTCCGGCCTGAGCGAAGCGGCGGGCGATCCCTTGCCCGAGCCCGTCACCGCCGCCCGTCACCAGTGCAACCCGGCCCTTCAGCTCATTGCCTGTCATCGTCAATCCTCTGGTTGTTGAACTCGTTCCCGGTTCATATACGTAGCTCACGGCGTCAGTGCATGCTAACAGGAGAGCTGCCCGCGGCCCCCGGCCGCTGGTTCGTCTGCCAACCGCCGCCGTTCATCGCGCGCCCGGCACAGGGAATCCCGCAGCTCGGGAGAGCCGGCAGCATCCACAACGGTCCAGGCGAGGGCCAAGGCCGCATCCATGACGGCCGCGTCAGCTTCCGGACCGGAGGTCTCATCGGCAAAGGCGGCGGTATGCGGCATTCCCTGTGATCCGAGCACGGCAATGACCGGGTGGATGGCCGGCATGACCTGTGAAACGTTTCCCATATCTGTGGAGCCGCCTCCGCCTCCGCTGCCGGCCGGCGGACTGATCAGAGTGCGGCCCGTCGCTCTGAGGTTCCGGTTCCACAGCTCAAGAAGGCCTTCGTGCTGCCGGAGAGGCAGGTAAGCCGGGGAAGGCTGCTCGGTTGACCAGCTGCACCCGGTGGCCAGCGCCGCCCCTTCGCACGCCAGCAGGATTTTTTGCGTGACGTCATTCTGAACGGCTGCATCGTGGGCCCGAACCTCCAGTGCCAGTTGTGCCTGTTCCGGAATGACGTTGATGGCCGAGCCGCCGGCGGTGACGAGGGCATTGATGCGGATGCCGTCAGGCAACTGCTGGCGCAGCAGGCCAATGGCCACTTGGGCCACGGTTGCGGCATTCAGGGCATTGATGCCGCTGGAGGGTGCAGCTGCGGCATGCGACGCCTTGCCCCGGAAGGTCACATAGAACCGGTCGCAGCCCTGCGATGAGGTCCCGCTGCAATCTATGTCCACCCCCGGTACAGGATGGGCCGATAACGCAAGATGGGCGTCGGCGAAGGCGCCGGCTTCCAACAGGAGCACCTTGCCGCCGCCCTCTTCCTCCGCGGGTGTGCCCAGCAAAACCACGGTCAAATCCAGTTCCTGTGCTGCCTCGGCCAGGGCAAGCGCTGCCCCCACGGTGGAAGAGGCGATGATGTTGTGACCGCATGCGTGGCCGATCCCGGGCAGCGCATCATATTCGGCACAAAGAATGACGCGCAGCGATCCCGAGCCGTACACCGCTTCAACTGCAGTGGGCAAGCCGTAACACCCCATGACGGTGTCAAATCCTGCCTCTTCAAGCACTGCGATAACCCTGGCCGCCGAGCGGTGTTCCTCGAAAGCAACCTCAGGATCGGCGTGCAGCTGCGCCGACAGGGCCAGGACCTGCGGCCGGTGCCGGGCCAACCCTTCCTGGACAGCGGCCTTCACGGTGACGGACGTCGTCGTCGAACTCATGCTTTGTGCTCCCTTTGCGGCGCAGCGGACGGAATGGTTTGTATCCCGGCGCTTTCCGGTGCGGCGGTGTCTTCTGCGCTGCGGAACTTCAATGCCACGAGTGCCAGAGTGAGCGACAGAACCGCGCAGATGCCCCACACCAGCAAATACGACGTGTTTGCCGAAGCGGTGGTGCTCTCGCCGTCGATTTGGAGCGTGACCAGGAAAGCGGACATGACCAGGGCAAACACGGCTCCCCCCACCGATCCGGCAGCGGTTCGTGATGTGTTGTACAGGGCTGAGGCAACGGCAACGGAGTCTTCAGGCGCCTTCTTGACGACGATGGCCGGCAGGACGCCGAGGATCAGGCCGTTCCCGAAGGCGCCGACCAGCATTGCGGCCAGGAAGGGAACTGTGCTGGCGGAGAACGCGATCATGGCCGCATAGGACAGCACTCCCAGCAGGGACCCCAGGACCACGGTGGATTTGGCCGTGATGCGCCCGGCGATCCGATCCCCGAGCGTGGCTCCGGCGAAACTGGACATCGCCAGAACGAGGAACAGGAGGCCAACACTGGCCGCATCCAGCCCGAGGCCGAAGCCGCGGGTCCCGGGGTCGGTCAGGATGAAAAGCGAACCGGCCGTCTGCGAACCGAACATCTGCGCGCCGAACAGGGATGCACCCAGGATGGGCAGCCCGATGCCTGACGTGGTCAGCACCCGGAGATCGACGAGGGGATACTTCACGCGGCGTTCCACCTGCAGCCATATGGCCAGCAGTACCAGTCCCACCGCTATGGAACCGATGGTCAGAGCCGATGTCCAGCCCCAGTTGCTGGCATTGGCGATGCCCAGGAGAGTGGTGAGCAGGCCCGCGGTGAGCAGGGCCGCGCCCGGCCAGTCGACAGACCCGGCGCTCCTCGTGGTGGTTTCGGGCACCAACCATGCGACTACCGGAATGCAGAGAAGCATGAAGACCGCCGGGACCAGGAGGACGATGGTCAGGTTGTCCACCACGGCCAGGAGGATGCCGGAGACCATGGCGCCGATCGCTCCGCCCACGGTAAGTGCCCCAACCAGCTTGGCGATGCTGCGGCCGGCTGTTTCCCCGCTCCTGCTGCGGACAATGGCGAACTCAAGCGGAAGGAAGGCGCCCAGGGGCGCCTGTAGTGCGCGGCCCAGCAGCAGGACACTGAAACTGGGTGCAAAGGCAACGATGATCGACCCGGCGGCCACCAGTGTGACAGTAACCAGCAGCAGGCGTTTGTGCCCGTAGAGATCGCCCAGTTTGCCGATGACCGGCACAAACGCCACGGTCATGAGCAGATAAACCACGCTGACCCAGTTCAGGGCGGCGTCATCAACGGAAAACTCGGTGCCGATCTGTGCCAGCAGAGGCGGAAACCAGCCCTGCAGCAGACCGGAGCCGAATTCCATCACAATCAGGAAGCCGACGGCGCCGCCGGCTGCCGTTGCCTTGGCACCGGCTGGGGGAGAGGACTTCATAGTCATCCGATCTGTGGGGAAGGCTGGCTGATATCGTCGTCCCCAAAGTACAGATATTGTCCCCTACAGGGCGCAGAATGCATGATCAGGACAGGAAATGAGATGTCAGTGCAGGATTATTCTCTGCATCCGCTGGATCTACGGATTATCAACGCCCTGCAAATTGCGCCGAGGGCCCCCTGGGCACAGCTGGCACCGGTCATCGGAGCTGACCCCGCCACGCTCAACCGCCGATGGCAGGATCTGAATGCCTCCGGTGCGGCGTGGATCAGCACCTTTGATCCGGGCAGCTGGAAAGCGGCCGCCCTGGTGGAGATCAACTGCCACCCGGGAGCGAACCAGCGTGTTGCCGCCGCACTGGCAGAAAAGCCGGAAGTCATCGGTGTGGATCTCACAGCGGGCGGACGTGACCTGGTGGCCACCATCGCCGCTCCCGGCGAGGCAGCGCTGTGGACTTACCTGCTGGAGGAGCTGCCGGTGATCCAGGGAATAGAGTCGGCCCGGAGCCATCCGATTGCGCGCAACATCCACGAGGCCAGCTCATGGCGGATCCGGGCCCTGGACGCCAGGGAAACGAAGCAGGTGCAGGCCCTCGCAGCCGTCAGGGGTGCCAGGGCAACTGGACGCAGCCCGGCCCTGGAACAGAAGATCATCGCGGTCCTCAATCAGGACGGACGTGCGCCGGCCACGGCCATCGGGACCTCCCTGGATCTAAACCCCCGCCACATACGTGACACCATGGCGCAGATGGCAGCCTCCGGAAGGCTGTGTCAGCGCACCGATGTGGTGCGTGCCGGGTCGGGATGGCCGGTGAGTGCCTGGTACTTCCTGCGCGTTCCGGCCTCCAAGCTGGACGGCGTTGCAGGGCGGCTGCGCCAGCTCGAGGAGCTCCGCGTGGTGGCACACACCATCGGGCCGTATGACCTCATCATGGGCGTGTGGCTGAAGAGCCTGGCGGAAATTCAACGCTTGGAACAGCAGCTGGAAGTGAAGCTGCCGGGTGTTTCCACGCTGGACCGGTCCGTTGTCCTGCGCAGCGTGAAGCAGCTGGGGCAGATCCTGGACTCCCGGGGGCGGGCCACCGGCCGCAACAACCTTCATGCCCTTTAGCCGTCACCGGCACCGCTGCGCCGTAGGATGCAATCATGAGTTTGTCTCGCCCGGCATCCGCTGCCGGCAACAGTGTCAACGCCAGTGTCAGTGATGATCCGGTCCGGCGGGCAGGCGCCTATGAACCGCCGCTGCTGCACCCCGTGCGGCAGATAGGGGAACGCACCGTCGACTTCCGGCGCCGGGTGGCGCTCATGGCCATCATCAACCGAACCCCGGACTCGTTTTACGACGCCGGACGCACCTTTGCGCTGGACGCGGCAGTAGGCGCAGCGGTACAGGCGGTGCACGACGGCGCCGACTGGGTGGATATTGGCGGGGTCCCCTTCGCTCCCGGACCCGCGCTGGCCGCCGCGGAAGAAGCTGCCCGGGTGATCCCCGTGATCCAGGCTGTCCGGGACAGCTCCGACGTGATCATTTCCGCGGACACGTTCCTGCCCTCAGTTGCCGAAGCGGCCATCGCCGCCGGCGCCACCGTCATCAATGACACCACCGGGCTCGCCAACCCTGACCTCGCCCGGGTAGCGGCGGACGCCGGCGTGCATCTGGTGATCACCCACAGTCTGGCAGCTCCCCGCACCGCCTATCCGCGTCCGCAGTACGGGGACGTGGTGGCCGATGTGGCGGAGTTCCTGCGCCGGCGGGTCGGATACGCGCAGGAGCTGGGGGTTGCCCCGGAGAAGATCATTATCGATCCAGGCCACGACCTCAACAAAAACACGCTCCATTCCCTCGAAATCACCCGCAGGCTCGCCGAAATTGCGGCACTGGGCTATCCGGTGCTGGCCGCAGTGTCCAATAAGGACTTTGTGGGCGAAACCCTGGATGCAGCCAAGCCTGACCGGGTGGAGGGATCCCTCGCCGCAGGCGTTGCCAGCATCATGAACGGCGCCAGAATCCTGCGGATGCACAACGTCCCCGCCGCATCCAGCGCCATCCGAATGACTGAAGCCATCCTCGGGTGGCGGGCCCCGGTCTATCTTCGCCACAACATGGGCGAATCCAACGAGCCGGCCGTGCGGGCATGACGGCGCCGATAACCGCCGCGGGCTCCGCCGGGGAACTCAGCGACGACGAGCTGCTGTCCGCCTATGCATGGGACAGGCCGGAGGCGGCACCCGGCCGGCCGTACGTCCGGTTCAACTTCGTCACCTCGGCCGACGGCGCCGCGGCAGTGAACGGACGCTCCGGTGCGCTGGGGGACGGCGCGGACCACCGGGTGTTCGAACTCCTCCGGCGAACCGCCGACGTCATCCTCGTGGGAGCGGGTACCGTGCGCGCGGAGGGGTATGCCGGTGAGCTCCTGGACGCAGAAAGCCAGTCCTGGCGTATCGCCCGCGGAATGACCTCCCATCCGGCCGTCGCCATCGTCTCCGGGCGGCTGGACCTGGATCCGGACGGACCGTTCTTCCAGCAGGCACCGGTGCGGCCGTTAATCCTGACCACAGCCACAGCTGCTGCAGAGCGGAGGGTTGCGCTGGAACGCGTTGCCGACGTCGTCGTGGCGGGGGAACAGGCCGTGGAGCCGGCGCAGGCCGCTGCCCTCCTCGCGGAACGCGGGTTCGCCCGGGTGCTCTGCGAGGGCGGCCCCCAGCTCTTTGGCTCCTTTCAGGCTGCGGGGCTCGTGGATGAACTGTGCCTGACCGTCAGTCCGCTTCTGGCGGCGGGCAGCGCCCTGCGTATCACCGCCGGGGCGCCGGAGGCAGTGCCGCCGCAACGCCTGGAACTGGCGCAGGTCCTGCGCGGCGGCGACACACTCCTGCTGCGGTACCTCAGTGTCCCGGCCTGACGCCGTCACCCCGGCGCTCGATGAGGCGACCCGTGCCCGCGTTCAGCGCCGCACCCTGACAGTGGTGATCCTGAGCCAGGTCCTCGGCGGGGCGGGGTTGGCCGCCGGTGTCACCGTTGGCGCCCTGCTGGCGCAGGAGATGCTGGGCTCTGACGGCCTCGCCGGCCTGCCCGCGGGGTTGTTCACCCTGGGTTCCGCGCTGACCGCGTACCTCGTGGGCCGGGTGACCCAGCGCTCAGGCCGCCGGGTGGGCCTTGGGGCCGGGTTCGCCGCCGGCGGGGCGGGTGCCCTGGGAGTGGTCCTGGCCGCGGTCGTAGACAGCCCTGCGCTGCTGTTTGCCTCCCTTTTCGTTTACGGGGCGGGCACCGCCGCCAACCTGCAGGCACGCTATGCGGGCACCGATCTGGCACCGCCGGCGCGCCGGGGCCAGGCCATCAGCATTGCCATGGTCTCCACGACGCTCGGCGCGGTGGCCGGTCCCAACCTGGTCACGCCCATGGGACATCTGGCCGCCGGCCTGGGGATCCCTGCCCTGGCCGGTCCTTTCCTGCTGGCCGGTGCGGCATACCTGGCAGCCGGCGTCGTCCTGCTGGCGCTGCTGCGCCCCGATCCGTTCCTGCTCGCCCGCAGGCTGAACGCGGGAGCGGCCGACGGCGGCGCTGCCGCCGCAGGTGGGGCGGGTCCGGTTCCGGCGCGGCCCGGGAAGGGTGCTTATGCCGGCGCGGCCGTGATGGTGCTGACCCAGATTGCCATGGTGGCGATCATGACCATGACACCGGTTCATATGCGGCTCCACCATCACGGGCTGGCGGACGTGGGCCTCGTGATCGGCATTCATATCGGGGCGATGTATCTGCCGTCCCTGGTGACCGGCGTGCTGGTGGACCGGGTGGGCCGGCTTCCCGTGGCTGCCGCCGCGGGCGTAACGCTGCTGCTCGCCGGCGTCACGGCGGCCCTGGCTCCGGGAGAATCGCTGGGACTGCTGATCCTTGCCCTGGCACTGCTGGGCCTGGGCTGGAACTTCGGCCTCATTGCGGGCACGGCCCTGGTGGTTGACCACACTGCACCGAAAATCCGTCCCCGGGTGCAGGGCAGAACCGATGTGCTGGTGGCCCTGGCCGGAGCCGGCGGCGGCATGATGTCCGGCGTTGTCATGGCCGGAACCAGCTACGCCGCGCTGGCCCTGTCCGGCGGAATCCTGGCTCTGCTGCTCATTCCCGTGCTGGTCTGGGCGCGGCGTATCCCCGTGGCGGCGGCTGACGACGGGCGGTAGAACCGGGGGTTGAGTCCATAAATGGGCAGGGCGGCGTCGAATTCGGCGGGGAAGCCTGCCGCAGGCGGAGGGGCGGGACCTAGGCTGAACTGCAGCAGGACCACCGAGCAGGCGGAGCTTCGTTTGAGTTTTGCCATGACAGGGAGCATCAACATGTGCACAGGAATCAGGTTCACGGACGGCGGCGGCAACCTTTATTTCGCACGGAACCTCGACTGGACGACCGACTTCGGGGAGCGCGTGGTGGTGACCCCCACCGGGTACGCCACCAAGTCACCGTTTGGTGCCGTGCCGAACATTCAGCACGCCGTGATCGGCATGGGAATCGTGGAGGAGGACACTCCGCTCTATTTTGACTGCGGCAATGATGCCGGCCTGGCCATTGGCGGACTCAATTTCCCGGGCTATGCGCAGTATGCGCCGGAAGCAGTGGAGGGTAAGACGAATGTTGCCGCGTTTGAATTCCCGCTCTGGGTGGCCTCCCAGTTCACCACGGTTGATGAAGTCGAAGCGGCGCTCGCCAACGTTGCCATCGTGGACAGGCCGATTAATGACAAGTACCCGAGCTCGCTGCTGCACTGGATTATTGGCGATGCCAGGCGCGCCATTGTGGTGGAATACACGAGCGACGGCATGCAGGTGTTCCATGACGACGTAGATGTCCTGGCAAACCAGCCCGGTTTCGGCTGGCACCACGAGAATCTCCGCAACTACCTCAACGCATCACCGGACTTTCCGCAGGAGGTGGTGCTCAACCAGGCGCACCTGGTTCCGTTCGGATCCGGTTCGCTGATGCGGGGGATTCCCGGTGACTATTATTCGCCGTCGCGCTTTGTGCGGGCGGCCTACGTCAACGCGCACTATCCGCAGAAGACTACTGAGGAGGAGAACGTCAGCCGGGCGTTCCATACCCTCCAGCAGGTTGCAATGGTGGAAGGAAGCGCCGCGATGGGGGACGGGGACTTCGAAAAGACCACTTACACCGGCCTGTTTTCGGCCCGCACCATGACGTATTACTGGAACACTTACGAGGATCCGGCGCTTCAGAGCGCTGCAATGTCCAGCCACAAGACTGACGGAACCGAGCTCGTGGTGGTCTAGCGTCGGCGCTGTTCCTTGTTTGGTTACTCCAGGTCGTAAACCCGGGCAGGCTCACGCTTGAGGATGCGGTCGCGCATCTGGAGTTTAAGACCCTCCAGGTGAGCCAGCTCGGCGGCAGTCTTGTCGGGCTTGGCGGTGAGTTCAATGAACTCATCCGCCACGATGCCGTCATCCCGGAGAACGCAGGTCACGGCGGCTTCCGGGATGCTCAGCTCGAAGACGTAGCGGGCCAGGGTGTTGCCCCGCTCAGGCCGCGCCAGTTCAGGAAGCACTGCGTAACGTTCTCCGGTGACCGCCCGGGTGACGAGTTCGAAAACATCCCGGGCACCGGGCCCGGCGAACGGGGTGCGCACGCGGATATCGCGGCGCTCAACCCGGCCGTTCCTGCTGCGGGCCGCGAGCTCCGGCAACGCCCGGCCCAGCGCCGCGAACGCATGTGCCACACCGCCGGGAAAACCCGGACCGTGGTACTTCATACAGTCCTCGAAGGTGAAATCCAGCTGCACCCCGTCCTCCCATACCGTGAGGGTGCGGGCGGGATTCGGGATCGGCGTCGGGTCGGGGCGTTCGGGTGCTTGGTGGTGGGCCATTCTGCCGTCTCGTTTTCAATAATGGGCGGGACTGTTGGGCGCCATCAATTCTATCGAGTCAGCAGTGACGGATGACGGCGTTGAAACTGCAACTGTCTAGGCTGCGGTGTCCTTGATAACGGTGTAGGAAGCGACGGCGTTGGGTGCCTGCATGCCCGGGGCCTGCTTATCGGAGTGCGACGCCTTAAAGGAATCGGACTTCAGCCACGCAAAGAAGTCTTCCCTGGAATCGAATTCCATCGTCGACAGGTAAGTGTTGCTTTCACCCTCAGGACGCATCAGCGTGCTGCGGCCCAGGCCGGGGACGCCTTCAAGATGGACCATGCTGTCGATGAAGGCCTTCTCAAAGGCTTGAGCGGTTTCCGGGCCCGCTTCCAGGGTGTTGACGACTACGTACATGTTCATCCTTCCAACGGCTCTGCGGGCACGGAATCTCCTGTCCGCTGCAGGAATATTATACCGACATGGTGTCGGGAACCTGCATATGATCAGTCGGACCACTTTCGGAGCACAGCATGGAGCCGTGCCGCCTGTAAGGGCAGGTGCTCGGGCTCGTGCAGGTGGGCCAGTGCAGGGGTGTGCGGGAGAGCGCAGGATCCACGCCCGCCAGGGCGGCCAGCCCGGCGCGTGGCATGTTCAGGACCTTCCGCTACGCCACGGCAACCAGCCAGGCTTATGGAATCCCAAATCCATTCCTGCAGCCGATTCCGTCCGGCGGCCGGGACTGCGGACAATTCCCGGGCGAGTTCGACGGCGCGATCGTAGTCGTCCATATCGATCACCATCCAGCCGGCGATGAGGTTCTTGGCTCCCGCGAACGGTCTGTCGATTACGGGCGGCCAGCCCTCGCCTCGGACCGTATGAAGGTGCCGTCAGCTGAAACCGCCTGCCTGTCGATGTATGCCCGCTGGCCTGCAGTCGGTCGGCGGAGTCCTGCATTAATTGCATGTGCGCATTGACTTCTTCCGGCGTCCATTGGCCCGTCGGCACATTGTTGAGTGCTTCCGGTGCGCTGCGGTAATGCCTGAGAAACAGAGACTTGACCATAACGGTCCCCCTGCTCTCCTTCGACGTTTTCGCCAGAAATGCTGCCATTGTGGCCGCATTCACTAGGGAGACGAAGCAAGGATGCGGATTTCCACAAGCTCGGTTGATTGCAGTTCCGCGCACAGTTGTGTGGTTGCAGCCGGCAGTCTTCATGTGCGATGACTGGAGCCGTCCTGGAGCGGTTGGGTGCCCCCGTGCCTGAGGCGCCTGGCACGGCTTCGTGCCCGCCGCGAGCTAGTTTGGCCCTTGTTTGGTTGGCCCAGATTGGGGCCATGCAATCGGCCGGACCCTGTGCCAGGGAGGATCAACGTGAGGGGACCACACAGCCAGGGGGTGAATTCGTGTCTAAGTCCGTCTTTGGAGGAATACGCGTCCCGTCCGTTGCAGGTGCAGGATTTCAGGAAAGTCACTGTCCTAACCCCTGGATAAGTCTCTATTCGTTCCAATCCATGAAGGAGCGAACCTTCGTGTCCGCTTCTGTTGAAGCATGACCCCGGCAAACGTCGAGTTCTTGACTGGATGTCGCGAGGTACCCTTAGTTACCGTTTCGCGGAAGGTTTATCTTGTAAAACCTTGATCGCCCGCCTGATGGTCCGTTTGAGTAAGGAGAGATAGATGATAGGCAATTTTCCGGCCATCGGGTTCATGTTGATGCTGATTGTGCTTGTGCAAGTCCTGCTTTTAGCCAGTGTCGCCGGCCGGAAATTGGATACTCAAGCGATAAAGGACGTGCGGGGGCGGTCACGGTCGACACGGGAGAGAAGCGCCTCTTTCTACTACAGCGTGGTCCTTATCGGCATCATAAGTATCACCGCAGGATACGCTATGAGCTTAGCTGCGAGTTGGGCATTGGAGTTCGCGGATGTTGGGTCCAAGAGTGATCTGAATCCTGGCATATTGGCGGCCGGCGGAGTCATCATAGTGTTCGAGATTCTGGTGATATTAGTTGCCAGAAGTCACGACCGTGAGGTCCTGCTCGGCCCGGCCGATGTACGGTTCGAACTGAGCCAACTTAGTCAGGAAGGGGTGCGTCGGGATAGCGCAAGATTGAGTGATTTGAAGGGTCAACTTGATCGGATAAAGGCGGAAAACCTAGCGCTTCGCAGCACAAGGAGATTGAATGATCGTTTCAAGGAGCGTTACGAGGAATTATATGATCACAATGACTTGGGCCTTCGAGACGAATTGATCGTCGTAAAACGGACGAACAGGCTTAGTCTTGGTTCATGGTTCAAGTACATATTATTTTGGCATGGGTTGATGCTTGGACGCTTCCGTGTCGTGATCAGTATTAGCCTCGTGGCATTTCTAATAATTGCAATAATTCTGAGCCTGTGCCTAGAGGGATCGCTGACAACATTTATTTTTTTCATATTGGCTTTTCTGGTTGCGTTAACCTATCTAATTGATTCGAAAAACGCACTGTTGCAAATCGCCAAAAGTCAGGTTCTACTACGTGCCCAAATTGAGGCATGTGATCTCCTGGTTGCTGACTTGGAGAGTCCGTCAGTGGACAGTGGGTATTCCAAATCCTACAAGTTCGGCAGGTGGGAGATCTTGAGGCGAATGTGAGTTCAGCTCCTAGCTGTTGGCTGTGCATTCGCTGCGGGTCTCGGCGCGGGTCAACTTCAGCCCGTCACACCCCGCCCTGCGATTCCGTCACAAGCGGCGGCACAGCGTACCCTTATCACTGTGAAAACCTTCGAAGACCTCTTTGCCGAGCTGAGTCAGAAAGTTCAGGAGCGCCCCGCCGGGTCACGCACCGTGGCCGAATTCGAGTCGGGCGTGCATGGCATCGGTAAGAAGGTTGTTGAGGAGGCCGCCGAAGTATGGATGGCCGCCGAATACGAATCTGATGCCGAATGCGCCGAAGAAATCTCTCAGCTGCTCTACCATCTCCAGGTCCTGATGCTCGCCAAAGGCCTGACCCTGCAGGACGTCTACAAGCATCTCTAGCCGCGCGCTGACCAAGCGTCAGTGTGTGGCCCGCCGGTCGAACAACTCCCTTTGCAGCACCACATTGCAGCGACAAAACTTCCAGCGAAAGATGCAACCATGCTCCGCGTAGCCGTACCCAACAAGGGTGCCCTGTCCGAATCCGCCTCCGCCATGCTCAACGAGGCGGGCTACCGCCAGCGCCGCGATTCCCGCGAACTGGTCATGGTGGACCCCGATAACGAGGTTGAGTTCTTCTTCCTCCGCCCCCGCGACATCGCCGTGTACGTCGGCGCCGGAACGCTCGACGTCGGCCTCACCGGCCGCGACCTGTTCCTGGACGCCCAGGTGGACGCCGAGGAACTGATGAGCCTCGGCTTCGGCGCCTCCACCTTCCGCTTCGCCGGCCCGGTGGGGGACTTCACCTCCATTGAGCAGCTCGAAGGCAAGCGCGTGGCCACCAGCTACGACGGCCTGCTGCGCGCCTACCTGGCCGAACGCGGCATCACCGCCTCCGTGGTCCGCCTCGACGGCGCCGTGGAATCCTCCGTGCGCCTCGGCGTCGCGGACGCGATTGCCGACGTCGTCGAAACCGGCACCACCCTCCGCGCCGCGGGGATGGAGATTTTCGGAGAGCCGATCCTGAAGTCCGAGGCCGTCCTGATCGGCCGCAAAAACGCCGAGCACCCCGCCGGCCTGGATGTGCTGATCCGCCGCCTGCGCGGCGTCCTGGTGGCACGCCAGTACGTGATGATGGACTACGACGTGCGCCGCGACCTGCTCGAAGAAGCCGCCGCCCGCACCCCCGGCCTGGAATCGCCCACCGTCTCGCCGCTGCGGGACTCCGACTGGGTGGCCGTGCGCTCCATGGTCAAGCGCACCGACACCAACCGGATCATGGACGAGCTGTACGACATCGGCGCCCGCGCCATCCTCGTCAGCACCATCCACGCCTGCCGGATCTAGGGGAGCCCGCCATGAGTGTTGCCATCCGCGTCATCCCGTGCCTGGATGTTGATGCAGGCCGCGTGGTCAAAGGCATCAACTTCGAGGGACTGCGCGACGCCGGGGACCCGGTGGAGCTTGCCCACCGGTATGACAAGGCCGGCGCCGACGAACTGACCTTCCTGGATGTCACGGCATCCTCGGGCAACCGGGACAACGTGTTCGACGTCGTCTCCCGCACCGCCGAGGAAGTGTTCATCCCGCTGACCGTCGGCGGGGGAGTGCGCGGCATCGCGGACGTGGACAAGCTGCTGCGCTCCGGCGCGGACAAGGCGTCCATCAACTCCGCCGCCGTGGCCCGCCCGGACGTCATCGACGAAATCACCCGCCACTTCGGCTCCCAGGTGCTGGTGCTCTCCGTGGACGCGAGGCGGACGCACGACGGCGCCACGCCGTCGGGCTTTGAAATCACCACCCACGGCGGGCGCCGGGGAACCGGGATCGACGCCGTCGCCTGGGCCCGCGAAGCAGCGGACCGCGGCGTGGGGGAGATCCTGCTGAACTCCATCGACGCAGACGGCACCCGCGAGGGTTTTGACATCGAGATGATCCAGGCCGTCCGGGCTGCCGTGAAGGTTCCGCTGATCGCCTCCGGCGGAGCCGGCAAGCCGGAGCACTTCCCGGCCGCCGTGATTGCCGGCGCTGACGCCGTCCTGGCCGCTTCGGTGTTCCACTTCGGCCCGGATGACGCCATCCAGCAGGTCAAGCAGGCCATCCGCGACGCCGGGTATCCGGTCCGCTAACCCAGACTTCCCGGGGCTGCCGCCAACTGGGCGGCGGCCTTCGGGAGGCTGCCAAGCCTTGTTCGGAAATCTTCTGCGCCGTCTATGGCTGATCCGGAAATAAAAGACGGCGCAGCGGACTTGTGCCCTAAGTGCCCTACGGCACTTTCCCCCAGAGTTTTGGAGAAGTATGACTACCGCACGTGCTTACGCTGCCACCTCGCCCACCGATGATCTGGTTCCCACAACCATTGAACGGCGCGATGTCGGCTCCCATGATGTCCGCATTGATATCGCTTACGCCGGTGTCTGCCACTCGGACATCCACACTGTCCGCGGAGAATGGGGCCAGATCAAGTACCCGCAGGTGGTGGGCCACGAGATTGTGGGCACCGTCGCCGAAATTGGCTCCGAGGTAACCCGCCACAAGGTAGGCGACCGCGTTGGTGTTGGCTGCATGGTCAACTCCTGCCGCGAGTGCGAGAACTGCAAGGCCGGAATGGAGAATTACTGCCTCAAGGGCAACACCGGAACCTACACCGCGGTGGACCGCGACGGGACCATCACCCAGGGCGGGTACTCCACGTCCATCGTCGTCGTTGAGGACTTTGTCCTGAGCGTGCCGGAGAGCATCCCCTACGAGGCTGCCGCCCCGCTGCTGTGCGCCGGCATCACCACCTACTCACCCCTGGCACACTGGAACGCCGGCCCGGGTAAGAAGGTTGCTGTGGTTGGCATGGGCGGACTCGGCCACATGGCCGTGAAGATTGCCGCGGCCATGGGTGCCGAGGTGACTGTGCTGTCGCAGTCGCTGAACAAGCAGGATGACGGCCTGCGGTTCGGCGCCGAGCACTACTACGCCACAAGCGACGCCGGCACCTTCGAAAAGCTGGCCAACACGTTCGACCTGATCATCAACACGGTCAGCGCACCGGTGGACATGCAGCAGTACCTGTCGCTGCTCCGTCTGGACGGCACCATCGTGAACGTAGGTGCCCCGCCCGAACCGCTGCCGATCTCCGTGTTTGCCCTCATGGGAAACCGCCGCTCCTTTGCTTCCTCGGGCATCGGCAGCATCGCTGAAACCCAGGAGATGCTCGACTTCTGCGCCGAGCACAACATTGCTCCGGAGATTGAACTGATCGACGCCGCAGAGATCAACACGGCTTACGAGCGCGTGCTGAAGTCTGACGTGCGTTACCGCTTCGTTATCGATGCGGCAACCATCTAAGGTTCAGCCCGAGTATCCTCAGGGCGCTCCGCCGTTTGGCGGGGCGCCCTTTTGCGTGCCCGCCGTTTGGCGGCGCGCGAAGCAAACCCGCATGGAGGCACCCGATCCGATCACCCACCCCCGAGGGTGGCATCAGCACTGCCAGCTAGATCCCGATGTCGGCGCTTTCCAGCAGTGCGACGGCGTCCGGCTGGCCCTCGAACATCACCAGGGCCTGCTTGGTGCGGCCATGGGCGTGCATCAGCAGTTCACTCGGTTCACCGATGATGGCCACCGAGACGGGAGCGCGCTTGGCGACGTGACGGGGCCCGTCCGGGCGGACCAGCACAATGCCGAGGTCCACGCCGCGGTACAGCAGGGCTGCACGCTTGATCAGTTCCGCCCACAGCGCATCCGAATAGCCTTCATCCAGGGCACGCGGAGCCCAGCGGTCTCCGGCGCGGCGCACGTCTTCGGTATGGATGAAGTACTCCACGAGGTTGGCGCTGTTGTCCACGGCCTTCAGATGCATGGGGGACAGGCGCGGGGGGCCGGCGCGGAAAGCACGGACCAGTTTCGCGTACCCCTCCGTGGTGGAGGACTTGGCCGCCGTTTCCTCCATGGCCCTGTCCGTCTTGGCGGCGAAGGGCTTCAGAAAGAACCCCAGGGCTGCGGCAGGCTTGTGCTCCCTTAAATACAGATGGGCGGCCAGGTCCTTGGTCTGCCAGCCTTCGCACAAAGTGGGCGCTTGAGGACCGGCCGCAAGCAACGTTTCGGCCAGGACTTCACGGGAAGGTTGTACGTATCGCATCACTGCTGAAACTAGCACGTTAAGCGCTTTTTGGCGCGGGCGACGGGCCCGGAGAGTGGGCTGCGGCCAAACACACTAGAATCGATGTGATGTCTCCTCAAAACTCTTCCTCCGAATTCCCGCCGGCACCCGGTCTGGACCCTGCAATCAGCGCCGCCCTGAAGCGCGATGACGCGGGTCTGGTGGCCGCCGTCGTTCAGCAGCATGACACCGGCGAGGTCCTGATGCTCGGCTGGATGGATGACGAAGCGCTGCACCGCACCCTGACCACGGGCCGGGTGACCTTCTGGTCCCGCTCACGGCAGGAATACTGGCGCAAGGGCGATACCTCCGGGCACGTCCAGTGGGTCAAATCAGTGGCCCTGGACTGCGACGGCGATGCCCTTCTGGTCCGGGTGGACCAGGTGGGGGCCGCGTGCCACACCGGAACGCACACCTGCTTTGACGGCCGGGAGCTTCCCGTTCTGGCCGCAACCGACGCCGCCAGCTGACCCGGAAAGAAACCAGACACATGCAGGATCTAGGAGTTATCCGTCCCGGCCTCGAGGAATTCCGGGCCCTTGCCGCTGAGCACCGCGTGGTTCCGGTGCACCTAAGCGTGCTGGCCGATGCCCACACGCCCATCGGCATCTACCGCAAGCTCACCGCCGGCGCCCCGGGAACCTTCCTGATGGAATCCGCCGCCGCGGGCGGCGTCTGGTCCCGTTACTCGTTTATCGGTGCCGCCTCCCGCGCCACGCTGACCACGCACGACGGCGGGACCCACTGGCTGGGCGAGCCGCCGGCCGGCGTGCCGCTGGACGGGAACCCGGTGGAAGCCGTGGCCCGCACCATCGAGCTGCTGCAGACCGAGCGGCTGGACGGCGTGCCGCCGTTCACCTCAGGCCTGGTGGGTTTTGTGGGCTGGGAAACCGTAAGGCACTGGGAGAAACTGCCGAACCCTCCCGCTGATGACCTGGACCTGCCGGAACTGGCCATGAACCTGGTCTCGGACATGGCCATCCATGACAACTCCAACGGCACCGTGATGCTGGTGGCCAACGCCATCAACATGGACGGCTCCGACGAGCGGGTGGACGAAGCCTGGCATGACGCCGTGGCCCGCGTGAACTCCATGCTGCAGCGGCTGGCTGAACCCACCCCGCAGCCGGTCTCCGTGCTGCACGGCGGCACCGTGGACACCTCCACGCTCACCGACGGCGTCAAGGAATCCTGGCCCAAACCCGATTACACCAAGGCGGTGCAGCGGGGCAAGGAAGCCATTGTGGACGGTGAAGTGTTCCAGGTGGTCATTTCCCGCCGCTTCGAGCTGGACTGCACCGCGGACCCGCTGGACGTCTACCGGGTGCTGCGCAACACCAACCCCAGCCCCTACATGTACCTGTTTAACTTCGAGGACTCCCGCGGCAACCCGTTTGCCGTCGTCGGTTCCTCGCCCGAGGCACTGGTGACCGTTACCGGCAGCGAAGTCATCACGCATCCCATCGCCGGATCCCGCCCACGCGGCAAAGGAACCGACGCGGACCGTGCCCTGGCCGATGAACTGCTGGCGGACGAAAAGGAACGCGCCGAACACCTCATGCTGGTGGATCTGGCCCGCAACGACCTCTCCAAGGTATGCGTCCCCGGCTCCGTGGACGTCACCCAGTTCATGGAGGTGGAACGGTTCAGCCACATCATGCACCTGGTCTCCACCGTCGTCGGCGAACTCTCACCGCAGCGCAGCGCCTATGACGTCCTGGCCGCGACATTCCCGGCCGGAACCCTCTCCGGAGCGCCCAAGCCCCGCGCACTGCGCCTGCTGGATGAGCTGGAACCACACCGCCGCGGCATCTACGGCGGCGTGGTGGGCTACCTTGACTTCGCCGGTGACATGGACATGGCCATTGCCATCCGCTCCGCGCTGCTGCGCGGCGGCAAGGCCTATGTCCAGGCCGGCGGCGGCATCGTTGCGGACTCCGATTTGGAAGCCGAAGCCCAGGAAACCGTGAACAAGGCAGCCGCACCTCTGCGCGCGGCCCTGATCGCCCGGAGCCTGGAAACCGTTGCCGCATCACCCGTTTTCTCCACCCCCCAATCCGCAGAGCAGGAAGTACCGCAGTGAGCACACCCACCAAACGGTGGCAGCGCAAGGGAACCGTCATCATGGCGGCGGTGCTCTTCGGCATCGCAGCCTTTGCCACCACCACGCGCACCTGGCTGAACGTCCAACTGCCCGCAACGGCCGTCCAGACCCCTGACCTGGCCGTTTCCGGATCCGACGCCGCCACGGCGGTGACCGCCTTCGCCGTCGTGGCCATTACCGCAGGGCTGGCGGCCTCCATCGCCGGTCCGGTGGCCCGCTGGATCGTCAGCGTGATCCTGATGGTCGCCGGTGTCGGTGTGGCCGCCGCCAGCTGGACCGTGATCAGCGACCCCGCGCAGGGAGCTGCCGGAGCCATCGGCCAGGCCATCGGTGTCAGCGGGGCCGCCGGCACCGAGGTCACCCTGACGGTCATGCCGTGGGCGGCGCTCGTGTCAGGAGTCCTCATTGCCCTTACCGGCGCCTGGCTGGCCGCAGCCAGCCGCAGCTGGACGTCGTCACGCCGGTACGCACCGGTAGCGGCCGCCGGTACGGCAACCGCCGCTTCCGGATCCGAAAGCACGACGCCGGGAACCGGTTCGCCCGCCGCAGACACCAACGGCGGGGGGCCGGAACCGGTTGATGACATCGACAGCTGGGACCGGCTCTCCCGCGGGGATGACCCCACGAATTACCGCTGAACCAAAACCCCGACGGACCGGCACCGGCCGGATCCGGCAAAGCACCGCAACACGTGAACGAGTTTCCGCCAGTCAATGGCAGAATGGAAACTGATTCGTACAGAGGAGATTTACCATGAGCTCAAACGCCACCCGCAGCAACGTTGACACCAAGCCCGAGAATGAAGCCCAGCGCCACGCCAGCATCCATGATGAAACCATTGGCCACGGCAACACCCCCGCGGCCTGGACCTGTGTCCTGATCATGATCGTCGGCGCCGGCATCTCCAGCGTGGGCTTCATCATCGCCAGCGTGCTGTGGTTCTGCATCGGCCTGGGCGTCATGGCCCTGGGCCTGGTGGTCGGCTTCATCATGAAGAAGGCCGGCTACGGTGTAGGCGGCTCGAAGCTCTCCAACAGCGGCCACTAAATAATGAGCGTCCTGGACGACATCATTGCCGGCGTCGCCGAGGACCTTGACGCCCGCCGGCAAGCTGTTCCGCTGGAACAGATGCGGGAGCGCGCCCGTGCGGCGGCTCCCGCACTGGACGCCTTTGCGGCGCTGGGCGGCGACTCGGACACCCGGGATGATCTCCGGGTCATCGCCGAGGTTAAAAGGAGCAGCCCCTCCAAGGGTGCCCTCGCTGACATCGCCGACCCCGCCTCGCTGGCAGCACACTATGAACGCGGCGGCGCCGCAGTCATCAGTGTGCTCACTGAACAGCGCCGTTTCGGCGGGTCCCTGGCCGATTTCGATGCCGTCCGTGCGGCGGTGCGGATTCCGCTGCTGCGCAAGGACTTCACCGTTGACGAGTACCAAATCTGGGAAGCCCGGGCACACGGCGCCGATCTGGTGCTGCTCATCGTGGCCGCCCTGGACGATGCACAGCTGAAGGATTTCCTGGCTCTCACCCACGAGCTGGGCATGAACGCCCTGGTGGAGACGCATACCCGGCAGGAAGTTGAACGCGCCGTTGCCGTTGGGGCCAGGATCATTGGTGTTAACGTACGCAATCTGAAAACCCTGGACGTTGACCGTTCTGTCTTCGCGCCGCTGGCCGGCAGCATCCCCGCCGGAGCGCTCGTGATCGCCGAATCCGGAGTCCGGGACGCCGCCGACGTGGAGCAGTACGCTGCGGACGGCGCCAACGCCGTCCTGGTGGGCGAGGCCCTGGTGCGGCACAACGATCCGGCGGCCACCATCGCCCACTTCACCCAGACCGGCCGCAAGGCCATCGCCGCCCGGCAGCTGCACGGCAAGGACTGACGGCAGGCCGACGGCGCAACATAATCCCTGTCCGGGCGGTCCGCCGTCCGGACCAAAGCAGGACAGGAACCAGCCCCATGACCGGGAATCCGGACCAGACCGGCTCAGCACACGCTGACGCCGCGTCACCAGTCACTTCCACTGACACCGCACCTGCGGACGAGGCGCAGCGCGCCGCGGCCGGATCCGTCACGGAAGAGGTGGCTGAAGCGTTCCTGAACGTTCATGGTTCGCTGCGCCACGCCTCCGGCCCGTACTTCGGAGAGTACGGCGGCCGCTGGATGCCGGAATCCCTGATTGCCGCGCTGGACGAGCTGGAAGACACCTTCGAGAAGGCCAAGGCTGACCCGGAGTTCCGCGCCCAGATTGCTGAACTGAACAAGAACTACTCCGGCCGGCCGTCACTGCTCACTGAAGCAAAGCGTTTCGCCGAGCACGCCGGCGGCGTCCGGTTGTTCCTGAAGCGCGAAGACCTGAACCATACCGGCTCGCACAAGATCAACAACGTCCTGGGCCAGGCACTGCTGGCCAAGCGAATGGGCAAGACCCGCATCATCGCTGAGACCGGCGCCGGCCAGCACGGCGTGGCCAGCGCCACCGCCGCGGCCCTGCTCGGCCTGGAGTGCGTGGTGTACATGGGCGCCGAGGACTGCCGCAGGCAGGCCCTGAACGTGGCGCGGATGGAGCTGCTTGGCGCCACCGTCATCCCGGTCAGCCACGGCTCGGCTACGCTCAAGGACGCCATCAACGAGGCGCTGCGCGACTGGGTTGCCAACGTGGACAACACCCACTACCTGCTCGGCACTGCTGCCGGAGCCCATCCGTTCCCTGCCATGGTGCGGTTCTTCCACGAAGTTATTGGCGAAGAAGCCCGCGCCCAGATCCTGGAACAGACCGGCCGGCTGCCTGACGCCGTCTGCGCCTGCATCGGCGGCGGCTCCAACGCCATCGGCATTTTCCACGGTTTCCTGGATGACCCGGAAGTGAAGATTTACGGGTTTGAAGCCGGCGGCGACGGCGTCGAAACCGGCCGCCACGCCGCCACCATCACCCTGGGCCGCCCCGGAGTGCTGCACGGTGCCCGGTCCTACCTGATGCAGGATGAAGACGGCCAGACTGTGGAATCCCACTCCATCTCCGCCGGCCTGGACTACCCCGGTGTAGGCCCGGAACACTCCTACCTCTCCGACATCGGCCGGGTCTCCTATGAGCCCATCACCGACAGCGAAGCGATGGACGCTTTCCAGCTGCTCTGCCGCACCGAAGGCATCATCCCCGCGATCGAATCCGCTCACGCACTGGCCGGAGCCATCAAGGTGGGTCAGCGCCTGGCGGCCGGCGGCGGCGACGTGTCCGAAAAGATCGTGCTCGTGAACCTCTCCGGCCGCGGAGACAAGGACGTGGCCACCGCCGCTGAATGGTTCAACCTGCTGGATGACACATCAGCCGAAGCAGAAATCGGCAAAGAAGGGGAACAGCTGTGAGCACCGCAGTCGACAACACCTCCGGCGCGGGAACGGCTGCCCTCAGCAAGTCCGCCGCTGCGATTGACCGGGCCGCCGCTGACGGCCGCTCAGCGCTGATTGGTTACCTGCCCGCAGGCTACCCCGGCGTGCAGGAAACCATCGACGCCGGCATTGCCCTGGCGCGCAACGGCGCGGACCTGATTGAAATCGGTATTCCGTACTCCGATCCGGTCATGGACGGCCACGTCATTCAGGCCGCCACCACAGAAGCGCTGGCCTCCGGTTTCCGCGTCAGCCAGGTGTTCGACGTCGTTGCCGGCATCACCGCTGCCACCGACGCCGCCGTGCTGGTCATGACGTACTGGAACCCCGTGGTCCGTTTGGGCGTGGAGGAGTTTTCCCGCCGGCTGGCCGAAGCCGGGGGAGCCGGGCTGATCACCCCGGACCTCATCCCGGATGAAGCGTCGGAATGGATGGCTGCATCGGATAAGTACGGACTGGACCGGGTGTTCCTGGTGGCGCCCTCGTCCACCCCCGAGCGTATGAAGAGCACCGTCGCTGCGAGCCGCGGCTTCGTTTACGCGGTGTCCATCATGGGCGTGACCGGTGCGCGCACCTCAGTGAGCACGGCCGCCAGGGACGTTGTCTCCGCAGCCCGCGCCGCCGGCGCAGAGCGTGTTTGTGTGGGCCTTGGCGTCTCCAACTCCGGTCATGTCCGTGAAATCGGCGCGTACGCGGACGGCGTGATCGTGGGCACCGCACTGGTTGCCGCACTGCGCGACGGCGGTGTCCCCGCCGTGGCGGACCTGGCCCGTGAACTCAGCACCGGAACCCGAAAGAACAGCTAATGCACCTGACGTCCGTGGTCGCCCCGGCCAGCATTCCCAGCCCGCCCGCGGACTTCAGCAGCTTCTCGCTGGGGCCGCTGACCATCCACACCTATGCCCTCTGTATCCTGGCCGGCATCATCCTGGCCCTGTGGATGACATCGGTGCGCTGGAAGCGCCGCGGGCTCCCCGAAGAAGCCGTGTGGGACATTGCCATCTGGGCAATCCCCTTCGGCATCATCGGCGGGCGCCTGTACCACGTCGTCTCCTCGCCGGCCGCCTATTTTGGCGCGAACGGCGACCTCTCCCTGATTCCGCAGATCTGGCGCGGCGGGCTGGGCATCTGGGGTGCGGTGGCCCTTGGTGCCGTGGGTGCCTGGATCGGCTGCCGCCGCGCCGGCATTAAACTGTCCACCTTTGCCGACGTCGGCGTCCCCGGCCTGCTGCTGGCCCAGGCCGTAGGCCGCTGGGGCAACTGGTTCAACCAGGAGCTCTTCGGCAGTCCCACTGACGTGCCGTGGGGCCTGGAAATCGACGCTAACAATCCAAACTTCCCGGACGGGACAGCGCCGGGAACCCTGTTCCATCCCACCTTCCTCTATGAGTCGCTCTGGTGCCTCGCCGGCGTGGTGCTGCTGCTTGCCCTGGACAAGAAGTTCCGGCTGCGCGGCGGCCGCCTGTTCTGGATCTACGCTGCGTACTACACCCTGGGCCGGCTGTGGATCGAGATCCTGCGGATCGACGACGCTGAAATGATTACGGTCTTCGGCGTCACACAACGCCTGAACGTATGGACCAGCATCGCGCTGCTGATCTTCTCCGTGGCGATGTTTGTTTTCCTGACAATCCGCGCCAAAAAAGGGCAGGAAGGCTCCCTGTACCTTTCCGGCCGGGAACCGGAACCCGCTGTCGCGGAAAGTGAGGCCGGTAACAAGACGGAAACAGAATCTTCAAATTCCGGATCCCGAGCATCAGCGCAACAGACGCGTGCTAATCTCGCAGAGACAAAAAACGAGGACACAGATTCTCGCAAGCCCGGGACACCGGGTACTGCCAACTAGCACCGGCCCGGGCCACCCTCGCGGCGGGTGCTCCTGCCACATCGCCGTGGCCGCCCGGACAGGGCCGCGGGAACCACACCGCAGGTCTGTCCGTGAACATCAAGACACCGCGGAACGTCTCACCGTCCGCCGTGGGGCCAGCGTCGTCCCCTCCCACCGCTCAATCAGGGGGAAGGACTTACCTCTCATGACTGAACCGTTTCCGCCCGGCGGCACAGGCACACCTGTAGTCTCGCCGTTCACCCGCTTCGCGAACTTTCCGGCTGACTCCGGTCTCTACCGCGCCGAGAATGAAAAGGACGCCTGCGGCCTGGCCGTAATAGCCACCCTGCGCGGCGAGCCCGGGCACGACATCGTCGATGCGGCCCTGACTGCCCTGCGCAACCTGGAACACCGCGGTGCCGTAGGGGCTGATGAAGGCACCGGCGACGGTGCCGGCCTGCTGACCCAGGTCCCCGATGAGTTCTTCCGCGCCGTGGCCGGTTTCACGCTTCCGGCGCCCGGAACCTACGCTGCCGGCACCGCCTTCCTTCCCTCCGAAGCCAGGGAACAGGAGACCGCCCGCGCCGGCGTCGAGGCCATGGCCGAGTCCGAGGGCCTGACGGTCCTCGGCTGGCGCGAGGTGCCCGTGGTGGCTGACCTCGTGGGCGCCATGTCCCGCGCCTGCATGCCGCACTTCGAACAGGTGTTCCTGGCACCGGCCGACGGCGACGCCTCCGACCTGGACGCCCGCGCCTTCCGCGTCCGCAAACGTTCGCAGAACAAGTTCGGCGTTTACTTCCCCTCGCTGTCCTCCAAGACCATGGTCTACAAGGGCATGCTGACCACCGCACAGCTTGAACCGTTCTATCCCGATCTGTCGGATCCGCGCTTCAAGACCAAACTGGGTATTGTCCACTCCAGGTTCTCCACCAACACCTTCCCGTCCTGGCCGCTGGCCCAGCCGTTCCGCACCATCGCGCACAACGGCGAGATCAACACGGTCAAGGGCAACCGCAACTGGATGCGCGCCCGCCAGTCCCAGCTGAAGAGCCCGCTGCTGGGGGAGACCCCGGAAGAGCTGTTCCCCATCTGCACTCCCGGTGCATCGGATTCGGCGTCTTTTGACGAGGTTGCCGAGCTGCTGATGCTGTCCGGCCGGCCCATCACGCACGCCATCATGATGATGATCCCCGAGGCCTGGGAAAACCATGCCACCATGGATCCGGCCCGCCGTGCCTTTTACCAGTACCACTCAATGCTCATGGAACCGTGGGACGGCCCGGCAGCGGTGTCCTTCACGGACGGCAACCAGGTGGGGGCGGTCCTGGACCGCAACGGCCTGCGCCCGGCACGCTACTGGGTGACCGAGGACGGACTGGTGGTGCTCGCCTCCGAGGTGGGCGTCGTGGACATCGATCCGGCCAAGGTGGTCCGCAAGGGCCGCGTCTCCCCGGGCAAGATGTTCCTGGTGGATACCGGCGCAGGCCGCCTGATCGAGGACGCCGAAATCAAGGCGGAAATGGCAGCGGCCAATCCGTGGGCGGAATGGGTCAGGGAAAACCAGGTTTCCCTGGAAGAGCTTCCCGAACGTGAACACGTGCTGCACACGAAGGCGTCCATCAACCGGCGCCAGCGCACCTTCGGCTACACGCAGGAGGAACTGCGCATCCTGCTCGGTCCGATGGCCCGCACCGGCGCCGAGCCCCTGGGCGCCATGGGTTCGGACACGCCCATTGCCGTGCTTTCCCAGCGCCCGCGGCTGCTCTTTGACTACTTTGTGCAGTCCTTCGCGCAGGTCACCAACCCGCCGCTGGACTCCATCCGCGAGGAACTGGTCACCTCCATGCGCGCCTCCATCGGACCGGTGGGGAACCTGCTGGCCCCCGGCCAGGTCCGCACCCACCAGGTGGCCCTGAACTTCCCCGTCATTAACAATGACCAGTTGGCGAAGATCGCCAAGCTGACCAACGCCGACGGCGAAAAGATCGCGCTCAAGGTCCGCGGACTGTACCGGCCGCAGGGCGGCGAGTCCGAACTGCGCGCCCGGATCCTGGAAATCTGCGAAAAAGTCTCCGGCGCCGTGAACCGCGGCGTCGAGTACATCGTGCTGTCGGACCGGGACTCCAGTGCCCAGTGGGCTCCCATCCCGTCCCTGCTGCTGCTCTCCGCCGTGCACAACCATCTGCTCAAGAGCGCCAACCGCACCAAGATCTCGCTGCTGGTCGAAGCGGGCGATGTCCGCGAAGTCCACCATGTGGCAGTGCTCATGGGCTACGGCGCCTCCGCGGTCAACCCGTACCTGGCCATGGAGAGCTGCGAGGAACTGGTCCGCAACGGCGACATCACGGGGGTCACCCGGGAAGAAGCCGTGGCCAACCTGATCAAGGGCCTGGGCAAGGGCGTCCTGAAGATCATGTCCAAAATGGGCATCTCCACCGTTGCTTCCTACTGCGGCGCCCAGACCTTCGAAGCCCTGGGTCTGGGACAGGAAATGGTGGACGAGTTCTTCCACGGCACGCAGACCCAGCTCGGCGGCGTCGGCCTGGACGTCATTGCCGCCGAGGCAGCCGCCCGGCACGCCAGCGCCTACCCCGACGACGAAATCGAGGATCCGCACCGTCCGCTGGAGAACGGCGGCGAATACCAGTGGCGCCGCGAGGGTCCGCCGCACCTGTTCAATCCGGAAACCGTCTTCCGGCTCCAGCACGCCACCCGGGAACGCCGTTATGACATCTTCAAGGCGTACACCCAGGGCGTGGATGACCAGTCGAAGAACCTGATGACGCTGCGCGGCCTGCTGGAATTCCGCACGGGGGAGCGGCCTGCCGTTCCGCTGGAGGAAGTTGAGTCCGTCGCCAGCATCGTCAAGCGCTTTTCCACCGGCGCCATGAGCTACGGCTCCATCTCACAGGAAGCCCATGAGACCCTGGCGATTGCCATGAACCGTCTGGGCGGCAAGTCGAACACCGGCGAGGGCGGCGAGGATCCGGAGCGGCTGCTCGATCCGGAGCGGCGCTCCGCCATCAAGCAGGTGGCCTCCGGCCGTTTCGGCGTCACCAGCCTGTACCTCACCAACGCCGAGGACATCCAGATCAAGATGGCCCAGGGCGCCAAACCCGGTGAAGGCGGCCAGCTGATGGCCCAGAAGGTGTACCCGTGGGTGGCCCGCACCCGGCACTCCACACCCGGTGTCGGCCTGATTTCGCCGCCCCCGCACCACGACATCTACTCCATCGAAGACCTCGCTCAGCTGATTTATGACCTCAAGCGTTCCAACCCGAGCGCACGGGTCCACGTCAAGCTTGTCTCCGAAGCCGGCATTGGCACGGTGGCGGCGGGTGTGACCAAGGCCAAGGCCGACGTCGTTCTCGTTTCCGGGCACGACGGCGGAACCGGAGCCTCGCCGCTGAACTCGCTCAAGCACGCCGGTGCGCCCTGGGAACTGGGCCTTGCCGAAACACAGCAGACCCTGATGCTCAACGGCCTGCGCGACCGCGTGGTGGTGCAGGTGGACGGCCAGCTCAAGACCGGGCGCGACGTAGTGATTGCCGCGCTGCTCGGCGGTGAGGAGTTCGGTTTCGCAACCGCACCGCTGGTGGTCTCCGGCTGCATCATGATGCGGGTCTGCCACCTGGACACCTGTCCGGTGGGTGTGGCCACCCAAAACCCCGAACTGCGGGCACGGTTCTCCGGCAAGCCCGAATTTGTGGTCAACTTCTTCGAGTTCCTGGCTGAGGAAGTGCGTGAAATCCTGGCCGAACTGGGCTTCCGTTCCCTTGAGGAAGCGATTGGGCACACCGAGCTGCTGGACACCAAGGCCGCGGTGGACCACTGGAAGGCCGACGGACTGGACCTGGAGCCGGTCCTGCGCGGCGCCGACGTCGTCGAGCCGGGAGCACCGATGCGCAACATGGTCAAGCAGAACCATGACCTGGACGCGCATTTCGACAACAAGCTGATCGAAATGAGTGCCGATGCCCTGACCAACCGTAATCCGGTGCGTATCACGCTGGACGTGGTCAACACCGACCGGTCTGTGGGCACCATGCTGGGGCACACCGTCACCAAGACCTTTGGCACCGATACGCTGGCCACCGACACCATCGACGTGACCCTCACCGGCCAGGCAGGGCAGTCGCTCGGTGCCTTCCTGCCGGCCGGCATCACGCTGCGCCTGCTCGGCGACTCGAACGACTACGTCGGCAAGGGGCTGTCCGGCGGACGGATTATCGTCCGGCCGGACCGCGTCAACGTTTTTGACGCGGCCGTCAACGTCATTGCCGGCAACGTCATCGGCTACGGTGCCACCAGCGGCGAAATGTTCCTGCGCGGGCAGGTGGGAGAACGCTTCCTGGTGCGCAACTCAGGCGCCACGGCCGTCGTGGAAGGCATTGGCGACCACGGCTGCGAATACATGACGGGGGGACAGGCGCTGATCCTGGGACCCACGGGACGGAACTTCGGTGCCGGCATGTCCGGCGGCACCGCCTACCTGCTGGACATCCGGCCGGAGCGGATCAACAAGGATTCGCTGGAAAAGGGCGAACTGCGCCTGGAGCCGCTGGACGCCGAGGACGCTGACATTGTCCGCGGTCTGCTGGTCCGGCATGTGGAAGAAACCGAATCGGCACTGGCAGCGGCCCTGCTGGAGGACTTCACCGGCACGGCGGCCCGAATGACCAAGGTGCTGCCGCGTGACTTCGCTGCCGTGCTCGACGCCCGCGCTTCCGCCGCCGAAGCGGGACTTGATCCCGACGGCGCCGAAGCCTGGACCAAAATCTTGGAGGTAACCGGTGGCTGACCCACGCGGATTCTTGAAAGTACGCGACCGCGAAACGCAGCCGCGACGGCCTGTTCCCGTTCGCATCATGGACTGGAAAGAGGTGTACGAAGCCCAGGAGAAGGGCGTTCTGAAGGCTCAGGCCGGACGCTGCATGGACTGCGGCATTCCGTTCTGCCATCAGGGCTGCCCGTTGGGGAACCTCATTCCGGAGTGGAATGACCTGATGTGGCGGGACAAGGGCCGGGAAGCCATTGAACGGCTGCACGCCACCAACAACTTCCCTGAGTTCACCGGCCGGCTGTGCCCGGCACCGTGCGAATCCTCCTGCGTGCTGGGCATCAACCAGCCGGCGGTGACGATCAAGCAGGTTGAGGTCTCGATCATTGACCAGGCCTTCGATGAGAACTGGGTGACCCCGCACGCACCCGAACGTCTCACGGACAAGACCATCGCCGTCGTTGGCTCGGGGCCCGCGGGACTGGCGGCCGCCCAGCAGCTTACCCGTGCCGGGCACACCGTTGCCGTGTACGAGCGTGATGACAAGATTGGCGGCCTGCTGCGCTACGGGATTCCCGACTTCAAGATGGAAAAACTGCAGATCGACCGCCGTCTGGACCAGATGCGGGCCGAGGGCACGCGGTTCCGCACCGGCGTTGAAGTGGGCCGCGACATCAGCTGGGAACAGCTGCGCCGGCGGTATGACGCCGTGGTGGTGGCTACCGGAGCCACCGTGCCGCGCGACCTGCCCATCCCCGGGCGTGAACTGAACGGCGTGCACTTCGCCATGGAGTACCTGGTGCAGGCCAACCGCGCCGTAGCCGGGGAACACGTGAAGAACCAGATTTCCGCCGAGGGAAAGCATGTGGTGATCCTGGGCGGCGGCGACACCGGCGCGGACTGCCTGGGCACAGCGCACCGCCAGCAGGCGGCGTCCGTCACCACGCTGGCGATCGGCAAGCAGCCGCCGACCGAGCGCGCCGCGCATCAGCCGTGGCCGATGTATCCCACGCTGTTTGAAACAGCCAGCGCCCACGAAGAGGGCGGGGAGCGCACTTACCTGGCTTCCACCGTGGAGTTCGTGGGCGAGGACGGGCGGCTCACCGGTGTGCGGATTGCCGAAACGGAATTCGTTGACGGACGGCGCGTCCCCAAGGCCGGCACCGAGCGGGTTATTCCCGCTGACCTCGTGTTCCTCTCGCTGGGCTTCACCGGCCCGGAGCCGGCCGGACTGGCCGAGCAGGTGAACGCCGAGTTCGACGAGCGCTCCAACGTGGTGCGCGACGGCTACTACATGACGAAGACGCCCGGCGTCTTTGCCGCCGGTGACGCCGGGCGGGGCCAGTCGCTGATTGTCTGGGCGATTGCCGAAGGCCGGGCCTGCGCAGCGGCGGTGGACCAGTGGCTGACCGGTTCCACCCGGCTGCCGGCTCCGGTGGCGCCAAGCGACCGGGCCATTTCTCCGCTCTAGACGCCGGCCCTCGGCTTCTTGGTGAACATCAGGCTGTCCGGTCCCTGCGGCCGGGCAGCCTGCTGTCCATTGTGCGGGTTCAGCCGGCCTGGGGGAGGACGGCCAGGGCACGGACGGTCAGGGGCAGCAGATCCTCGTCATCGAGCCGCACCCACGACTCCAGGGCGACCGTTGCAGCCGCCCACACGACGGCCACCTCCACGCGCGCTGCGAGCTCGTCGCCCTGGCCCAGCTGCCGCAGATACGTCGAGGTCATCTCGGCCAGGAGCGACTGGTTGTACGCCGCGGCGCTGGCTCGCAGGACACGGTCCTCCCGCATCAGCCGGCGCAGCGTCCGGTATTCGCTCCGCCTTGGCTCGTAGTCCGTCGCGGCCTGCAGCAGGGACTCATGAAGCGCCTGCCGGGGCGGGACGCTGCGGCTGCGGAACTCAAAATCGGCTTCCATGTTGTCCAGGGCGAGCCTGGTGTTGTGAAAAAGTGCGGCATCTTTGGTGTCGAAGTACCTGAAAAAGGAACTGCGGGAGACTCCGGCCGCCTCCACAATCTGGTCCACCGTGACAGCCGCGAAACCATGCTCTGCGAACAGCTCCCAGGCCGTTGCCACGAGTTGGGCCTGGACCCGGGCCTTCTTTCGTTCCCTCAGGCCGGCAGGCGGGTTGGGCTGACTGTCTGACGCGGTGTTGGCCACCGTTGCTCCTGACGATTCTCATGACTGATCTTTGAAACCGGGTTTCACATCCTCGGTGCAGAAGCGGCAAGGCCGCCTGCAGCCCGGCCTTCCAGCGTACAAGGAGCTTCCTGCCCGGGCGTAAATCTTTCCCCGGGCCAGGCGTCCTGAATTTTCTGAAATTAGTGCGTTTTTACGGTCAGGGGCAATAGATACCGAGTTTGACCGACGCCGGTTGAGACAAAGAACACGGGCCGCAGTGTTCGAAGGATATGAGGACTGCCGCCCGTCTCAATGCGTAATCGGCGCCGGGCGACTAGGCTTGAACTTATGAGACGTGCAAAAATTGTGGCCACCTTTGGCCCAGCAATCGCCAGCTACGAAAACACCCTCGCGGTTCTGAGCGCCGGTGTAGACGTGGCCCGCATGAACATGAGCCATGGAGATCACGAGGTACACAATTCTGTGTACGAAAATGTGCGCAGGGCATCCGAGGAACTGGGCAAGCCGGTAGGCATCTTCGCTGACCTGCAGGGCCCCAAGATCCGCCTTGGCCGCTTCGTTGACGGCCCGCACTACCTGAACAAGGGCGACGTCTTCACGATCACCATCGAAGACGTTCCCGGCACCAAGGAGATTGTCTCCACCACGCACAAGGGACTGCCGAATGACGTCAGCGTGGGGGATACCCTGCTGATCGACGACGGCAAGGTTTCAGTGCGTGCCACTGCCGTGGATGACGTCAAGGTGGTCACCGAGGTGACCGTTCCCGGCCCCGTGTCCAACAACAAGGGCCTGAACCTGCCGGGCGTGGCAGTGAGTGTGCCCGCCATGAGTGACAAGGATGAGGCAGACCTGCGCTGGGCCATCCGCCGCGGCGTGGACATGGTTGCCCTGTCCTTCGTCCGGAATGCCGTTGATGTGCGCCGCGTCCACGAAATCATGGACGAGGAAGGCCGCCGGGTTCCGGTCATTGCCAAGATCGAGAAGCCGCAGGCTGTGGCTGCCATCGAGGAAATCATTGACGCCTTCGACGCGATTATGGTTGCCCGCGGCGATCTCGGTGTGGAACTGCCGCTTGAAGACGTGCCCCTGGTGCAGAAGAACGCCATCGAGCTGGCCCGCCGCTGGGCGAAGCCGGTTATCGTGGCCACCCAGGTCCTGGAATCCATGATCGACAGCCCGCGCCCCACCCGCGCCGAGGCTTCGGACTGCGCCAACGCCGTTCTTGACGGTGCCGACGCAGTGATGCTCTCCGGTGAAACCTCCGTGGGCAAGTACCCGATCGAGACCGTGACCACCATGGCACGCATCATCGAGTCCACCGAAGAGCACGGCCTCAACCGTGTTCCCGCCCTGGGCTCCAAGCCGCGTACCCGCGGCGGCGCCATTACCCGTGCTGCGGTGGAAATTGCCGACCAGCTCGACGCGAAGTTTGTCTGCACCTTCACGCAGTCGGGCGATTCGGCCCGCCGGCTTTCCCGTCTGCGCCCGAAGAAGCCGGTGCTGGCCTTCACCCCCGTGGAAGAGACCTACCGCTATATGAGCCTCTTCTGGGGCATCCAGCCCATGCTGGTGGAGTTCGCCGAGAACACCGACCAGATGACCGCCCAGGTGGACCGCACGCTGTTCGAAAATGATCTGGTGGATATCGATGACCTCGTTGTTATCGCTGCCGGCTCGCCTCCCGGACAGGCAGGTTCCACCAACTCCATCAAGGTCCACAAGGCAGGGGACATTGCTGATGCAGGTCAGCGCCTTGAAGGCCAGATGAGGGTCAAGGAGAAGGTTGGTCCCTGGCCGATCAAGAACTCCAACAAGGGCAAGGCCAAGTCCATCTAGTTCGGACACCGCCTCCTTCTGCCAGGGCTGCCCGGCCGGATCATCCGGCCGGGCAGTCTTTTTTCGCTTCTATATCCATCTCCATCCTTCCATATCCAGTTTTCCAAATATCATGCCCCTCGAACAAAGCCCACGCCCCGGCCGTTTTACCGCCCACCGCCCGCCGGCTAAGGAAAAAGCCCCGACGGCCGGGGGCGGGGTGAACCGCAGGTATTTCGGCAGCCGGGGCCCGGTATCTCCTTCTGCCCATGGCACTGCCGGAGGGAGGGGGTGATGATCATAAGTACGGCCAGAGAGAGGAGCAGCCCTTGAGCTACTGGGATAATTTTTGGGACATCATTTGGTGGGTTTTCACCGTGACGGTCCTCTTCGCATATCTGTTCACCCTGTTTGCGGTGATCAGCGACTTGTTCCGTGACCGGGGACTAAGCGGCTGGGCTAAAGCTGCGTGGGTCATCTTTCTGGTCTTCTTTCCGTTCCTTACGGTTCTCGTTTATCTCATCGTCCGGGGGAGGGGAATGAATGAACGGGCCAGGCGGGAGTCACAGGAACTGCAGAACTCCACGGAGGAATACATCCGCCGGGTCGCCTCCAGCCCCACCGATGAAATCTCCAAGGCAAAGGACCTGCTGGATTCCGGTGCCATCACCCCGCAGGAATTCGAAGCGATCAAGGGCAGGGCACTTTCCGCGGTCTGAGCCGATGACAAGAAAGCCCCGCCCGACGTCGTCGGGCGGGGCATTCTTTTTCGGCGGGCCTGCCGGTAAAGCCTTAGTTGACCTGGTTGATAATGGTCTCGGCGACTTCACGCATGCTCAGCCGGCGGTCCATCGAGGTCTTCTGGATCCAGCGGAAGGCCTCGGGCTCGGTGAGGCCCATCTTGGTGGTCAGCAGCGACTTGGCGCGTTCCACCAGCTTGCGGGTGGCAAACTGCTCCTTGAGGTCGCTGACCTCTTCTTCAAGGGCCTTGATCTCTTCGTGGCGGGACAGCGCAATCTCGATCGCCGGAATGAGGTCGGCCGGGGTAAAGGGCTTGACCACGTAGGCCATGGCGCCTGCCTCGCGGGCACGCTCCACCAGCTCCTTCTGGCTGAAGGCTGTCAGCAGGACCACCGGGGCGATGCGGGCTTTGACGATCTGCTCAGCGGCCGTGATGCCGTCCATGACGGGCATTTTGACGTCCATCAGGACCAGGTCGGGCTTCAGCTCAGTGGCGAGGGCAACTGCCTTTTCGCCGTTGTCGGCTTCCCCAACGACGTCGTATCCCTCACCGGTAAGGATCTCCACGATGTCGAGGCGGATCAGCGTCTCATCTTCGGCGACAATGACGCGCCGCGCCGGCGTGTTGGACGGGGCGGGCTCGGTGGACTCAGACACAGGTGCTCCTCAGAATGCAGTTGACTGCCGTGTGCGAACTGACAGTTCACACAAATAGCCTATCCGCATGTAGAGTAGATTCGCGCCCAACACGGAATGTGAACTTTGTGATTCATACCGCAGGGCAGGCCCGAATGGCGGAATTGGCAGACGCGCTGCACTCAAAATGCAGTATCGAGAGGTGTGTGGGTTCGAGTCCCACTTCGGGCACCAAAGGGAATCGCCGGGACATCGTTCACGGATGAGTCGCAGCATAAGTAACACCCCGGTCTTCGGACCGGGGTTTTTTCGTTGCCGGACCGCACCGGATAACTTCGATGCGCCGAACCCGGCGGATAGACCCACGATTTTTCCGGCATCCGCATCTCTGTCCCGGGGCGCGCACCCCTAGCGTTGAACCAGCGTCATCTCGAAGCTGTAGGAATCGGCACGATACACGTGGCGTCCGGTTTCCACGGTGCGTCCGGCATCGTCCACGGCGGTGCGTTCCATGGTCACCAGGGCGTCACCGGCCGCCACCTCCAGCAGTTCCGCCTGCCGTTGGTCGGCCACAGCGGCCCCGATGCGCTGGGTGGCCAGCCGGAAGTTCACTCCGGCATCCCGCAGCAGCTGGTAGAGCCCCTGCCCCCGGAGGGCTCCCTCGGTGATTTCCGTGATGTCATCGCGCACCCAGTTCTCCATGAGTGCCAGCGGCTTGCCGCCAACGGTGCGCAGCCGGATGAAATGGTAGATGCGCGTCCCCGCAGGCAGCTCCAGCGTTTCGGCGACGCCCGTCGCGGTCTGGCTGTGCCGGAAATCGAGCACCTCAGTGGCGGGATTTTGTCCGGATTGCTGCAGATCATCGAACAGGCTCGTCAGTTCCAGGTGGCGGCGGACGCGGTTTGATACCACCTGGGTGCCGACACCGCGCTTGCGGACAAGCAGCCCTGCACGGACCAATTCATCCATTGCCTTGCGCATGGTGGGCCGGGACAGGTTCAGCTTGCCGGCAAGCTCAATCTCGTTGTCCAGCCGGGAACCGAATTCAAGGACGCCGCTGTGGATGGCTGCTTCAATTCCCTGGACCACCTGGTGGTACAGGGGTACGGGGGAGGACCTGTCGATCGTCGATCGGAATACTGAGCTCCGGACTCATTGCTGCACCTCCGCCGGTCTTCGGTCTTCACCGCATCATGTAAGGACAAAAACATTTGCTGTTGAGTGTAACAGTGGTCACTCCTTCCGTAGGAGCGGCTTCGATTTACGGCCAATGTCACTCACAATCAGCAGCCGGAAAACGCGGCTATGTCCTGACAAATGATTGACATGGTCATGCTTGTCGATATATTGGACTTCCAAGTGCCGAAGCGGGGCGGGGCCCCTCCGGCTGCCGGCTGCCGGCTATTGTGCCGGGCCGTGAAGACAAAGGAGACTTTAGTGTCACTCAATTTTTCCCTGCGCAAACTGGCAGCATCGGTGCTGCTGGTTCCTGCGCTGGCCCTGGCGGGATGTTCCAGTTCCGGCGGACGTACCCCCGAAGCGGACAGCGGCGACGGCGGAGGTGCCGTTGCCGGCACTGACCGCATCAAAATCGCTTTGATTACCCATGGCGGCCCGGGAGATACCTTCTGGGACATCGTGCGAAAGGGCGCTGAGGAAGCGTCGCAAAAGGACAACGTTGAACTGTTGTACAGCGCGGATCCTGAAGGCGGGCGGCAGGCCCAGCTGATTGAGCAGGCAGTGGAGCAGGGCGTGGACGGCATTGCCGTCACCCTCGCAAAGCCGGACGCCGTTGCCTCGGCGCTCCGGAAGGCGGAAGACGCCGGCATTCCGGTGGTAAGCCTGAACTCGGGAGAGGACCGCTCCGTCGAGCTCGGCGCGTTCACCCACTTCGGTTCCAACGAGCAGCTTGCCGGAGAAGCAGTGGGGCAGCAGCTGGCGGCGGACGGTTACACGCATCCGATCTGCGTCATTCACGAGCAGGGCAACGTTGGACATGAAAGCCGCTGTGCCGGCGTCAAGTCCAAGGTCCCCGGCACCGAAATCCTGTACGTCCAGGGGACGGACATGACCCAGGTCGAATCCACCGTGACAGCCAAACTGCAGGCAACAGCGGATGCCGACGTCGTCGTCGGCCTCGGCGCGCCGTACACACTGACCATTCTCAAGTCCGTGGAGTCATCCGGCAGCGACGCCAAGGTGGCCTCCTTCGACCTCAACCCCGACCTTGCCAAGCGCATTGCTGACGGGGAAATCATCTTCACCGTTGACCAGCAGCCCTGGCTGCAGGGCTACGGGGCGGTTGACGCTCTCTGGCAGAACAGCCGCGGAGGATTCGAGCTCGGCGGCGGCCAGCCGGTGCTCACCGGACCCACCATCATCGACTCCTCGAACGCCGAATCGGTTGCAGCCTTCGCCGCCGACGGCATCCGCTGATGCGCCGGTCCGGTCCCGCACCGGCTGCGTCCCGCGCTGATGATGAAAGTGAATTCGAATGACGGCTGAGACAGTCACCCCCACCGCACCGGCAGACGAAAGAGTTGCAGCCAAAAGCAGAATGGCCAAACTGCTGGGCCGGCCCGAAATCGGCGCACTGGTGGGCGCCGTTGCCCTGTTCGCCTTCTTCTCAGTGGTTGCGCCGGTATTCCTGCAGCCCGGATCCATCGCCACCGTCCTGTACGGCGCCTCCACCATCGGCATCATGGCGGTGGGGGTGTCACTGCTGATGATCGGTGGTGAGTTCGATCTGTCCACCGGTGTTGCCGTCATCAGCTCGGCCCTCATGGCCTCGCTCTTCAGCTGGTACTTCTCGATGAACGTGTGGGTGGGCGTGGCGCTGGCGCTGGTCTTGTCGCTCACCGTCGGGTTCATCAACGGATGGATCCTGGTCAAAACCAAACTGCCGTCCTTCATCGTCACCCTCGCCACGTTCCTCATGCTGACCGGCCTGAATCTTGGCCTGACCCGGGCGATCGGCGGAAGCGTATCCTCCCCGTCCATCTCGGACATGGACGGCTTCGATTCAGCCAAGGCAGTGTTCGCTTCCTCCCTCACCCTGGGCGGTGTGGAGGTCCGGATCACCGTCTTCATCTGGATTGCCCTGGTTGCCGTGGCTTCCTGGATCCTGCTGCGCACACGCGTGGGAAACTGGATTTTCGCGTCCGGCGGTGACGCCTACGCTGCCCGCGCCGTCGGCGTTCCCGTGGTGAAAACCAAGATTGGCCTCTTTATGGGCGTGGGTTTCTGCGCCTGGATCCTTGGCATGCACAACCTGTTCGCCTTCTCGACCGTGCAGTCCGGTGAAGGCATCGGCAACGAGTTCCTCTACATCATTGCGGCCGTGATTGGCGGATGCCTGCTGACGGGCGGATACGGCTCTGCCATTGGCGGTGCCATCGGGGCCTTCATCTTCGGCATGGCCAACAAGGGCATCGTGTACGCGGAATGGAATCCGGACTGGTTCAAGTTCTTCCTGGGCCTCATGCTGCTGCTGGCGACCATGGTGAACATGGTGGTCAAACGCCGGGCCGAACAAAGCTAGGAACGGAGAGAACGCATGGACAGCACGAAAAGCCAGGCCGGCGGCGGTGCGGACACAGCCCCGCCGCCGCACCTGCTGCGGCTCGACAAAGTGGGCAAGCATTACGGCAACGTGATCGCACTGCACGATGTCACCATGGACGTGGAGGCCGGCAGGGTCACCTGCGTGCTGGGCGACAACGGGGCGGGCAAATCCACCCTGATTAAGATCATCGCCGGGCTGCATCCGCATGATGAGGGAACCTTCACCGCGCTGGGGGAGGAACGCCGTTTCACGTCTCCCCGCTCCGCACTGGATTTGGGTATTGCCGCCGTCTACCAGGACCTGGCCGTGGTATCCCTGATGCCGGTCTGGCGCAATTTCTTCCTGGGATCGGAGCTGACCACGGGCTCCGGACCGTTCAGGCGGCTTGACGTTGCCCGGATGAAGGAGATCACCAAAAGGGAACTGCAGGAGATGGGCATCGACCTGCGCGATGTGGAGCAGCCCGTGGGCCAGCTCTCCGGCGGCGAGCGCCAGTGCGTTGCCATCGCCCGGGCCGTGTATTTCGGGGCGAAGGTGCTCATCCTGGACGAGCCGACGGCAGCCCTGGGCGTCAAGCAGTCGGGCGTGGTCCTGCGCTACATCCTGCAGGCCCGGGACCGCGGACTGGGCGTTGTCTTCATTACCCACAACCCGCACCACGCCTATCCGGTGGGAGACCGCTTCCTGCTGCTCAAGCGCGGCCGGTCGATCGGCTACTACAAGAAGTCGGACGTCACCCTGGACCAGCTGACCGCACAGATGGCCGGTGGTGCCGAGCTTGAAGAGCTGGCCCAGGAGCTGGAGGCGATGGGCAGCCACAGCGAGGTGGTGGCCGAGGTTGAAGCCGAAGTAGGCGCAACGCTGCGCGACTGAACCTGATCCGGTGCCATGGGAGGGGCCTTACGCATACCGGTCAAAGGAGGCCAGCAGCCGCTGTACGGATCCTCCAAGGTTCCACCGGGTGGACAGCTGTTCCAGCTCTGCCCGCTCATCACCGGTGATGGGCTGCAGCTGCGCCCCGGCCTCCTCCACGCCGGGCAGCTGCAGGTCACGGGCCACCCGGACGACGTCGGGGGCAACCTCCAGGTAGTCCGCCGCTGCAGCCAGTTTGGACCGCATCGGCGAGGAAAGGGAACTGCTCCGGTCCTTGGCGGCAGCCAGCAAAGCGTCTAGGGTCCCGTATTCTCCCAGCAGCGACGCCGCGGTCTTCTCGCCGATCCCCGCAACGCCCGGCAAACCGTCGGAGGAATCTCCGCGCAGGGTGGCGTAGTCCGCGTACTGCTGCGGGAGCACCCGGTACCTGGCCACGATTGACGCTTCGGTGAGTACCTCGAGGTTCTTCATACCCCGCGCCGTGTAGATGACACGCACGTCCCGCCCGTCATCGATCACCTGAAAAAGGTCCCGGTCCCCGGTGACCGCGTCCACGGGCAGATCGGCGCCGCCCGCGTAGGTGCCGATCACGTCGTCGGCCTCATATCCGGGAGCACCGACGACGGCGACGCCGGCGAGTTCCAGCGTGCGGCGGATCATCGGAATCTGAGCCTCAAGCGGATCCGGAACCGTTTCGACGTCGGGGGCATCCTCAACGGTCTCGGCAACCCGGTGCGCCTTATAGGTGGGCAGCAGGTCCACGCGCCACTGCGGACGCCAGTCATCATCCCAGCACGCAATCAGATGGGTCGCACCGTAGTCGGCTGTGAGCCGCGCGATCATATCCAGCAGGCCCCGGACCGCGTTGACCGGAGTTCCGTCACTGCGCCGGATCGAGTCCGGCACGCCGTAGAAGGCGCGGAAATATAAGGAAGCGGTGTCAAGCAGCATCAGACGCTGGTTCATAGCCCCGATCCTTGCACGGTTCATCCCCGGGAAGGTAGGACCGCCTAGGATGAGCCCATGATCCACAGCGCAGGCATTCTGCTGTACCGCCGTTGCCCGGGGGCCAGGGACGGACCCGGGCCGCTGGAAGTGTGGCTGGGCCACATGGGCGGACCGTTCTGGGCCCGCAGGGATGAACATGCCTGGTCCATACCGAAAGGCGGGATTCTCCCCGCAGAGGATCCGCTCGCCGCCGCACTGCGCGAATTCAACGAGGAGATAGGAACGCCGGCTCCGGCGGCGGACTACGTCCTCCTCGGCAGTTTCCGGCAGTCCGCCAAGAAGACCGTCACGGTGTATGCGGCCGAGGCGGACTTCGCGCCGGAACGCATCGCCGGCAACACGTTTGCGCTGGAGTGGCCGCCGGGGTCCGGCATTGTCCGGGACTATGCGGAGATCGACGACGCCGGCTGGTTCAGTGAGGCTGAGGCCCGCACCAAAATGGTCAAAGGGCAGGTGCAGCTCCTGGACGCACTGAAAGCGCACCTCGACGGGTTCGGCTGATCATCCTTCACACGGATCGCGTTTGATTTGGCGGGCTGACGCCGACTGCGGCTGTTGACCGTTCCGGCGCGGATACTGCGCGGATACGCTCGAAGAAAGCTGAGACTCAACCACCACTTCAGCCCCAGCATCAGTCTGCTCTTCCGGAGGTGCGTTCCATGCCAGCTCATCCAGCCACCGACCAGCCGCGAACTTCCCCTGTGTCCCCTCCCCGCGGGACGGGGTTCTATGCTTCCCCCCGCACCTGGCTGCTGCCGCTGCTGGTGCTCCTGCTTTTGGGCGGAGCAGGCACGGCTCTCTACATTGGCGGACTCGGCAGTCCGGGGGATCATCTGAAGCACTTTCCCATTGCTGTGGTGAATGAGGACCAGGGAACTGCAACGCCGGGCGGCGGCCGCGAGGACCTGGGACAGAACATCACGGACCAGATGAAGCAGGGATTCGGCAGCTCGGACCAGATTGAGCTGCGGGTCTTGTCCTGGGACGAGGCGCAAAGCCAGATGCGCCAGGGGATAATCCACGGGACGGTGATGATTCCGGAGTCATTCTCGGCGGATGCCACTGCGCTGGTTGCAGGTTCGCTCAGCGCCGATGAGGTAACCCGGCCCTCGATTACGGTCTACACCAATCCCCAGGCCGGCCCGCTGGCCAGCAGCCTGGCCACTGAGGCCATAGATCCTGCGCTGGAACAGGCCAACCGCGGACTGGGGGAGCAGCTCACTAAATCCGCGGAGGAAGCCCGGGCGCAGGCGCAGGCCGAACTGGAAGGCGAGCTGGGGCAGCTGGGCACTGCGCTGCCGGCCGAGTTGGAGGCCCAGGTGTCTCCGAAGGTCGCTGGAACCTCAGCTGACCTGCTGGCGGACCCAATTTCTGTGAAGACCAGCGTCTACTCCCCGCCGCCGGAAGGTGCTGCCCTGGGAATGGGAGCATTTTTCTACTCCGTCCTGCTGATGGTGGTGGGCGTCAGCGGTTCCGTGGCCCTGCATTTTCTTCTTGACGCCCGTCTGGGAGTGGCGCCGATCGAGCTGGGTCCCCGTTTCACCCTGGGACCCCCGCGGCGCCCGGCACGCTGGGCAACGTACCTCATCAAATGGGGCATCGTGGTCCTCGGGGCGCTCCCCACCGCGGGTCTGATGATGTGGGTGGCATCCGCCGTCGGAATGCCGATACCGCACGGCGGTCTGTTCTTCCTCACCACCTGGCTGTCGATCGTGACCGTGTCCGCGGTGACCTTCGCGCTCATCGGGGTGTTCGGCAGTGCAGGCATGATTCTGTCCCTCATCTATGTGGTATTCATGGGCCTGCCGTCGGCGAGCGGCGTGGTGCCGCTGGAAGCCCTGCCGGGGTTCTTCCGGTTCATAGCGCGCGGGGAACCGCTTTACCAGATGACCATGGCCAACCGTGCCGTCCTCTACTTCGATGCCCAGTCCAGCGCCGGGGTGCAGAGCGGAATCATCGGCATGCTCATCATCATCGTCATCGCCGTGGCGGTGGCACTGGTGTTTTCGGTGATCTACGACAGGCTGCTGGGCCGGCGGGGTGCGCTAACACCGGGGGCAGCGGCACGCTCCTGAGCTGACCTCTGCGGGACGGCGATAAAATGGTCCTGCAACGGTGCAACAAAGGAAGGAGCGGCCCATGAAGGCATGGCAGTTCACCGGAACCAACAAACCGCTGGAATTCAACGACGTCCCCGAACCCCACGCCGGACCCGGACAAGTGGTCGTGGAGGTCAAGGCCGCAGGTGTCTGCCACTCCGACGTTACAGCCCTCGATGACCCCGGCTGGATGCCGCTGTTCTTCCAGCTTCCGCGGACCATGGGGCACGAGAACGCCGGTGTTATTACCGAAGTCGGCGAAGGCATGGACCATTGGAAGGTTGGCGACCGTGTGGGCCTGGCCCCGGTCATGAGCGACGGCGACGCCCTGGGCTACGGCAAATGGGACGGAGGGTTTGGTCCCAAGCTTCTCGCCACCGACGACAACCTGGTCAAACTCCCGGACGAGGTCCCCTTTGATCTGGCTGCAATGGCCACCGACGCCGGCCTCACCGCCTACCACGCGATCATGACGGTGGGCGGAGCCAGGAAAGGCATGAAGGTTGGCGTCATAGGCCTGGGCGGCCTGGGCTACATCGGCGCGCGGGTGGCCGTGCTGTCCGGAGCAGAAGTCTACGGTGCTGAAATCAATCCCGCGACGAGGGACCTCGCAGACGAGATCGGGCTCGCAGGAGTTGCGGACAGCATCGAAGCCTTCAAGGACAAGAAGCTGGATCTGATCGTTGACTACGCCGGTTTCGGCACCACCACAGCTGCGGCGATCGAGACCCTGGCCGAGTTCGGCACCCTGGTACAGGTGGGGATGGGCAAGCTGGAAGCAACAATCAACACCTACCCCATCATCATCAACCAGCTGTCCATCAAGGGTTCCAAGTCCGGTACCAAGGAGGACCTCGAGGCCCTTTACGGCCTGATGAAATCCGGGCAGCTCAAGCCGCCCATGAATCTCATCTCCCAGGAGGACATCCCCGAGGCGATTGACAAGCTGCGTGCCGGCGGCGTCGTCGGACGCTTCATCGCGATGTACTAACCGAGGTCGGGGGCCGGGGCTCAGCTCCGGTCCCCGGTTTCCCGGGCAGGGCGGGCGCGCAGATGTGCGCGCTCGCCCTGCGGGCCAAACAGGGCCAGGAATTCCACGCTCTCAGCGGCGGCGTTATCCATCCAGTGCGGGACACGGGTGTTGAATTCGGCAGCTTCCCCTGAGCTCAGGACCAGATCCTGCTCACCCAGCACCAGCCTGAGCCTGCCGCTGAGTACGTACAGCCACTCGTAGCCCTCATGCGTTTTCAGCTGCGGCTGAGAGGGAACGGATTTGCCCGGCAGGATGTATTTGTAGGCCCCAATCCCGCCGGCCTGCTGCGTCAGCGGAATAATGGTGGCGCCGTGTCGGCGCAGAGGGCGCATATGCACGCGGGGATCCCCGGTGGCCGGAGCATCCACAAGTTCGTCAATGGTGACCGCGTAGATCCGGGCCAGGGGCATCAGCAGCTCAAGCGTGGCCCGCCGCCGGCCGGATTCCAGCCGGGAGAGCGTGCTGACCGAAATCCCTGTGCTCGCTGAAACACCGGCAAGTGTCAGCCGTCTTTCGGTCCGCAGCGAACGGAGCCTGGCGCCGACGCCGCCCAGAGCGTTTTCCAAAGAGTCATCCATCTGTTTCATTTTGCCATGGCGGCAATATTCTTTGCCGCATCCGAGCTGCCCGCCGGACACTGGAAGAACAAAGGCGCCGGCACCGCCGGTGCAGGAATGAAGGGCGGAATTCGGTGACGGATACAGCAGCAGACAGGCTCAGCACTCGCGGCGGCAAGTTCGACGTCGTTGTCATTGGCGGTGCAGCAGCAGGGCTGAGCGGTGCCCTGTCGCTTGTCCGCGCGCGTCGGACTGTGCTGGTGGTGGACGCCGGGGATCCGCGGAACGCTCCGGCGGCCCACGTGCACAATTACCTGGGCCGGGAAGGAGCAACACCGGGGGAGCTGTACGGGGTTGGCCGGGATGAGGTGCAGAGCTACGGCGGCACTGTGAGAACGGGGCGGGTACAAACGGTGGCCCGGGACGGCGGCGGCGGATTCATGGTGCAGCTGGAGGGCGGAGAGCAGGTGTATGCCCGCAGGGTGCTGGCCGCTTCGGGGGTCCGGGACATGCTGCCGGCTGTACCCGGCATCCCGGAACGCTGGGGACGCAGTGTCCTGCACTGCCCGTACTGCCACGGCTGGGAAGTCCGTGACCAGGCCATCGGCATCCTGGCGACGGATATGGGGATCGCGATGCACCAGGCGCTGCTGTGGCGGCAATGGAGCACGGACGTCACCCTGTTCCTGCACACTGCAGGAACGCCGGACGACACTCAGGCTGAGCAGCTGGCAGCGAGGGGAATCCGCACCGTTGCCGGTGAGGTTGCCGGTGTGGAGGGAGAGCGCGCCGCGGTTCGTTTGGCCAACGGCGATCTTCAGGACCGGGACGTGCTGGTGGTGTTCAGCCGTCTCGAAGCCAGGGCAGGCTACCTCGCCGGGCTGGGGATCGTCCCGGCTGATCAGTACATGGGTGACGTGGTCTATGGGACGGCAGTTTCAGCGGACCCCGCAGGCACCACCTCCGTGCCGGGCGTCTATGCAGCGGGCAACCTGACGGCGCCGTCAGCGCAGGTAATGGCCGCGGCAGCTGCGGGCCTGATGGCCGGCGCCGCCATCAACGGTGATCTGGTGGCCGAGGATACGGCGCGCAGTGTCGAGGCGCTCGCAGCTGCCGGGCGCGGGCGTTAGAGCAGATAGACCGAGGACGGCCGAGCCAGAAAGTCACCGGGGTGGGTGACGGACGCGGCCAGCATGCCCGCGCAGGAGTCGATAAGAAAATAGCCGACGCCGGTCCAGTTGGGTTCCTCCACCCCGTCCTGAAGGCGGGCCTCGTATTCTGCGCAGACGCCCAGGACCATGCTGCCCAGGATCGAGGAGCGTCCGTACAGGACGGCGGGAGGCACATGGCCGGCGGCATCATGGGTGCGGGCAACCAGCTCCTCCATGGCGGGCCTGGCCACTGCGGCCTCGGTGAGGACCTGATGCACCGAGGGGACCGAGCGGATCTGATGCACAAAGCGCGCCCGCCAGCTGGGGGCGGGCAATGACGCCAGATGGTCCACCCAGGGCAGGATCATGGCGGTGAGCAGGTCAGGCAGCGGAGCTCCGGCCGGCAGGCCGGCCAGGAGTTCCTGGCGCCGACGGTCGGTGTCCTCCAGATGGCGGGTGACGAGTGCCCGCAGCAGTTCGTCGCGGCCGCCAAAATGATACGCGACGGCGGAATGGTTGGCAGTGCCGGCATGCTCGGCGATCCGCCGGTTGGAGACGGCGTCTATGCCGAAGCGGGCAAAGAGCTCCTCGGCGGAGTCGAGCAGATGGCCGCGTGCCTTGTCGCCGTGCTGTCCCATGCAGGTTGCCCCTCTTTCGGCGTCAAATCCGGTTCAATTACCCAATTTACGCCACATGGCGTAATTTTGACGGGTTGGTCCCACTGACCGCGTACGCACCATCCGGTCCGCACGCCTCCCGCACCTTCCATCGAACCACAGCACAGGAGCATGTCCTTGAGTCACAATTCCCCCGCGTCCAGCGGTAATCCGCCGGACGCGGTGTCCCCGGCGCCGAGCGGAGTGCCGGTAACGGCAGCCGCGGACCCCGATGCCGCCGCCCTCAAGCGTGCCAGGGCCGAAAAAATCGGACGCTATGTCGCCATGTTCCTGATGCCGCTGCTGATGGTGTCCATGCTGGTGGGCGGCTATCTGGCGGCCATGCACTCGCCCGAGCCGAACAATATGCCCATTGCCCTCAGCGGTTCAGCGCAGCAGGCTGATTCCTTCGCCGGGGCACTGCGGGACGCCAATCCCGATGCAGTGAATGTCCGGGAGGTGGACTCTGCGGACGAGGCTCGCCGGCTGGTGCTGGAGCGTGAGGTTTCCGGTGCCGTGGTCCTGAACGGAGGATCCGCCACGGTGTATACGGCAGGCGCCGCCGGAGCCTCCCAGTCAAGTGCGGTCACGGCGCTGCTGGCCCCGCAGGTGCTCGGACAGGGGCTGTCCCTGGAGACCGAGGACCTTCAGCCCCTGCCGGAGAATGACATGGCGGGACTGGGTGCTATGTTCATGACCACCGCCCTGATGCTGGCCGGCTACATGCCGCTGAGCCTGGTGCTGTCCAATTCACCGGAACTGCTGCGCTTCCGGCGGTTCGTACCCCTGCTTGCCGGCTGGTCCGCACTGATCGCGGCACTGGTCTGGACGGTAGTCGGCCCCGTCATGGGGGTGGTCCAGGGCCACACTGCAGCAGTGCTGGGCATCTGCTGGCTGTCGGTCTTTGCGGTGGGCAGCGTTCAGTTGTTCCTGACCCGCATCCTGGGTCCGATGGCGGTTCTTGCCGGCATGCTCCTCCTCATGGTTCTGGGTGTCCCCGCTTCCAACATGAGCATGTCCGTGCACACCATGCCTGCCCTTTATCCCTTCCTGCACAGCTTCCTGCCGGCCGCGGCCACAGGTGAGTCGCTGCGCTCGGTGCTCTACTTTGACGGGGACGGTGCGGGAGCGCGCCTGCTGGTACTGGTCATCGGCGCCGCTGCATCCCTGGCGCTGACCCTGGCGCTGGATGCACTGAAACGCCGCCGGAAGCCGGATGCCGGGCCGCTGCCCGTCAACGTTGCCTCCCTGCACGGCGGCCCGCGGCCAAAGAGCCGCACCTGGCGCTATGTCACTCTGGCCTTCTTCCCGCTGGTTATGGTGTCCATGATGCTGACCATGATGCTCGGCGCCATGTATCAGCCGGCACCGCGGGATATGCCCGTTGCCGTCGCCGGTGCCACTGTGCAGCAGGCAGACCAGGCTGTTGCCGGGCTGGAGGCAAACATGTCCGGCCTCTTTGACCTCCGTGCCGTGGATTCGGCGGATGAGGCACGGGAACTGGTTCGGGACCGGGAAGTCACTGCGGCGTATGTGCTGCCGTCGGCAGAGAATCCAGGCGCAACGCTCTTGACCAACCAGGCTGCAGGCATGAGCGCTCAACAGGTGGTCAATCAGGTATTCGCCCAGGTTGCTGCAGGCCAGCAAATGGAACTGACGACTGAAGACGTTGCCCCGATGCCGGAGCAGGATTCCATGGGCATGGCCACCATGTACCTGGCCATGGGCTGGATCATGGCCGGCTTCATGATCATTGTGGTGGGCGCAACCGCCCAGCCCGCCAGCCGTCCGCTGCGCAGGCTGCTGCCCGTCGTCGCCGCCTGGGCCGTAGGGTACTCAGCTCTGCTGTGGGTGATTGCCGATGTCTTTGTCGGCGCGATTGACGGCCACTTTCTGCAACTGTGGGCAGTTGGTGCAGTTGCTATCTTCTGCATGGCTATGTTCACGGCGGTGTTTGAGCGCCTGATCGGCATGCTTGCCATCCTTCCTGTGATCGGCATCCTCATGTTCCTGGGTGTCCCGGCTTCCGGTGCGGCGATGTCCATCTACATGGAGCCGGAGATCTTCCGCTACCTGCACGAGGTGCTGCCGATGCCCGCCGCGGTGGAGTCCATCCGTTCCATCCTCTACTTCGGCGGGGACACGGTCGGGACCCATGTGCTGACACTGATTATTTGGGGAGCGGTCTCCCTGGCGGCTGTGATGGTCATTGACCGGCTCAAGCCGCCGCGGACTGAAGCCTGGCCCGTGGATACAGCTCCTGCTCCCGCTGCTCCGGCCGGGGAAATGCCTGCCCAGAGGGAGCTCGCCGCGGTGTAATCCGTTGGAGTTCCGATGCCCGGCCCCGGGGTGCCGGCAAACAGGGGCCGCTGCAGGTGCAGCGGCCCCTGTCCTCTGCCGCCGGCGTCGTCCTGCGTGTCACAAATAGCGGACCGGCGCGTGCAGTGCCACCATGTGGGAATGTCTGCGAACCCCGAAACCACAACCCCCCAACCAACCCGCACCGGTGAAGAACGCAGCGCCCGCGTGGCGGTCACGGTCTTCCCGCTGCTCATCCTCGCCGGGGGAGCGGTGGCCCTGTTCTTTCCCTCGCCGTTCACCGGGCTTTCGCCGTTCATCAACCCGGCGCTGATGCTGATCATGTTCGGCATGGGTCTGACGCTAACCCTGCCGGACTTTGCCCTGGTGGTCCGGCAGCCGCTGCCCGTGTTCCTTGGCGTGGTTGCGCAGTTTGTCATCATGCCGCTGCTGGGTGCCGGGATTGCCTGGGCGCTGCAGTTGAGTCCGGAACTGGCCGCCGGCGTCATCCTTGTTGGCTGCGCTCCGGGAGGCACCGCCTCCAATGTGGTCACGTACCTCGCGAAGGGCAACGTTGCCCTGTCGGTGGCGATGACCTCGGTGTCGACCCTGCTGGCACCTCTCTTCACCCCGCTGCTGGCGCTGTGGCTGGCTGGCCGGTACATGGCCGTGGATGCCGGATCCATGGCGTTATCCATTGTCCAGATTGTCCTCATCCCCGTGGTGCTGGGGCTGGTCCTCCGCTACGCGGTGCCACGCCTGGTTGACCGCGTCCTGCCGGTCCTGCCGTGGATTTCCGTACTGGCTATTACTTTTGTGGTCCTCGCCGTGGTGGCGGGAAGCGCCGCTGCCATCGTGACGGCCGGCTGGCTGATCCTCCTCGCGGTTATCATTCACAACGGGTTGGGCCTGGGGCTGGGCTACGGCACCGCGAAACTGTTCCGCCAGCCGGTCGCTTCCCGGCGGACCATGGCTGTAGAAGTGGGCATGCAGAACTCGGGTCTGGCCGCCGGTTTGGCCAAACAGTACTTCACCCCGGAGGCGGCGCTGCCGGCTGCAGTCTTCTCGGTATGGCATAACGTTTCCGGCGCGCTGATGGCGGCCTTCTGGCGAAGCAGGCATTCCGGCTGATTTTCGCAACGCTGCCGGATACTGGCCCATCCGGCGAAACCCATGGATGCGTCCTGCGGCTGGGGTACCGTTCCCGGTGCCCCAGCCGTTAGGGTGATGCCGTCCCGGCACTTCAAGGAAAGCAGACGCCCATGGTTTCCAAGACCATCGTGATCACCGGCGGGTCCGACGGCGTGGGTGCGGCTGCCGCCCGCCGGCTCAGCCGGGAAGGCCACCAAGTAGTGGTGGTGGGACGTTCCCCGGAGAAGACAGCGGCCGTCGCGGAAGACACCGGCGGCGAATTCCTGCTGGCCGATTTCGCTGACCTCAACCAGGTGCGGAACCTGGCTTCGGAGCTGCTGCAGCGGTACCCCCGCATCGATGTCCTGGCCAACAATGCCGGCGCCATCTTCGGGAAGGAACGCGAGGTTACCGGAGACGGACATGAGATGACGTTCCAGGTGAATTATCTGGCGCCGTTCCTTCTCACCCGGCTGCTGACCGACCGGCTGCTGGAATCACAGGGGACCGTCATCAACACCTCCAGCATCGCCAACCGGCTCTTCGCCCGGCTGGACCTGGAGGACCTCGAATCGGAGAAGTCCTACAACCCCCGTAAAGCCTACGGAAACAGCAAGCTGGAGCAGATCCTGTTCACCCAGGAATTCGACCGCAGATACCGCTCCCACGGTGCCACCTCGACGGCGTTCCATCCGGGCAATATTGCGTCCAGCTTCTCCGGCGTCCAAGGTTCGGCCATGCACGCGCTCTATCACACCCCGCTGAAGCACCTATTCCTGAGCAGCCCGGAAAAGGGTGCCAGGACGCTGTTGTTCCTGGCTGGGAGAACACCGGGGGAGGACTATCCCACGGGCGAGTACTTCGAGCGGTGCAAGGTTGCCCGTCCGAATCGCCAGGCCCGGGACGCGGTCCTTGCCCTGGGGTTGTGGAACCGGTCGGTGGCGATGCTGGAATCCTGAGCATGATACCCAAAACCATCGTGATCACCGGTGCCAGCGACGGCATCGGCGCTGCCGCTGCAGGGCAGCTGGCCCAGGAGGGGCATCGCGTGGTGGTGGTGGGACGGTCGCCGTCGAAGACAGCCGCAGTGGCGACACACACCGGCGGCGAGTACTTCGTGGCTGATTTCGCTGTGCTGGACACTGTGCGGAACCTGGCCCTCCAGTTGCTGGCACACTGCGGCGTCATCGATGTCCTGGCCAACAACGCCGGGGCAATGTTCGGCCGGGAGCGGCGCATCACCGGAGACGGACATGAGATGACCTTCCAGGTGAACTATCTGGCTCCCTTCCTGCTCACGCAGATGCTGACGTCCCGGTTGCTGGAGTCCGGCGGAACCGTGATCAACACCTCCAGTGCGGCAAACCTCTTGGGGCGCGTGGATCCGGATGATCTGGAGCTGGAAAGGCGGTACCGGCCCTTCCGGGCCTATGCGGCAGCCAAACTCGGGCTGATCCTGTTTACGCGCGAGTTTGACCGCCGCTACCGGCTCAGGGGAGCAACTTCCACAACCTTCCACCCCGGCCTCGTTGCCACCAATTTCCTGGGTGAGCACGGCATGGCGACCCGTGCAGGCTATTCACCCCTGCGGCATCTGGTGCTGACTCCGGAGAAAGGCGCCGCCCGAACACTGGTCTATCTTGCCGGTGCTGTTCCCGGGCAGGACTACGCGACGGGCGAGTATTACCGGCGGGGGAAGGTGGCCGGCACCAACAGGCATGCCCGGGACCCTGACCTGGCAGAGGCTTTGTGGTCCAGGTCCATAGCAACGCTGGAGTCCTGACTATCCGGTACCCATGTCCATTAGTCCACTAATGGACTACCGTGTGATCATGTTCACAGGCGAGGGTCCAATCTTCCAGCAGCTCGCTGCCAGGATTGCCGACGATATTGTGTCCGGGGCCTATCCGGAGGAAACAGCAGTGCCCTCCGCCACCGACTTCGCCGTGTTTCACCAGATGAACCCTGCCACCGCCAGTAAAGGCGTGAACATGCTCGTGAGTCTGGGCGTGCTTTACAAAAAACGGGGCATTGGCATGTTCGTCGCGACCGGGGCGCGGAAAATACTCCTCACCCGGCGGCGCGACGAGTTCCGCACACAATACGTGCAGCCGCTTCTTCGAGAAGCCGCGGTCCTGGAATTCACAGCCGCTGAGCTGCATTCGATGATCGACGAACAGGATCCGGCATGACTAACGCAATCGACATCCGCTCCCTGAGCCGTGTCTTCGGGCAGGTGAAGGCCTTGGAAGACATTACGCTCTCCGCGCCGGAAGGCTCCATTTGCGGGCTGCTCGGCCGGAACGGTGCCGGCAAGACAACGATTATGTCGATCCTCGCCGGCCAGGACCGTCCCAGCTCAGGCACGGTTGAGGTCTTCGGGCAGGATCCCTTTGAGAATAAGGCGCTCCTGTCGCAGATCAGTTTCATCCGTGACAACCAGCGGTACCCAGACGGTTATCGACTGCATCATGTGCTGCGGATCGCTCCGGATTTCGCGCCGAATTGGAGCTCCGATGTCGCCGCCGAACTCGTGGAAGGGTTCCGTATCCCGGACAGGACCCCGATCAAGAAATTCTCCCGGGGACAGCTTTCTTCCGTCGCCGTCGTTTTGGCCCTCGCATCCCGGGCGCCCCTCACGCTGCTCGACGAGCCATACCTCGGCCTTGATGCCACGGCGCGGGCGTTTTTTCACAACATGCTTCTTCGTGACTTTGCGGAACACCCCCGTACCGTCATGCTCTCCACCCACCTCATTGAGGAATCCGAGGCCCTCTTTGACCGGGTCCTGATTGTTGACCGGGGCCGGGTGTATGTCGACTGCGCCAGCGAAGAAACCTCCACCCTGGCGTTTACCGTCAGCGGCCCGGCGCAGGTTGTCGAGGAGCTCGTGGGCGGACGGACCCTGCTTGCCTCACACACGGTGGGCGGCCTCAGGTCAGTCACCGTCGGCGGAACAGCCGACGCCGGCCTCGGGTTCCGGGCGCACACCCTCGGGGCCGCCGTCTCGCCGGCAACGCTCCAACAACTCGTCGCCGGTTACGGCTCCGCTGCAACAGCACCGGAGCCCGTCCGCACCAACAAAGGGGCACACGCATGAACGCCGTCGTCTCGACCGTAAAATTCCACCTCAACCGGCGGACAGAAACGTTTGTCGTGCCGCTGTCCATCGCTGGATCCGTTGCCGTCATTTCCGTGCTTATCGCACTGGTCTTCTGGCGCTCCGGAAGTCAACCGGGTAGTGAAGCCTGGATCCAGGGCTCCCAAAGCAACCCCGGAATCGTCTATGCCCTGGCGGGTTTCTTTGGTTATCTCGGCGTTGCCAGGGTGGCAACTACATTTCCCTTCGCGCTGGCTCTCGGAGCTACGCGACGCGATTTCGTCGCCGGCACCCTGATCTGGAACGCAATCGCAGCCTCTTACGTCGCCCTGCTCCTGGCTGTGTTGAACGCCATTGAAATTGCCACGAATCATTGGTTCGCCGGCTTCTATATCTTCGACATCTACGTCCTCGGCGGCGGCGACCCGCTGCGTCTGCTGCCGATCGTCTTCTTCGGAGTGCTGACCACGCTCACCGTCGGGGGAGTCTTTGCCGCCGCATGGGTGCGCTTCGGTGCGATTGGTCCTCAACTGATCGCCGGCGTCCTTGTCCTCGCTCTTTTGCTGGCGGTCATCATCCTCGTTCCCCAAGCGGCAGCGATCACTGCGGCTTTCCGGCTATGGTGGCTCGGGGCCGCGGCCGTCGGTGCGGTGGTACTTTCCGCCACCGGGACCTGGTTGCTGCTGCGGCCGGCCACAGTGCGCTAGAAGTACGCCGCATCAGCAGGAAGCCAGCCGGCGGGCGGAATTCTCATCCAGGATCAGGTCCGTCACCAGGCCAGCCCGCAGGGCACCGAGGAGGCTGGCGGTTTTTGCTTCCCCCGCTACGACGCAGATGCGGCGCGGCACCTGGCGCAGCTGGCCCAGCTCCGGTCCGGTGCTGCGGGCATTGAGGCTGATGCCGTCCCAGGTGCCGTCTTCGCGGTAGAACATGGTGGCCACATCACCCACCACTCCCTCCGCCATCAGGTCATCCAGGTCTTCTTCATCAAGGTACGCACCGTTGTAGACGTGGCTCGGAACGCCGGCCTCCATGGAGCCGACTCCAAAAATGGCGGTGTTCATCCGGGCCTGCAGGTCCAGCACCCGCTTCACCGGACGTTCCCGCCACATGGCTTCCTTGGTCTCCGTGTGGTCGAAAAACGCCGGGACCGGGAACTGCACCACGCGTGCGCCGTAGGCATGGCCGAAGCGCTGCAGGATTTCACTGGCATACGTGATGCCCGAGGTGCGGAAGTTGCCGGCACCGTTCATCTGCACCACTGTGCTGTCGTGGGTGTCCTTCACTCCCAGATGCTGGCTGACGGCGGTCAGCGTGGAGCCCCAGGCGACGCCGACAATTGCGTCGGAATCGATCAGGGGATTGATGTGGTGCGCGGCCTGGACGGCAACGCGCTGCAGGATCTGGGCGGGAGAGACACCTTCCGCCACCGGAACCACCTTGGCGTGGACCCCGAAGCGGGAACTGATCTCCCGCTCCAGTGCCGGCGCCCGGTCGGCTGCGCTCTTGATCCTGATTTCCACCAGCCCGGTGCTGCGGGCATGCGAGAGCAGGCGGGAAACCGTTGAACGGGAGATCCGCAGTTCGCGGGCAATGGCCTCCATGGTGAGGTTCTGCAGGTAATACATCTGTGCCGCGCGCAATGCGTCCCGGTCGCGTCCCTCCGCCTGAAGGGCCGAGGGCTCCCCGGCACGTGCCGCCGAGCGGGAAGTGACACCAATGTTCACTTGTAGTCCATCAAAACCGCAGAGATCGTCATGTATCCATTATGTCAGGGTGCACGTTTGTGCATCGGCTCGATGCTGCGGCCTCCGGGCTTCGAGCATGGATGGATATGGCAAAGCCGCCACAGAAGCGTTTGGAGATAGTCGTGGACAATTCCGTGAACCCCAGCAAGGGAAAAACCGCCGTCCGTCCGGTGGTGCAGCAGTTGAAGGACCGGCCCCGGGCCTCAGTGCTGATCGTGGGCGGCGGCATTAATGGCGTAGGCACCTTCCGTGACCTGTCGCTGCAGGGCGTGGACGTAGCACTCGTTGAACGCGGGGACTACTGCCAGGGCGCTTCAGGCGCTTCCTCCCACATGATCCACGGCGGCATCCGCTACCTGGAAAACGGCGAGTTCCGCCTCGTTCACGAGTCCGTCGTCGAGCGCAATGCGCTGCTCCGCCTGGCACCGCACTACGTGAAGCCGCTGCAGACCACCATCCCGATCACCAGCACCTTCTCGGGCATCACCGCAGCTCCGATGCGCTTCCTGACGCACAAGCAGGGTAAGCACACCGAACGCGGTGCAGTGCTCATCAAGGCCGGCCTGCTGATGTACGACTTCTTCTCCCGCGGCGGCCGTGTTGCTCCGCGCCACAACTTTGTCGGCAAGAAGAAGTCCCTGCAGGAACTGCCCAAGCTGCGTTCCGATGTTAAGTACACCGCCACGTACTTCGATGCCTCGGTGCACAACCCCGAGCGCCTGACCCTGGATGTGCTGCGCGACGGCCTCGAGGCCAACAAAGAGTCCCGCGCCAGCAACTATGTTTCCGCCGTGGGCACCACCGACGCCGGCACCCTGCTGCGCGACGAACTGACCGGTGAAGAATTCCTGTTCGAGGCCGACGTCGTCATCAACGCCACCGGCGCCTGGGTGGACGAAACCAACGATTCCTTCGGCAAGCGCACCTCCTTCATGGGCGGCACCAAGGGCTCACACATTGTCCTGGACCACCCGGAGCTGCTCGAAGCCTGCAACGGGCGCGAGCTGTTCTTCGAACACACCGACGGCCGCATTGTCCTGATCTACCCGATGGGTGACCGTGTGCTCGTAGGCACCACGGATATCGACGCCGACATCACCGAGGACTCGATCTGCACGGACGAGGAAATCGAGTACTTCTTCGAGCTCGTCGCCCACGTGTTCCCGACCATCGACGTGCGCCGCGACCACATCGTCTACACCTTCTCCGGTGTCCGGCCGCTGCCCAGGCACGACGACACGCAGCCGGGTTTTGGGTCCCGCGACTACCGCATCGAAAAGCGCAGTGACAAGCGCGGCAGCAAGAACGTCACCACGCTGTCCCTCGTCGGCGGAAAGTGGACGACGTTCCGCGCGCTGTCCGAAAACCTCGCTTCCGAGGCCATGACCGCTCTGGGCATGCCGCGCAAGACGGCGACGTCGGAACTGGCGATCGGCGGCGGCAGGGACTTCCCGCGCACCGAGGCCGAGGAGCGCCTGTGGGTCAACCGCACCGCCAGCGAAGTTGCCGACCGTGACCGCGTCCGCGTACTGCTGACCCGCTACGGCACCCGCGCCACCGATGTGCTGGCCTTCCTGGCCCAGGGCGGAGACCAGCTGCTGGCGTCCACCCCCGAGCTCAGCACGCGCGAACTGACCTACATGGTGGAAAACGAGCAGGTTACCCGCCTGTCCGACATCCTCATCCGGCGCACGTCACTGGCCTTCCGCGGCCTCGTGACCGAGGAAATGCTGAACGAGCTCGCCGGCCTCCTCGCCCCTCAGCTGGGCTGGGATGACGAAGAAGCCCGCACCCAGGTGAAGGCCGCCCGCGAACTGCTGGTGAACATGCACGGCATGAAGATTCCGGCAGCCGTCTAGCAGCGGCGGAAATCTCAACAGCGGAGGGAGGGCACCAATGGTGTCCTCCCTCCGCTGTCTGTCTGCAGCCGGTTGTCTGCCGGCCGGTCCGGCTAGAGCATCGATGCCACGAACATCTGGGCCGGGCCGGTAAGGGTGGCCGTCACCGGATCCCCGGCGTACAGGATCTTGGATTCGGGCAACATCTCCGCCGTGGCCCCTTCCACCGTGACGGACGCAGTATCCATCGCGGCCAGCACTACGCTGAAGGGGCCCACACGGACGGACTTTGGATCCTCACCCACGACCACCCGCCGCAGGTCCAGATCGTCGCTCCAGAGCGGAATCCGCTGCTCGCCGTCACCGACGTCAAGTACGGGCAGGACGGCAGGCTGCGGCTGCCCGGCGCCGGTCAGCTGCTGCAGTTCGCAGAGGTCCACGTGCTCGGTGGTCAATCCGGCGTGCAGCGCGTTGTCCGAGGTGCCCATGACGAGCACCGCCTGGCCGGACAGATAGGCATGCAGGCAACCGGGAGGAATTACCGCTGCCTGCCCCGGATCCAGCTGCATCAGCTGCATGCAGACGGCCAGCAGGATCCCCCTGTCGTGGGGGAATTGCTGCTGCAGCCGCCGCACTGCGATGACCGCCTCGCCGGCCGGTCCGTCAAGGTGCCGGATCCGGCCGGCGGCTTCGGCTGTTTCCCGAAGGGCAGCTGTGGTTTCCTGCGGCGACATGCGCAGTACGGAATGGATGACCGTCTCATGCCGGAAGGAAAGATAGGAGCGCAGCCAGGGCAGCTCCAGCCCGTCAGCGATGGCCTGAAGATCGTCGATGGACCGTTCCCCGGCCAGCACGCGCAGGGGTGTAAGGGCTATGGCCACCTCACACTTCGGATTGCGGTCCTTGTAGTTTCGATTTCCGGCGTTCAGCGGCAGGCCCCTGGCCTGTTCCCTGACAAAACCTGTCAGCGCCTGATCCCATCGCGGGTGCATCATAACGGGCGTGGGAACATCCGCATCCAGGACCCGGAGGCGGAAGCCAAAGGGAGAGCCTGCCTCCTTTTCCCGGGAGGGGACAGCGATCTGCTGGTCTTTGGCAAACCGGTCGAGTGTTCTCCTGTAGGTCGCCGGATCCCACTCGATGAGCAGTCCGCGGGGAGGCGTCGGCGCATCGCGTCGAACGGAGGCTGCGGACCTTGAGAGAGCGGATTCGGCACGCACGTTTGTCACTTACATCACCGTGATGGAACTTAGACGGGCTCAATATGGAACCGGAGGTCAGGCAAAAAACAATCAGTTTTTTAAGTCTAGGAGCTTCTACCCGCAGGAGAGCAGCTTTACGGGGACCGGATGTTGTGACGTTGGCCAACCCGGCCGCGGCTGCCCAAAAACTAGGACACCTCGGTTTCGGTGCCGACGCACCAGACGGCGTCGATCATGTCCGAGGCGGCCTGTTCCGAAATGTCCAGAGCCAGTGACACTTCGGTCAACAGCGGCTGGCGGGCATGGCGAAGCATCTCGCGTTCGGCCTGGGACAGGCCCTGGGAATTGCTGCGCAGCATCAAATTGCGCACGACGGCGGCAATCACCATGGGATCGCCGGTTGCCAGTTTTTCGGTGTTGTCCTTATACCGCCGGGACCATTGCTGGTCCTCTTCATCCGCTGTTCCCCGGAGGACGGAGAACAGGTTGTCGAGTCCGGATTGATCCAGCACCGGCCGCAGCCCGACGTGCTCAACCTGATCCAGCGGGACCCAGACCATGAGATGGGAGGACTGCACTTCAAGGACCATGCAATCCCTTTGCAGACGCGGATGGGTTTCGAAAGCGCTCACCACGGCCGGGCCATGATGGGGATGGACGAGGACCTGACCTTTGAAAAACGGCAAGTGACACCTCCGGCAGAAGCTGAAGGCCCGGCTCAAATGCTCCCGAAGACCCAATGTGCGCCAACGGGAGACTCGGTTCAACGGTTCGCCGGGAGAGTGGCGGAGAACAGTTTGCGAAAAACGGATGCAGCTGAACCGTACGGACGGAACGCCGCAGCCGCGAGCCTGGCACTGTCTCCATTTTACTCCGGCGGGTGCCCTTCCTGCCGAGCCTCGGGCGGGGTACCTGATCCGAGAGGGGCAAAATACATGTGCCCGGCCCCCGGATGACGCAGCATGACGAGCCCCCGCGTCCCCGGCGGAATAGAACCGGTACGCATGCGTTTGTATGAACTGTTCACATAGTTCCGACGCAAAGGTTCCTTTCTCCATGAGTACAGACATCCGCAGCGAAAACCCTGTTTCCGACTACGTGCTGGACAGCACCAGTCTCGATACGCTCTTCACTGAAGCACGGACGGCAAATACGTTTACCGACGAGCCCGTTACGGACGGGCAGCTCCGAGCCATCTATGAACTGACGAAATTCGGACCCACCTCAATGAACATCCAGCCCATGCGCATCACCTGGGTGAAGTCGTCCGAAGCACGCGAGAAGCTGGTGCGCCACATGGCTGAGGGAAACCAGGCGAAAACCGCTGCGGCGCCCATGGTGGCTGTGCTGAGTTTCGATACCGAGTGGCACGAGCAGTTCCCGGTGTTCTTTCCGCATGCCGCCGAGCGGAAGGCAATGTTTGACGGCCGGGACGAGCTCCGCACCGCCATGGGCAACAACAACGGCCACATGCAGGCGGCCTACTTCATCATGGCCGTCCGCGCCGTCGGGCTGGCTGCCGGCCCTATGGGCGCCTTTGACGCCGCCGGCATCGACGCCGAGTTCCACGCCGGGCAGAACCGGCGGACATTCATGGTGGTCAACATCGGCGGGCCCGGGGAAAACGCCTGGTTCCCGCGCCTGCCGCGCCTGGACTATGACTTCGTAACGGCCACGGTCTAACGACGGCGGCGCTCACCAACGACGGCGGCGGCGGGGCTGCCGCCGTCGTCGTTGGTACCTGCGTTCCCGGGGGCACCCAGTCACCGGACAGCGGCAGGAGCCTCACCTGCCCGCCACACGAAGTCCGGCACCGCACCGTTGATTTCCCAGTCGCCTACGATCCGTGACTTGTAGATGACCGGGTTGTGCGAGGAAATGGTCCGGGCATTGCGCCAATGCCGGTCCAGCTGCAGCTCCTGACTGGTGGAAGATGCGCCCAGGGCGTTGAACAGAAGGGAAGCAGCCCGCTGGACCTGCTCGGTCACCACAATCTGCGCCTGGGACGAGGCGAACTCCACGGCCGTGACGGCGGCTTCTGCGCGTTCGCTCGATGGTTGGTGCCGAGCCTCATAGGCTTCCTGAACCAGATCAGCGACCCGGAGGGAAGCAGCTTCGGCAGAGAAGGCCAGCGCCGACACTTCCCCCACCACCTGCTGCACCTGGATGTCCGCGCTGGGCCGGGTGCCGTTTCCGTTGCTGAAGGTCCTGGTCCGTTGACGCACTTCGCAGACCACATCCGCGAGGGCCGCGCGGGCTATGCCGGCAAGGGTTGCCACATGGATGAGCTGGTACACGCCGGTGCTGTACGGGGGATGAGCAGCCTCCGTGATGACATCCGCAGCAGGGACGAACACATTGGTGAAGACCGACGTTCCGCTCGCGGTCAGCCGCTGGCCAAAACCGTCCCAGTCATCGGCCACCTCAACGCCCGGAGTATCGCGGTGGACCAGGGCGATGACGTCCACGCCCTCGGCGGTGCGGGCCCCCGTCTGGATCCAGTCCGCGTACAGGCTGCCCGTCGTGTAGTACTTGGTGCCGTTAACCCGGTACCCGGCACCGTCCGCCGTGATAGTGGTGCTGACCCCGCCTACGGGGACCGGTCCGCTTTCGGTCCAGGCATTGCCCACCACCGCGCCGTCCGCGATCCGGCGAAGCCATGTTATGTTTCCGGAGTAGAGCAGGTCTTCCACGAAGGCGATGTGGCAGCGCAGGGCCTGGGCCAGGTTTGATTCAGCCGCCGCCAGTTCAATGAGCAGCCGGAAAAAGTCCGGGGCGGACACCCCTCCGCCGCCAAGCCCAGCGGGAACCCGCAGGGACGTGAAGCCGGCTTCAGCCAGCAGGCGGATTTCCTCGTGCAGCAGGATGCGTCCGCTTTCCCGCCTGGCTGCGCCCCGCGCGATGTCGGCAAACAGCGGACGGAACCGGGCCGCCACATCGGCATAGCCGGGGGCGGCGGAAGCCGGAATCTCGATGGTCATGACAGGGGTCCTTTCGGGAGGGTACTAACGGAAATCATGCGTGCAGGTCGGTAGCGGGGCGGCGCGCAGGCATCCGGGGAACGGCAGCGAGCAGGGCTCTGGTGTAACTGGTTGCCGGAAAGGCGAAAAGCGAAGCGGCGCTGCCGGATTCCATGACGCGGCCGTCCTTCATTACCAGGACGTCGTCGCTGACATGGTGGATCACGCCGAGGTCGTGGCTGATGAACAGGTAGCTCAGCCCGAGCTGTTCCTGCAGGTCCGCGAGGAGATCCAGGACCTGCGCCTGGATGGACACATCCAGCGCGGACACCGGTTCATCGAGCAGCAGCACACGGGGCTCGAGCGCAAGGGCGCGGGCGATCGCCACGCGCTGGCGCTGCCCGCCGGAAAGGGTGAGCGGCTGCCGGTGAATCAGGTCCAGGGGCAGCCCCACCTGCCCTAGGAGTTCCGCAGAGCGGTCCCGGCGTTCACCGGGCGTACCGGGGCCCCCGGCTGCCAAGGCATCGGTAATGACCCGTTCCACACTGAAGCGCGGGTCGAAGGAGCTCAGCGGGTCCTGGTTCACCAACTGGATGTCCCGCCGGTGCGGACGCCGCATCTCTTCGGGCACCGGCACTCCCTGCAGGTTCCCCGCCCACGGCAGTCCGCCGAGCCGGACCGTCCCAGCATCCGGTTCCGTGAGTCCCAGCACGATGCGCGCCGTCGTGGACTTCCCCGATCCGGACTCGCCCACAATGCCCAGGGTTTTGCCGGCCGGCAGGGTAAAGGAGACATCATCGACCACTGTGCGGGAGGTGCCGTCCGGAGCCGTGTAGGCCTTGACGAGATGGCTGGCTTCGAGCGCCGGAGCATCCGGGGAAAACTCCGAGGGCCGTGCCGGGCGTGCGGATGCAGCCAGCGGGGGAAGGGCGGAGAGCCGGGTGCCCCTGCCGCGGCCGGAGGGGACGGCATCGATCAGCTGTTGGGTGTACTCGTGGCGCGGGTTGCCCAGCACTTCAGCCGTCCGCCCTGACTCGACAATCCGTCCGTGCTGCATGACGGCAATTTCATCGGCCAGCCGGCTGACAACGGCGAGGTCATGGGAGATGAAGATCAACCCGCGCCCCTGTTCCTTCAGCCCCTCCAGCAAATCAAGGATCTGGGCCTGCACGGTGGCATCCAGTGCGGTGGTTGATTCATCGGCAATCACCAGCTGCGGGTTGAGGACGGTGGCCTGCGCAATCAGCGCGCGCTGCCGCAGCCCGCCGGAGAGTTCGCCGGAGCGCTGCCCGGCCCGGACCACGGGATCGGTGATGCCGGCGGCACGCAGGGCGGCAAGGACCCGCTTCCGGCGTTCATCCCGTCCGTGCACGCCGTGGGCGCGCAGTGCCTCATCAACTTCCTGGCCCACCGTGCGGAGCGGGTCAAGGGACACCAGGGCATCCTGGAGCACGTAGCCGATCTGCCGGCCCCGCAGCCTGCGCCATTGACGTTCGGAAAGCCGGGCTGCGTTGTGCCCCAGGACTTCCAGGCGGTCCGCTGACACCAGGGCGTTGGGAGCGTTGAGGCCCGCGAGCGTGCGGGCCGTGACGGTTTTGCCGGAACCCGATTCACCCACCAGGGCCAGCGCCTTTCCGGGGGCGAGGGCCAGCGAAACACCGCGGACAACGTCAACGGTTCCCCGCGGGGTGGAAAAGGAGACTGTCAGGTTGTCCATCGCGAGCAGCGGCCGCTGCGGGGTATTCGGTGTCATGGTCAGACCTCTGCTTCGAGTCGGCGCTGGAGATGATGGCCCGCCACCGTGGTGGTCAGGGCTGCGAGAGTGATGAACAGTCCGGGGAACGCGGCAATCCACCAGGCGATCTGTAGGTAGTTGCGCCCGTCGGCGAGCATTGCGCCCCATTCGGCTGCCGGCGGCTGTGCCCCCAGTCCGAGGAAACTGAGGGAGGACGCCCAGACAATGGACTGGCCGATTCCGAGCGTGACGAGGACAAACAGCGGGCGCGCCACATTGGGGATGATGGTGTGCCGCAGGATGTGGGAGCGTGGCCGGCCCAGGGCGAGGGCTGTTTCCACATAGGGAGCGGCCACCACCTGCAGCGTTTGGGTGCGGAGCATCCGCGCGTAGCCGGGGGCGGATCCGATTCCCACGGCAACAGCGGCGCTGACGACGCCGGTGCCGGACACTGCGATCACGATCAGGGCCAGCAGCAGGCCTGGGAAAGCAAAGAGGATTTCCACGAAGCGGCAGATTGCCGAGTCGACCCGTTTGCCGGACACTCCGGCGGTAATGCCCAGTGCCCCGCCCAGGAGCAGTCCGATGGCTGTGGCAGCCAACCCCAGAAGTAATGACTGTCCGGTCCCGGCGATCACCCGGGAAAAGATGTCGCGGCCGTTTTGGTCGGTGCCGAACAGTTGGGCGGCGCCCGGCGCCTGGAAGGCGTTGGCCGGGTCAATCTCGTAGGGGTCCTGCCGCAGGAACAGGGATGGAGCGACGGCGGCGAGCACCAGGAAGAGCAAAAGTGCGCCGGCCACCCACACGCCGGCGGGGGTGCTGCGGACCAGCCGGATGCTGCGCGCACCGCTCCCGGCGGGCAGTGCTTTTGATGGTTTCTGTGCCGCCGGGGCGGGGCTGGCAAGGGTGCTCATGCTGCACTTCCTGTCGGGCTGGTGCGGGGATCCACCACGCGGTAAAGGAGATCCACGGCGAGGTTCACGATGATGTAGACGGCGGCAATGATGAAGACCACGGCCAGGGTTACCGGCATGTCGCGGTTGATGATGGCGTCCACAAGCGAACGCCCCAGTCCGGCGCGGGCAAAAATGATCTCGGCAACGACGGCGGAACTGACCAGTGAGCCCACGGCCCAAGCGGAAAGCGTGAGTCCGGGCAGGATGGCGTGCCGCAGGGCATGTGTTAGCCGCACAGCGGAGTCACTCAGTCCCCGGGCGCGGGCGCTGAGGATGAACGGCTGGGCCAGTGCCTCTTCAAAGGAGGACCGGGTGACCTGGGCGATGAACCCGGACAGGGGGAGGGCCAGTGAGAGCGCCGGCAGGACCAGCGACGCGAAGCCGTCGTCTCCGGCGACCGGGAACCAGCCCAGGATGACGGCGAAGACAACCGCCAGCATGATGCCCACCCAGAACGGGGGAAGCGAAGCGAAGAACACTTCCAGGGCCCGGCCGGCGCCGTCGAGCAGGCGGCCGCGTCCCACCGTGAGGAGGGTGAAGGCCAGCGCGATGGTCCAGGCGAAGGTCAGGGCAAGGCCGGAGAGCTGCAGGGTGGGAAGGATCTGCGGGCCGAGGACTTCGGTGACGGGAACCTTGAAAATGTAGGACACGCCAAAGTCCCCGGTGATCAGGTTGCCCAGATAGGTGAGGTACTGCAGGACAACGGGTTGGTCCAGGCCGTACTCGGCCTTAACGGCTGCTACCGTCTCGGCGGACGGGGAGGATCCGGCACCCCCGAGGATCGCCGTTACCGGATCGCCGGGGGTGAGGTGCAGGACAAAGAACGTAAGGGTGAGGGCCGCCCAGAGGACAAAGATGCTGCCGGCGGCCCGTCTGACCAGCAGTCGGCCGGTCATGCCGGGGGATACCGTTGTGCGCGGTGCCGTGTTGAGGGAATCAAGGGACTGGGTGCTCATTGGGGATCCACCGCCGTGACGTCGTAGAGGTAGGGGAGGGAAAGGCTCGGTTCAAGGGTGAGGTTTGCCCACCGGTCACTGCGCAGCGCCACGTGGCTGGCCTGGTTATAGAGCGGCAGCTGGAGGGCGTTGTCGCTGACGATCCGCTGGGCCCGGTGGTAAAGGTCCTTCCGGACGGCGGCATCGTCAGTGGCAAGCGCTGCGTTCAGGATTGAGTCCAGCCCGGGGTTCTGAAAGCCCGACCCGTTGGCAACAAAGCCGGCTGACTTTGTGTATTCAGAGGAGAAGACAATGCGCAGCACATCGGCAGTGTTGGTATTCCAGTAATCTGCGCGGAGATCGTAGTCAAAGGTGTTGCCGAGTCCGCTGACGGTTGCTGCATCGCCGTTCTCGATCAGCACCTCGAAGCCGGCCTGTTTTGCGGTCGCCTGGATTTGGGTGACCAGTGCCTGGTGCGCAGCGGGCCAGGCGCCGGGGGTGTACGGGAAGTGAACGGTCAGGCGCTCGCCGTCTCTCACCCGGTACCCTTCGGCGTCATGCTCGGTCCAGCCGGCATCGTCCAGCAGGCGTGCTGCTTCGGCGGGGTCCGGATCATACACGTGCTCAAAATCGGGGGAGTAGAAACCGGTGGTGGAGCTGAGCGGCCCGCCGGCCCGGGTCACGGTGCCGAAGTAGACGCTGTTGATGCCTGCGTCCACATAAGCACTGTGCAGGAACGCCTTACGGACGCTGAGATCGTCAAAGGGAGCGCGGGTGGTGTTGAGGATGAGGTTGGTAGGGTTTCCGGGCCGGTCACGCAGGGTCAGTTCCACGTTGCTGTCTGCTTCCGCTTCGGCGAAATGGACCGCCGGCATCAGGTCCAGGGCATCCACCTGGCCTGCCCGCAGCATGCCGTACCGGGTGGAGTCTTCGGGAACAATGCGCCATTCGACCTTCTCGATATGCGCCGGACCGTCATGCTGCGCGTAGGGCGGGGCCGAGTTGTAGTCTTCGTTGCGGACCAGGGTGACCTTGGACTGCGGAACGTAGTCAAGGATCTTAAAGGGGCCGGATCCCACCGGCGAGTGGCAGTTTTCCACCTGCGGCCGCTTCAGGGCCGCCGGGGACTGGATGCCGAGGAAGGGCTGTGCAAGTACTTCCAGGAAGGCGGCATAGGGGCGGTTCAGGGTCACGACGGCGGTGGTCGGATCCACCACGTGCGTGGACTCGTAGGGTTTGAGGTACCCGCCGGCGGTGCCGGACTGTGTGTCCGGATCAACCATGTGGTCCAGGTTTGCCTTAACCGCTTCGGCGGTGAGTTGTGTCCCGTCAGTGAACCAGACGTCGTCGCGCACCGTGAAGGTGTAAGTGAGGCCGTCACCGGACACGGACCACGCGGTGGCCAGCCAGGGACGGATGGCGCCCCCGCTGTCCTGCGACACGAGGGAATCCAGATAATTCGCGGCAATGGATGCCTGCGGCATGTCGCCGTTCACATGGGGATCCAAGCAGGAGATGTCCTTACCGGTGGCAAAAACAAAGGTGTCGCTGCCGCCGGCTGCGGCCTGCCAGCCGCAGCCTGCAAGGGCAGTGGCCAGGGTGGCTCCTGCCGCGAGGCCGGCGAGGATACGGGGTAGAGGGGGAAATGCTCTCAAAGGTCTTGTTGTGCTCACGTCAGGCTCCTGAATCATCGCCCGGCGGAGGGCGGCGCAGGTTCGCCGGAGGCAGCTTCGCCGTGCCGGGGCAGGGCGAAGCTGACCAACGAAAGCGCGCAGCTTCTCCATCGGTCCTGGCAGTAGCACCGTTCCCCGCTGCTGGGCGGGGAGGGTTGCTGCGGCGTCGTCGATCCAGGTCTCTCGGCCGCTCGGGATGGTTAAGGAAAAGCTAGCCCATGGATCCGCGTACTGCCCGGTGATGACCGTTTCTAACTGCAGGGGCGTCTCCGTGCGTCACGGGTCGTCATACACCTTCACGGCGACGTCACCTGAGCCCGGCGCAGCCGTCAGTGTGTGTGATGCGCCACGAAACTAGTTGACTAAGGGCAATTACTTATATAGTTGACGCTAATCAACTATTAGCAGGAGCCTGATGTCCCCCGAAGCACGTCCACCCAAAAAGAAGTCCGAGAAGCAGGCCAAGGCACCCAAGCGGGCCGCCTCCCCGGACGGGACCATGACTCATAAGCAGGTGCTGGAAGCCCTTTCCGGCCTGCTCCTTGGCATGTTTGTCTCCATTCTGGCGGGCACGGTGGTCTCTACCTCCCTGCCGCTGATCATCTCGGACCTTGACGGCAACCAGTCCGCCTACACCTGGGTGGTGACCGGTACGCTGCTGGCCACAACGGTGTCCACGCCGTTGTGGGGCAAGTTTGCCGACCTGTTCAACCGCAAGCTGCTGATCCAGCTCGCACTGGGCATCTTTGTGCTCGGCTCGGCTCTGGCCGGCTTCTCCCAGGACACCAACACGCTGATTGTCTTCCGCGTGCTGCAGGGTCTGGGCGCCGGTGGTCTTGCCGCGCTGAGCCAGATCATCATGGCTGACATCATCAGCCCGCGCGACCGCGGAAAGTACGCCGGACTCTTCGGCGCCGTGATGGCGGTGGGCACAGTGGGCGGACCGCTGCTGGGCGGGGTTGTCACGGATGCCTTCGGATGGCGCTGGAACTTCTTCATTGCCCTGCCGGTGGCGGTGGTTGCCATCATCCTGCTGCAGGTGACCCTGCACCTGCCCAAGCACGCCAAGCGCAAGGTCCACATTGACTATTTGGGTGCCGTCCTGATTGCCGGCGGCGTCTCGCTGCTGATGATCTGGGTGACGCTGGCGGGCAACCAGTTCGGCTGGGCCTCCCTGGCTTCCTGGCTGATGGTCGCCGGATCCGCCGTGCTGCTGATCGCTGCCGTCCTGGTGGAATTCAAGTCCCCGGAACCCATCATTCCGCTGTCCATGTTCAAGAACCGCACCTTCACGCTTGCCGTCGTGGCCAGCATTTCCGTGGGAGTGTCCATGTTCGGCACCTCCGTATTCCTGGCCCAGTACATGCAGCTGGCCCGCGGGGCAACGCCCACCGAGTCCGGCCTGCTGACCATCCCCATGATGGCTGGCCTGCTGATCTCCTCCACGCTGTTCGGAACGATCATCAGCCGCACCGGCAAGTGGAAGGCTGTGATGATTTCCGGGGCTGTGCTCACCGTCCTTGGTTCCGTCCTGCTGGGCACCCTGGCCTATGACACCAACCTGGTGCTGGTGGGCATCTACATGGCTGTTCTGGGTGCAGGCCTGGGCATGCTCATGCAGAACCTGGTGCTCGTGGTGCAGAACTCCATTGAGGTGAAGAACCTCGGTGTGGCTACCAGCGCGGTGACCTTCTTCCGCAGCCTCGGCGGCACCGTGGGTGTTTCCGTGCTGGGTTCGGTGCTGGGAACCATTGTTGCCTCCGAGATCAAGGACGGCATTAGCGCCTTGGCGCCGGCTGACCAGGCTGCGGCAGCCGCAGCCCTGGGCAGCGGATCCATCCCCAAGGTGTCCGAACTGCCTGATGCCATCGCCGTGCTGGTCGAGACTGCTTACGGCGTCGGCGTCGGATCGGTCTTCCTGTACAGCGTGCCGCTGGCCGTTGTCACGCTGCTGGCGGTCATCTTCATTCCCAACGCCAGCCTGGGACGCCAGAATGCCGTCCAGCTGAAGAAGGCGGCAGCTTCTGCAGCTCCGGGCAGGCAGGATACTTCGCCTGCCCCCTCGGCGGCCGAACTTGCTCTGGCGGATGTGGCGACCGGCTCCGTAGCGCTGGTGGATCCTGTCTCTCCGGTCAGGACTGCCAACCCGGAGCATCAGTCCCGGTGACTGAGCGGGAACCGGCGCGGTCCCAGGCGCTGCATGAGGTGGAGGAAAACCTGCGGCTGCTCGCAGACACCGTCCGCAGCCGGATGCGGGACGCCGCCAAAGGCATCAATCCGGCCCTGCCCCTGTTCGGCCTGAAAATGCTCCAGCTGCTCAAGCGGGAGGGTCCGCTCCATTCCGGGGCCGCGGCGGACCTGCTGATGGTGGACAAAAGCATCATCAGCCGGCAGTCACGGCAGCTCGAAGAGCTTGGGCTGATTGAGGTGCAGGCCGATCCCCGGGACGGCCGTGCCCGTGTGCTGGTGCTGACACCGGCGGCTGAGGAGCGGGTAGCCGCAGTCCAGACGGGCATCATGCTGGACAACCATGTCCTGGACTCCTGGTCTGCCGGCGAGCTGCACCAGTTTGCCGGGTATCTTTCGCGGCTGCGCAGCTCCGAAGATCCGGGAGATGCCGCCTAAAGGCACCCCGGACAGAGAACAAGCCGGACCCTGCGGGGTCCGGCTTGTTCTGTCTGGTGGTCCGGAAGTTCCGCAGCCGGATGCGGCGGGTCCTATTCCGCCGGGCGCTCCGAACCGCTTTGGGGCCCGTCCGGACCGCCGGCGTTCTGGGTTTTTTTGCGGCCCCGGGCGGACAGCAGGGAGAAAGCGGTGCTCAGGACAAAGAACTCACTCACCAGGCCCATGGGGCTGCTGGGCAGCGGAGCAAACTGATGGAACAGCACCAGTGCCGAAACCATAAGGATGATTGGATGTGCCCGCAGGATCCATTCTCTGGGCACCTCACGCGGCCAGGGAAAGAAGCCTTCGTCGGCAGCGGTGTCGGCGCGGGATGTCTTCATGAATCCATCTTGCCAGAAACAGGCCGGAGGCCTATCTTTCCTTCCATGGCCATCGCACGCACTCCCACCACTGTCATTGACTGCCCGGATCCCGCGGCACTCGCCACCTTCTACGGCGCCCTGCTGGACTGGCAGGTGAACCTGCACGAGGAGGAACCCGACGGACCCTGGACCGATATTACCGATGTCACCGGCCAGCGCTATTGCTTCCAGCAGGTGGAGAATTACACTGCGCCCGTCTGGCCGCAACAGGACATTCCCCAGCAGGCGCATATTGACGTGGACGTTGATGACCTGGACGAGGCTGAGACCGCGGTGCTGCAGCTCGGCGCCACAAAGCATTCGTACCAGCCGGGCACAAGCTTCCGGGTTTTCCTGGATCCGGCCGGGCACCCGTTTTGCCTCTGCCAGGCATAGCAGTAATTCCTCCGGGGCTGTGTTTAGGGGCTTCAATGATTGGCTGCTCCAATAGGGAGAGTCAAAACATGTAGTAAAAACCCTTGAATATGGCCATGGACCCTGTTTATTCATCCGCTGGAAAGGATAATAGGAGCCAGGTCGGGCGGCAGATAACCGGCGTTGCGCACAGATAGTGCAGCAATGCCGGATAGCTGAGGCAGGGGGAAGTTATGACCGCTGAATGGCTTGTCTTCATCACTAGTCTGGTCTCTTTGCTGGCATGGCCGGCAGCCGTCGTCGTGCTTCTGTTTCTCTATAAGAAGCCGGTTATCAGCCTTGTCCTGGCGCTGTCGGAGCGGATAGCGGAACTCAAAGAAGTGTCCTCTCCCCTGGGCGGGGTCAAGTTTTTCCGCGACCAGGTGGAAGAAACCATCGTGACGCTGACGGAAGGAGCAGCCGAAGCCTCTTCCGCCGAACGGCATATCCGCGCATCAGCTTCTGCGTCCGCCGGCAGTTCCTGCGAGGAAAAGCCAAAACTCGTGAGGGGGGACAACGGCACCCCGGAGAATCACGGTCCGGATATCCGAAGGGAATTCGCCCACCCGGCAGATTCTGCAGCGGGTGGATTGGCCGACCCGCGGCACGCGGCCTACGCCGAGATGGCCGCAAACTGGATTGACGCCATCGAGAGAATGAAACAGGCAGACTCAAGCGAGGCCACTTTGAAGGCTGGAACCTCAAAGTGGGCAACGTGGGTCAATAGACTGCAGGACATTGCAGACGCGGTCTCCCCGGCAGCTGCGGTCAAAGAAGCCTATTCCGAGGTGGAATATGCCGCCCAGGGATGGGTGAAACTGAAAGAGCCCAATGCTTCGCTAAAGGGGCATGACCTTATTCGGGCCCTGAGGAATTCCGGCACCCCCAGATACATCGCTGACAGCGTCGATCAGCTCCGGTTACTGAGGAACTTCCTGGCCCATAACGGCGAGTTCATCAGTCCATCAATGGATATCCGTGAATATGCCTCCATAGCCTGGACCCTCATTGAAGGATTCCAGTCCCTGCAGCAGGAGTAGCGGCACTCCGGGCAGCCAGCCGGGCAAACGCGCCTCCCGCTTCCCGCAGGTGTGCGGGAGTGCCCCGCTCGACGATCCCGCCGGCGTCGAGCACCACCACCTGGTCCGCGTTTTCCACCGTAGACAACCGGTGTGCGATGGTCAGCGTGGTCCGGCCGGCGGACAGCTGCTCCAGGGCGGCCTGGACCTGCGCCTCGGTGGTGTTGTCCAGGGCCGAGGTGGCTTCGTCCAGCACCAGCACCGGAGGATTGCGCAGGATGGTGCGGGCTATTGCCAGGCGCTGCTGCTCGCCGCCTGAAAAACGGTGCCCTCGTGCGCCTACCAGCGTGTCCAGACCCTCGGGCAGGGCGCCGATGGCGTCTGCGATCCGGGCCGACGCCAGGGCCCGCCAGAGCTGTTCATCCGAAGCTTCGGGAGCGGCCAACAGCAGGTTTTCGCGGACGGACGCGTGAATCAGGTAGGTCTCCTGTGACACCACGCCGACAATCCTGGCGAGATCCTCGGGCGCAATCTCCCGCAGGTCCACGCCGTCGATCGTGACGCGTCCGGCACCGGCGTCGTTGAGCCGCGGCAGCAGCGACGCCAGGGTGCTCTTGCCCGAACCGGTGGCTCCGACGACGGCGGTGGCGGTGCCCGGGGGCAGCGTCAGGTCAATGCCGCGCAATACGTCCGGGCCGCCGTCGTAGGCGAACCGCACACCTTCAAACCGGACTTCGCCGCGCACAGCGGCGGGGTCCAGCCGGACCGGATGCTCCGGTGGCTTGATGGCCGGCACCAGATCCAGATATTCGAAGATCCGGGAAAAGAACGCCAGCGCGGTTACCCACTGAACGCCGATGTTCAGCAGGCCCATTACCGGCCTGAAGATGGTGCCCTGCAGGGCGGTGAAGGCCACCAGGGTGCCGATGGTCATGCCGCCGCCCGTTGCGGGGAAACCTGCGGCGAGATAGATCACGGCCGGAATGGCTGCGAAGACAATCTGCATGGTGGCCATCCGCCAGCGTCCGGCGAGCTGGCTGCGCAGTTCCAGCCCCACCAGCTTTTCCGAGCGGGCGGTGAACCGGTCGGCGTCGCGGGGAATGGTGCCCAGCGTCTTGGCCAGGCGCACGCCGGAAACGGAGAGGCCTTCCTCCACCTGGGTGTGCAGGGCGGCGAGTTCGCGCTGGCGTTCGTCAGTGACCTCACGGCGGATTTTCGCGACGCGGCGCGACAGCCAGATGGCGGGCGGGAGCACCACCAGCGAGATCAGGCTCAGCCCGGGGGAGAGGGCAGCCATCGCCACCGCGGTGGCTACCGCCGTCGTGAGGTTGGAGGCAACTCCGGTGGCGGTGGTGGTGACCACTGACTGCATGCCGGAAATGTCGTGGGTGAGCCGGGACTGGACTTCGCCGCCCCGTGTCCGGGTGAAGAAGCCCAGCGACTGGGACTGCAGGTGCTTGAAAAGGTTCACGCGCAGGGTGTGCATGACGCGCTGCCCCATGGCCGTGGCCAGCCAGGTCTGCACCACGCCGATCGCGGAGGTCACGGCGGCAACACCCACCATGGCAGCGGTGAGGAAGGCCAGCAGGCGGAGATTGCCGTTGGGCAGCGCGTCGTCGATCACGGCGCGCACCAGGAACGGCTGGGCCAGGCCCACCACCGACGCCGCTGTGATGAGCAGGACGACGACGGCGATGGTTCCCTTGTGCGGCGCGAACAGCGCGGCGATGCGGGTGAGGGAAACGGGGTGCTTCCTGAGCTGCTTTTTGTCCGCCGGGTTGAGCTTCGCGGGTCCGCGGCCTCCGCGGCCGCCCCCTCCGCCGCTCGCGATGCCGGGGGTCGGGATTTCTGATATAGACAAGGGTCCTCCTGATGCTGCCCGGTGATGTACGCGGCAGCCAATACAGAGGTTACCTCACTATGTGGTTACCGCGAAATGGTTAGACTGGATTCATGATGAACACCTCCGCCGACCCGGCGGCCCTGGGAGATTTGATGCATGCGGTGTTCCGCGGGCTTCGGAAGCGCTGGATGCTGCAGCTCGCACCGTTCGATCTGACGCCGCACCAGTTCCGCGCACTGAATGCC